>NZ_JABKAU010000039.1 GCF_013377885.1 Hymenobacter lapidiphilus
AGGCCGGGGAGTGTTCCTAGTCGCTCAGCCACGTTCGTTAGCGGCAGCTACTGGCGGTTAGCTCGTTTACCTTCGGACCGTTTGAATGAACCGATGCATTCTAAGGTGGAGGCAGTCGGCGCCTGTTTTTGACTATTGGCCAAAAACGAGCGGCCCCGCCTCTTTACGGCCCCAGGTGGTACTTCTTTAAGGTATCAATGGCCTGCATGTAAGGCATCTGCACAGCACTGTGGGCCTTGTATAGCGTTGCGGAAGAGGCCCCGCCGCGCCCGTTATAAATCATATCCAACGTGCCCTTTTCCATGGGCAAGATGACCAAATCGGCTTCTTCGACCACCCCTTTCCAGGAGACCACGACCCGTTTTCGGGTGTGTGCCGCCTTTGAATTCGGATTCACGAAGTCGATGGCGTCGTCGGAGCGCACTTCTTGCCAGTCGGCCCCTACCAGGGGGAGGCCAAGCCGCTGGCGGACCGGGTTGTAAGGGGCCCCGTAGCTGCGCAGGCGGTGGCGCTCGTAGGCCCCATAAGCCCAGTAGGCTCCCAGCAGCAGCAGAATCGGGCACAAGCGGTTGAAGTTTCGCCGAAAATATGCGGATACACTCATACCCCAAAAGTATTCTAACGCTCGTTATTCTATTCGGACCGTTTCCGTGAACACTGTACTGCTGGCTCTATCCTACGCCCCGGGCCGCACTACTTTCGCGAGATGCGTAAATTCTTCTCTGTTTCTGCTTGGGTGGTCGGGGTCGCCTCGCTGGCGTTTGTGGGCCATGCCCTGTTCCGCTACTTCGTACCGGAAGCCCCGCCCAGCCCCGTCGTGCTGTTCGCTTCCTACGATTCCGGGGTGGGCAGCACCCTGTTGGAATTTCGAGCCGACGGGACGTTTCGCTACACGAACGCGGCCTTTATCGCGTCGGAGGAGCTGAGTGGCCACTACACCCGGACCGACGACCTCATCCGGTTGGACCGCCTGCCGAAAACCGGGCTCCTGCGCAGCAAAACCCTTCAGGTGCGTGCGGCCCCCCACACGGAGACGGGGAATGGGTTATGGCAAGTGGGGGCCACGGACGAAGCAAAGCCGAAGTTGGTGGTGTTCACTATTTATCGTCTTGCTCCTACTCAACAATAACGCTCGTTTTATTGTCGGGACCCTTTTAGTAAACAGTCATGAGCGGTTACACGTCGTTTTTCCAGTCGCGGTCGACTTGGCCAAAATATGTGTCGAGCAGGGCGTAGGCGGCCTGCACACGGAAGAGCTCCGCTTGCGTGTCCCCAGCCAGGAGCGGTTGCGTAGGGCGCAGCAGTTTGACAATGGCCCGTTTGACAGCCACGGGTGCAAACGGGCCTTTCATGGCTTCGATCACTTCCATAGCCGACACCATGCCTTCGTCGGCCTCCGTGCGGGTCAAAAGGAACCGCACGAAAAAGGCCAGGTGGGCCGAGCAATCGTAGCGGGCACAAGCCAACAGAAACCACGAGGTGTGGCGCACGTTCGCCGGATGGGCCGCGGCCCGCATCAACGGCTGGAGCACCCGCACGTCGCCAGCCGCGCCCAGAACTTCGGCGACGAAGGCTTTGGTGATGTAGCTCGTCGAGTTCTCCAGCAACGGCACCAAGGCGAGCGGGTCGGCTTTTGTCCGGACGGCGTGCCGTACATGGGAGAGTTCCGCTGCCAGCGCGTCGTTGCCTTCCGCAGTGGCCCGGTCTATGGCGGTCCGCAGTTCTTGGAGTCTGGTAGGCTTTCGAGCGGGCATGTAACGGGTGCGCGTGTTCAGGACAAGGGCTAAAAATATGCTACTTCAACTGAACAGCGCGCGTTTATCTTGCCACCGTTTCGCTGAACGGTTTTACTCTTTGGGTCTAACGCCCAGCAACTGGTACAGTAGCGTGTCAGCCATGAGGTTTCGGCCCCGGTACACACTGATGAATTGGTCCATACACAGGGTATCGTGAGTGCGGTCGCTGTAGAAGAGCACGGCCTTGGCCCGAGCATCCACTCCTAAGTGCGCCGTATCAGGTTGCAACGCCGCTAATCGCCGTGCAATAGCCTGCAAACGTGCCGTGTCCTGAATCGTAAAGGGCCTCGCCTTCGAAAACTGCTTCTCAAAGGCCGAGCAGCTAATGCGCATGAATGTTTGAATGCCAAATGAGACAAAAGTGCCCTTAACCTGTACCAATTGCCGTTGTCTGGTAATTGGCCGTACACGTTCCGGCACCTTCTTTTCGGAATTAGGGGATGAACAGGAAGACAAACCAGCGAGTCCAAGAACCAGCAAGGTGGGCAGCATCCGTTGGCTCATGAATCTCATTCGTTGGGTGGTAATGGTGCCCTGAGCACACTTCGCTGCACAATGTAACGAAGCCCCCATTTCTGCAGCGGGAAGCAATAACGCTGGTTATTCTTCCAACGCAGTGCGGGAGCACGGGGCAACTCCGCCCCCGTGAAGAGATTGTTAACAAACAAGCATCTTGGGGATGCGTGGGTAATGAGGGGTTGTCAAACAAATAGGGGAAATTCTGGGCTTTACGGGAGTAGAAATTTCTGAAAAAGTAGTGCGGTAAAGCGGGCAGCTGCTGCCAGGCGACCTTTGTAGCAAATTAGTACCCTCGGCCCTCGTCGGCCGCCACGCAACGAGCATGAGCCGTAAAAACTACGATGTGGTCACCTTGGAGCGGTTTGTGGACCGCTATTTAGATTCTCCGGCCGACGCCTTTACGTTTCAACAGAGCGCCGTCCAGGTATACCCGCTGTCGTTGGCCGTCGCCCGCATCAAGCCCCCGACCCCGCTTTTCAAGGCCGAGTACAGCTTTCTGCTGCTTTTTCTGACGGGTGGGGGGCAGCAGCAGGTAGACAACGAAACCCTGGACCTGCACGCCAATGATGTGCTCTTCATCCGGGAGGGCCACCTGAACGCCATCAAGTCCATCGACGAAGGCACCCAGGGATACTACATCCACCTGGAAAATGCGCTCCTCCCCCGCATTTTTGCGGACAGCGCGCTGCTGCACCGCCTCACGTTTTATCCCAAACACGCGGTTTCTGCCGCCGACATGGCCTGGCTGGGCCAGTGCTGTGAACTCATCCTGAGTCAGACGGGCGAGCAGGGATACGCCGAAGAAATCCAATGCGCGCTGCTGCGGGCGATGGTGCTGAAGGTGGCGCAGGCCTCGGCCACCACCCTGTGCCAGCCCAACCGGCCGTCGGAAATCACCATGCGCTTCAAGGAGCTGGTGTATGAGCATGTGACCACCCACCGGGAGGTGGCGTTTTATGCGGATGCCCTGGCCGTGTCGGAGAATTACCTGAACCGGTGCGTGAATCAGCTGACCCGCAAGCCTCCCAAGCAGCACATCACCGAAATGGTGATTTTGCGGAGCAAAGTGCTGTTGCAGGACCGTTCGAAGGATATAGCCCAGGTTGCGGTGGAACTCAACTTTGCCGACCCGTCCTATTTCGGCCGTTTGTTCAGGCAGGTGACACAGCAAACGCCCACCGAATACCGAAACACGTTTTGGCAAGGTTTGTCCGAATAAGCGCACGGTTCCTGCCGACGAAAAGGCGGGGGCGCGCCTGACCTTTGTGAACCTCAACGTAGGGCCGGTGCCACTTGAGGAGCGTCTTCACCCATAAAGTCAAAAAAGCACCATGCTACGCCACCCCACTTCTCTGTTTATACTGCTCCTGCTGGCCACGGTACTGGCGGCCTCGAAGCCGTTGGTTCAGCAAGCCCCGCTGCAAATTCAAATCTTGAACATCGAAAAAAACAACGGCAAAGTGGTCGTTGAAATATACAACACCAAAGCAGAGTGGCTGAAAAAGCCCTTCCGGCGAGTGACGTTAGCGCCCGATGAGAATATCAAAAAGGCCCTGTTTGCCGTGCCCTACGGCAAGTACGCCGTTTCCATCTACCAGGACACCAACGGGAACGGCGAATTGGGCATGAATTTCCTGCAAATTCCCAAGGAGCCCATCGGGTTTGGCAACAACTACAAGCCCTTCGGCGAGCCCAGGTTTGAGTCGGCGCTGATTGACTACGGCCCGGCCGCGCAGCCCGTCGCCATCAAGCTCTACAGCGTATTTTAAGCGCCCGACCGATGGACCGCAAGTGGAACGTAGAACAGGTGCCCGCGCAGCCCGGCAGTGTTGCCGTGGTGACCGGGGCCAACAGCGGCGTGGGGTACGAAACCGCCCTGGCCCTGGCCAGGCACGGGGTCCGGGTGGTGCTGGCCTGCCGGAACCTGGAAAAAGCCGCCGCCGCCAGATCGAAGATATTGACGGCCTGCGCTACCGCCAGCCTGGAAACTATGCGGCTGGACGTGAGCAGTCTGCGCTCGGTCCGCGAATTCGCGACGCACCTGCGCGCTCACTACGACCAGCTGAACCTGCTCATCAACAATGCGGGCATCATGATGCCGCCCTATGCGGTGAGCGAAGACGGCTTCGAGAGCCAGCTGGCCACTAATTACCTGGGCCATTTTGCCCTCACCGGCTTACTGCTGCCGTTGCTGACCGCGACGCCCGGCGCCCGGGTCGTCACGGTCAGCAGCTTGTCCTACAAATGGGCCGGGATTGACTTCGACGACTTGCAGGCCCAAAGGGGCTACAGCCGGCGCAAAGCCTACGGCCAAAGCAAGCGGGCTTGCCTGGTGTTTGCTTACGAGCTGCAGCGCCGGTTGGCCGCCGGTGGCCGCACCCGGTCAGTGGCGGCGCATCCGGGGCTGGCCAAGACCAACCTGGACCAGTATTTCCCGGCGCTGATTCGGCCCTTGGGCAGCCTCTTCTTGCAACCCGCCAGCCAGGGAGCCCTGCCCATCCTGTACGCGGCGTTGGCGGAAGACCTAAAGGGCGGCGAGTTTATCGGGCCGGACGGGTTTCAGCAGCTGCGGGGCCACCCCACCCGCGTGGAGTCAGACGACGCTTCCCGGGACGAACGTATTGCGGCCCGGCTGTGGCGGGTCAGCGAGGAGCTGACGGGGGTTCGCTACCTCGACCGGTAGGCTTCGACACAACACTGCTTTCCCACGTAAATCCGCTTGCTGATGAAACGCCGCTCAGCGTGCCGCGCATCAACACCGAGGAAATCCGCTCTAACCCCGGCGGCAACTTCGACATCTCGAAGGTGGTGCAGACGCTGCCCAATGTAGGCGGGGGGGCACGGGCGGCACGGCGGCCTTCCGCAACACCATCGTCATCCGCGGCGGCGCGCCCAACAAAAACGTGTACTAGCTCGACGGCATTGAGGTGCCGGTCATCAACCACTTCCAGACACAGGGCAGCTCGGGCGGCCTGCAGGGGCTGGGACCTGCCCGCCGTGGCCCTACCTCAACCTGTAAACTGTAAGGCGCGGTAGGACAACTAATTGCTAATGATTGGTTCATAGTGGGTTAATACTGCTCAAATACTTTTGTGCCAGTAGTTCAACCGCCGTCTTGGCACCACTTGCCCTCTTTATGGAAATAGCTGCCCTCCTGCAAGCCGCCCGCCCCGCCACGCTCTTTCTGATACTCGTTTTGGCAGCCTGCAACGATGACAACCCCGCCAAACCAGTTGAGCTCAAGGTGCATGCTGTGACTCCAAACCTAATGAGAGTATTACCTGGGTTCGAGCGCATGCAGATTCTGCCCCTGATTTGGTCGGACGACGTGCTGAGCGAATCGCCCGCTTTCGTCTTTGGCCCCCACGCCGGCGTCTATCTGCTGCGCGTGAGCGGCCCCGGCACTGCCCCACTGCAAACTCGCCTGGTACTCACTCGCTAGCCCTGGTCCCTACCCGAAAGCATAACGGCCATCCCTGCAGGGGTGGCCGTTATGCTTTTGCTCGCTCGGTCTCGGAAGCAAACCAGGTTACGGCGCTTTGGCTTTAGCAAAGCCCCGAAACGGTTGCAGGAAATACGGTTGCTAATCGAAGGGTGCCGCTGGTGCGGCGCATCAGTTACTGATAATCAGCAGCAAGTAGCTCGTTTCGTAGTGTCGCCTAAGGATGGAATAGTCGTTAGTACTTCGCCGGCCAGCAGTTGCTGGTACCACCAGCCGGAGTCCTTCACGGTCCGCTGCTGGGTCGCATAGTCGATGTGCACCAGTCCAAAGCGCGGCGCATAGCCCTCGGCCCACTCGAAGTTGTCGGTAAAGGACCAGGCGAAGTAGCCCTCCACGGCTATGCCTTCCCGCTGAGCCCGCAACACCTGTCCGATACAGGCTTGCAGGTAGGCTTGCCGGGCCACATCGTGCACCTGGCCGGCGGCAGACACTATATCGGGGAAGGCCGCGCCATTTTCGGTAACCAACAGACGCGGCGCGTTCGCATAGGCACTGAACTGCCGGAGCATGTGGTACAGGCTTTCGGGAAATACCTCCCATCCCATTTGCGTGTAGGGTACGCCGCGCCGGGCCGCCCCCACCAGGTTGGCCCACAGCAGCGGCACGTAAGGGGCGTGGCGCACGACCTCCCGGGTATAATTCTGAACTCCCCAAAAGTCAAATGCAAAGGGCAACCGCGCTTCGTCGCCGGGCTGCAGGTAACGCTCTAAGCGGTTAAGCACCGGGGCCTCGGCAGTGGGGTAGCCCAGCCCCAGGGTCGGCTCCACAAACAGCCGGTTGAGAAGGGCATCGGCGCGGCGGGTGGCCCGCTCATCGCGGGGCAGCCCTGCCCGCCAGGGCGTGAGGTAGGAGCACGAGAAGGTAGTACCAATTTGGGCCGAGGCGGGTAAGACGGCCCGCAGCGCCCGGCCGCCTTCGGCCTGAGCCAGCGTGGCGTGGTGCGTAGCGGCCAGGAAAGCGCCCAAACTGCGGCGGCCCGGCGCATGGAGGCCCAGCAAATGCCCCGCCCCCGTAAATACCATGGGCTCATTGAGCACCAGCCAGTGCTGCACCCGGTCGCCGAGGCGGCGAGCCAGCAGCTGCGCGTAATCGGCCAGCCAACCCACTACGGCGCGGTTGGTCCAGCCCCCCTGCTGCTGCAAAGCCAGGGGCAAGTCCCAGTGATACACGGTAAGCCACGGCGAGATGCCGCGGGCCAGGCATCCGTCCACTAGCCGGTCGTAGAAATCCAGCCCCTTGGCGTTTACCGGGCCCGTACCCGTTGGTAACACCCGCGCCCAGGCCGTCGAGAACCGGAAGTTGGTAATACCCAACTGCTGCATGAGGTCCAAATCAGTGGGCCAGCGCCGATAAAAGTCACTGGCTACGTCGGCCGTTGCACGGCCTTTAATCGCCCGCCGGCCGCGGACAAACGCATCCCAGATGCTAGGACCCTTGCCCTCGGCATCCCAGCTGCCCTCTGTTTGGTAGGCCGCTGTCGACACGCCCCAGCGAAAGTCAGGCCCAAAATCGGCGCGGGAGTAGAGTGCAGGGGTGGTCGGGGGAAAGAAAGCAGCGGGCAGATCGGTCATGAAAGCAGTAATGGGGTCGCCGGGCCGGCAGCTGTATGACAACTGCTGGCCCGGCACTAAGTCGTGTAAGCAGCAAGCGAAAACAAGTAGTTTACCACTTCTCAAGCCTCCTTATGTTACGTGATGCCAATGCTTGGCTGGTAGTAGTGGTGCCGGCTGGTTAGAAGTGTCGTTGCGCTATAATGGCTTCGATTCCGCAAACCATAACGCTCTTCCGCGCCTCTTCTGTCCGCTAAACGGAAATGGTCGGGGCAGGCGTCACCGCGTGCTTCCGCAGCAAGGTGTCCAGAATCTGCCCGGTCTCGTCGGGGTAGTGCACCGGTACTGCCCGGCCCTCACGCAGCCAGTGGTCAAGCGTATCAAGGTGCCTATTTTTCAGGCTTTTGGCTACCGGTACGCCCATTTTTGCCAGCGCAGCCGCATTGCACGCCTGCTCGTACTGATTTTTCATGGGTATCACCAGCAGCTTCTTACCTAAGTATAAGGCCTCGGCAGGTGTTTCGAAACCCGCGCCGCAGAGCACGCCCGCGCTGCGCGCTAAGCTGTTGGTGAAGGCCGCCCCGCTCACGGGCCGCACCCGCACGTTGCCATATTCGGCCTCGCGGACGCTGTGCTTGGAGAAGACCTCCCAGCGAACGGTGCGGCTGAGGTAGCGCAACCGGTTCACCAGTAATTTCTCTTCGAAAGCGGGCAAGTACACCGTGTAATGGTCCCGCTGCTCGGGTAACAGCTCCCGCACCTGCCGGCGAATAACGGGCGTATGAATTCCGGGCGCGTACGCCGCGAAGTGAAAACCGTAGTGAGCCGTGGTGGGCGCGTAATGCCGGAGGACGGCCCGGCCTACCGGATCGGGTAAATTGGGCCGGGGCGCGGCCGCATGCAGCACGGCACTCTGATGGCTCAGGGCTACGCAGGGCCGGTGCTGCAGCCGACAGGCCCACGCGGACACTGGCTCAAAGTCGCTGATAATTAAATCGTACGCATCCAAGGGCAGGGCCCGTACCTCGCGCACAAAGGCCGCCGAATTCAGCTGCCAGAAGGTTTTGGCGAAGTTGATGCCGCCTTTTTTGCCAAAAATAAACCCCATGCCCTGGCACCGGTACTGCACCGGGAAGGGAAGGGGAATATCGGCGGCCGGACCGCTTACCAGCACTTCGAGGTGGCGGGTTCGTTCTTGTAGCAGCGGCACGATATCCAGGGCCCGGCTCAGGTGACCATTGCCGGTTCCCTGGATAGCGTAAAGAATACGGGGCATAGCGGCGGGTTAGGAGTCAGCAGCCCGGTTTGGATTCGGGGCAGCTGGCGAAGGGGACTCCTTACGGAGCCATATTGAATTCAGCCAGTAGGCTGGAGAGCAAAATATCGGCCGTATCGAGGTCGTCGGGGTCGGGTAGGGCCGGCAACTGCATACTGGGGTCGGCGGCGTACTGATAGAGCTGCCAGCCGGTAGCAGTGCTGTACTCCAGCGCCGTCAGGTTCTCTACCCAGTCGCCGGAATTGAGGTACACCACCTCGCCGCGCTTGGTTTGCACGGGCTTTATAGCGGGCTGGTGAATGTGGCCACAGGCTACGTAACGGTAACCCGCGTCGGCGGCAATGGTGGCCGCCGTCTGTTCAAAATTGCCCACCAGGCTCACGGCCCCTTTCACGCGGTCTTTCACCGCCTTAGATAACGCCACGCGCGGACGCCCCAGCTTGTTGAGCACAAAGTTGACCACGCGGTTCAGTAAAATCAGCGCGTCGTAGCCGTGCGCGCCCAGCCGGGCCAGCCAGCGGGCGTGGCGCATGGTCACGTCAAACACATCGCCATGAAAAAGCCAGGTTTTGCCAGCGGGCAAGTCCAGCACCATCTTGTTGGCAATAGACAGGCCCCCGAGCCGGGTGCCGGCAAAGCGGCGCAACAGCTCATCGTGGTTGCCGGTAATGTAGTGGATGCGGGTACCTTTGGCCAGCAGGCCCACCAGGTGGCGCACCACGCGCATGTGGGCAGCAGGCCAGTAGTTTTTGCTGAACTGCCAGATGTCGACAATGTCCCCGTTGAGCACCACTACCTTGGGCCGGATGCTGCGCAGATAGCGCAGCAGCTCCCCGGCGTGGCAGCCGTAGGTACCCAGGTGCACGTCGGAAATGACGACTACTTCGAGCTGACGACGCGGTGTGGGTTTGCTCATCCGATAACCGGGCGGGCCCAAAAATGAGGTTGTACAGCGGCGCGGGGCAATTCGTTGGCCCGAAACGGCGAGCGAAACGCCCGAATCTGATGCAGGCCGTAGAGAACTACCAGCGCCGATTGGAACAGCAGATAACCTAACCAGCTTACCAGGCGGCCTAGGAGTGGAATCGGGGTAGGAGCATGCATTACATCAGTCCGTTGATTCACCCCAAAGGTCCGGTTCTGCTGTGAATCAGGTATTACGGGCACGTTATGGTTAGATCTCTTTTCTGCCTGTCCGGGCCGGCAACGGGCAAGCCCGGGCAGGTTGTTATACGGTGGCTGGCTTTTGGGACGGGCTACCAGATCCGGCACCTTAACCACTCCCGCTGGCTTGGTGGCGGCCGCCGCCCCGCTTTTCTGGCGCGGGATAACAAAAGCATGACGGCTGGGGCACATTCGCGTCACCTGGCCGAGCGAGCTTTGCCAGCGCAACCCACACCGGCTTCCACATGCCTCATATCCTTTTCGATAAATGCCCACTGGGCAGCCCGCCATTGGCGCTGCCCCCCTCGCCAGCTTCCACTACCCGGCGACTACTAAGCGTCAACCGGGCCTTGCAGTTGAGCGGCATGCCTCCGCCCAGTGCTGCCGGCCAGATTCTGGTGGCCCGCTACGTCGCGGGGCAGCTGCCGCTGGCCGAGATTATGCCCTGGCTTTGGCAGTAACCACCGCTCAACATGTCTTTAGCTCAACATGTCTTTACACAAGTATATGAAGCAGCGCGCGAGCAGGAGCAGGCATCACTGCCAAGCCGCTAGCCGCTACAAAGTATACTCGCGTAACGGCTGGTGCACCTCTCTGCCGGCAGCACGTAAGGCCTTGGGGGGTAGAACAGGACAAGCAGGGGCACTACTGTGTGGCCAGCGGAAAGCCCGGCAAACCACCGTTAACTAACAATTATCGCTGCTCGACAAAGCCCGCGGAAAACTCAGCCACCACTACCGAAAGGTTGATGCCGCTACTCTCCCTGGCGAAACGCTAGTGCCCGCACCGATCTGGCTCATCCAGACCAATGCGGGGCTTAAGTAGCTTTTCATTTCAAAAGTACGGCTCCTGCTCACTACCTGAAAGGCGTTCAGGTGATTGTAACACAATGGTAACCGCTCCGGGTAAGCGCCGGGACGCCGGCCTGCACGGTGCCGGCCACTCCCACCCAGAAGTAGAGGCCGGTGCGCCCCTCGCGGGCGGGCGTGTGGGGCGTCGTCGAAGCAGATAGCTTGAAGCAGGGCTGGCGGGGCAGCACGGCCCGCCGCCGGGCGGGGCTCACCTTAAAGTAAATTGCCGACCGACACCCCGGTTTCAGACCGGCCGGCGCTGGCCAGGTTTCGCTGGTCGGCGCGGGGATTGGGTCGGCGCCGTGCCCGCTAGGCCGCATCGTGCGTCTCGTCCTTCGAAGTACACGGCCCTCACCTGGTTCGATGTTCTGCTTAAACCACTAGGGGGAAATTCCGACTCGCAGGTTTGTCCCTGGTTGCTTTACAACAGCCCTCTAAACATTGCCGTCCAACTCGGCCAGGCTGTCCTCGGCCTTGCTCGCAGCAGCACTAGTCACCGAATGGTCATGGCGCTTGGACAAATACCCCAACCCCAGGGCTACCAGCGTGGCACCGCCGACTACCTTTTTGGTGGTACTCATGCTACCTATACCTTTGCCCAGCTTTTTAAGGGACTTGGCAGCGCCGCCCAGCAGGGTATTCTTGCCAGCTTTGGTCTTCTTGATCTTCTTGGCCTTTTTCATGACATTCGGGTTGAAGGGAAGAGATTAACACACTGTAGATGCTGATGCGCCGACCGGCAGCGGTGAAATGCTACTAAGCTTTCAGGTTTTTGCGGGGTTCGCGAGTCGCGGCGGAAGTGGGGTGGTGTCGGGTTGCGACTAGTTCCTCGGTGGAGAAGTTCGGCCCGGTGGCTGATTCCTTCAGGTGGCCGTGGTGATGGTGTTCGTGGCGATGGTGGTTGGCAGTGGGTTCGTCCACTTCCGTTTCGCGGGTGGCCAAGTAGGTGAGGCCAGCGGCCATCAGCGCTACGCCACCCACCAGCTTCTGCCCCGTGCTTAGCTTGGCAATCAGCTTGGTCACTTTACGAAACTTCTTTAGCGTCAGGGCCGCAGTATCAAGAATGTTTTCTGATGCCAGATCTTTCTTAGAGCGCTTCTTTTTGTCTTTGCCCATAAAAATTTGGGGTAAAACAGTTTTGAATAAGAACTGGAGGGCAATGGCCATGGCAGTCGAAATAACCCACACAAAGCCAAGTCACTAGGCGCGGTTAGCAAGCATAAGGTATTCGCAATGCTTGCCCTGAAGGTTGCGAATTTTATCGACACTTGCTTGCTATTGTGGTGCTTAATGGAATCTGCTTAGAGAAGCTGTCGGAGGTGGGCTGCCGGGCGTGAAGGGAACGTATAACCTTGCTTGGTCTACGGGAGGTATCCAGCCAATTTCGCGCGCAGGTATACACCATCACCCTGACTGCCCCGAACGCTGACGAGCGGGCCGCCGCCCTCACCGTGGCGTCCAACCCGGCCGGCGCCGGGCAACCCCTCACGCTCACCGGCCGCGCCGGCCAGACCCTTCAGCTGCAAGTGCTCGACGCCGTGGGCCGGGTCCACCACAACCAGCCCCCGCATCCGGCCACTACGACCGAGCAGCTGCCCCTAACGCTGCCGGGCTCCCTGCCCGCCGGCGTCTACCTGCTGCGCGTGAGCGGCCCCGGCACTGCCCCGCTGCAAACCCGCCTGGTGCTCACTCGCTAACCCAAGCCGCCAGTCAAGTTAAACAGCTACAAAGGCCACCCGGTAGCGGGTAGCCTTTGTAGCTGTTTAAGTAGGGTAGCCGCCGCCCCGGTCACCAGCCCGCCGGCCCGCCGGACGCGGTGATAATATGGCCGGCAACGGCTATACTTGGCTGTCTTAATTAGCTTTTCCAATGATGGTTGCTACCCCTGCCCAGTTCCAGCAGCTCCCCTACGACCGGCAGCAGTTGTACTTCAACCACTACGCCACCTACCTCAACCAGCGCTGGCACCAGAACTACAGCATCGAACTCTACCGCCTGGGTAGTTTTTACTGCGAGCTGTGGCTCGAGCAGGAGTGCGGCCAGCGCCAGCAGTTCATCGCCCTGGCCGCCGATGCCTGCCTGGCCGCCTACGCAGTTGCCCCGCACAAAAATAATTACTAGCCGACAGGCATCCCGGGGGTGGGAGCCCCCCGGGATGCCTGTCGGAGATGGCCGGGAAAAGGTCGGGTAAGCCCTTACATAAGATCCGCTTAGCTTACTTCATCCGCCGTGCCATAGCCGTCGCTAATACGCTCACGGTAGGAATCCATGAGGTGCTACTTATACCCGTTCAGGTACAAGTCACCACAGCAACCCTGTATCTATACCCGAAGGGGGACTAATAAAGCCTGGCCGCCGCCGGCAACCGAATGTATCGTTCCTCACCAATTGGCGCCGGACTTACGCCGCCATAAGGTAATGTAATGTTGATATGGCCGCAATAATGAGCCAACAGGCCGCCCGGACCTTTGCAGAGTCCTTTTTTCACCCTTGCACCATCTAAGCTATGAATCGTCTTTGGAATTGGTGCGCACAACGGCTGGCTGTCGCCGTGCGCCCCGCTTCTTCCTCCCCAGTCACGCCGGAGACCCCGCTTTTTATATGACTCCCACTGCCTGCTCGCCCTTTAACTACCGTGTGGGCAGCTTCAGCCATCGTGTCCTCGTCCGCCGGCCGGCCGAAGTGCGGGTGCCCGCGCCCGCGCCGCTACGGCCTCCGGTAGCCTTGGCACCGGTTGCTGTTCCTAAGCTGGTCGCCCGCTATGTCCGGTCCGTCCGGGCAGCTGTTACTGCGTAGGGCTAAACGCGCGTTTTGGCTACTGCCCATTCGGGCACGTACACGAAGGATTTACCGTTCTTCGCCCTGCCTATGCTGCTTGACGCAAAGCTGCCCGCTCGCTTTATTCTAAGACAAATTCTGCCCGATGTGGCGGTGTTGCTGCTCATCTCGTTGGTCTTTCAGGTGCTCAAGGTGTTCGTGGGGCAGTACTTGCCCCCCATTCCGCTCACGTTGCCGGCCATTCTGGGCAGTGCGATTTCGCTGCTGCTGGCCTTCACCCTCAGCCAGTCGTACGACCGGTGGTGGGAGGCGCGCAAGGTGTGGGGCGCCATCGTCAACGATTCACGCTCGCTGGTGCTGCAGGTGCGCAGCTTTGTGAACAAGGAGCACGCAGCGCCGGGGGCGTTGCGCGCCCTGGCCTACCGGCAGATGGCGTGGTGCTACGGCCTGGGTGAGGCCCTGCGGGACCAGGACCCGCAGGCCACGCTGGCCCGCTACCTACCGGCGCACGAGCTGGCCTACGCGGGGCGCCACGCCAATAAGTCGTTGGCGCTTTTGGCGCTGCACACCGAACAAATTCAGGGCTGGTACGAGCACGGGGCCCTCAATCCCTTCCAGCAGGTGCAGCTCGACGCCACCCTGGTGCGCCTGTGCGACGCGATGGGGCGGGCCGAACGCATCAAAAGCACGGTGTTTCCCACCAACTACCGGCGGCTGGTGCATTTTCTGATCTACCTGTTTTTGGGCACGTTGTCGCTGAGCCTGGTCGAGATCAATGGCCTGGTGGAACTGCCCATTCTGCTCATGTTCGCCGTCACGTTCTTCTTGGTTGAGCGCACCGCCCGCTACATGCAAGACCCGTTCAGCAACCTGCCCACCGACACGCCCGTCACGGCCATCGCCCGAACCATTGAAATCAACCTGCGGCAACTACTCGGCGAAGAAACCGTGCCCGCGCCGCTGCCCGCCGAGGCGTTTTATTTGATGTAACCCACCGATCAGGGGGTGGCCCACGCCGTTGTTTGCCTTTTACTAGTCAGACCGTTTTCGTGAACCGGGCGTTTGTTGGCTGGTATGGTTAGTTTTAGGCACCCGTAGCCCATTTCATACTCGCCTAGGATGAAAACAATCGCTTGGATAATGCTTTTGCTGGGGTGCGCTCTTAGTTCCTGCGGCGGTTTTGCCGGGTCCTATGGGTACGCGGAAGACGTGAATTCAGCGTGTCGGCGCGATACCATTATCAGTCGATTAACCCGTTTAAAAGCGAGTGGGCTATACGACCATCCGTATTCTTTTCCCGATGGTCCCAGTGAACCACCGTCCCCGTACTATAGCTTTTATTTCTACTCTAAGGAAAACAATTGCATTTTATTCACCGTCGTTAGCCCGGGGTATGATAAAGAAGCGGCGGTACTATTAGTCAGCGTAAAAGAACCCCGTCCGGACAGCCAATGGCAGGACTTTAATCACGGGCTAGACGAGCAGCGACAACAGAAAGTCTTGGCTTGGTTTAATGAAAAGATTAAACCCACCATTACGTGCAATTAATTGCTCCTTACAGTGAACGGACTGCTTTCGTAGGTGCCCGCTGGCTAGCTTAAGCGGCCTGGGAAGTAGTGGCTTACTGCTCGCCCCAAGACGCGGGAACCGCTGCCGGGAACACCGGTCGAAAAAAGCTGCGCTCATAGCTCAGAATACAGCGGGTGTCGTCGGCGTAGCGGAACGCCGCCTGACAGGCCGGATCCTGCTGCGAGCGCAGCCGGTAGTCCTCGTACGCCGCCAGGCTCTCAAACGTAAAAAGGGCCAGGGCCACATTATTGGCCCCTTCGCCAGGCAAAAAGTAGCCGTGATGCTGCCCGCCATACTTCGCCACTAGGGGCAGCCATTGCCGGCCGTACTGTTCAAACTCGGGCAGTTTGGTGGGGTCCAGGATGTAGCGGATATAAACGGTGATCATCGGGTCCGGTAGAGAGGTGTGGAGGGAAGTTGACCCTGTTATAACGAAAAGACAATTTTATGGCTTATTTGCTTGAAGCACCGTTTTGCTGAACGGGTGCTACCTTGAGTTGTGCATGCCCCTCGTTACCCTCTCACTTGCTCCTCTCGCTTTAGTCGGGCCCCGCTGCCGGCCGGAACCGCGCCGCTCTTGGTTGGGGTGTTGCTGAGCGCCTGCACCGGGCCCGCCCCCGCGCCCTTGCCTGGCCACATCCTACGCTGGACCGGCCTCGGCACCGACCCGCACGCGTGGGTGTATGTCCCCGGGTCCCGCACCCAAACGGCGGTCGCGCTGGGCCGCGGCCAGGAGGCCGAGTACAGCGGCTTCAAGTGGCTGAACACGGAACCGGCCTTGCTGGGCATGGAACGGCACCTCGGGCCCACCCCCGCCGCCGACCGCTACCGCGTGGCCCGCTTCTCCTCGGCAGGGCAATTGCTCGAACGCGGGTACGAGGCGCCCGTCGGCGAACAGGCATGGCCTGCTTCCCCATCCCGCGACGACCGATATTGGTTGATTTTCAGCAAGTCCCTCCACAACGATGACCCCTTGGCCGCCCTCATGCCTGTGGTGGCGCTGACCGTCTTGGACCGGCACTGCCCCGACAAAACGGTGCGCCTAAGTGGGTTTGGACAACTGCCCAACCTAGAATTAAATGAGTCCCCGTGGCTGTGCCGCGGGTACCGGTTTGTGTATAGCCTCGAGTACAGCACCCAAGTCCAAATAGTGGGGAGGCCGACGACACGTTTCCAGGGGGCCCCGGCCGGGGTGTACCTGTACGACGTGGCCAAAGGCCAGCGCCGGCTGCTGGTGCCGGGCGGGCGCGGGGCCGTGGCCTCCCCGGTTGCCTACGGCGTGGCCTACGAAAAAGACCACGCCGTGCGGGTGCTCGACCTGACCACGGGTCTGGACCGCACCGTCTACCGCAGTTCCCCGCGTGAGCGGCTGCAAGGCCTGCACTGGACGCCCGACGGCACGCGCTTGTACTTCGCCTACACGCGGTACTGGGGCCCCGCTGCGTGGGGTTTGTTTACCACCGGCGAAAAATTAATCGAGTGCTCAACTGGCAAAGAGCGACCGTTTCTCGGCCTCCAACTCGGGTTTACATCTTACTCGTGGAGGTGAAAGGCTCCTTTGCCTGAACAGGCCTCGTTTACCTTCCGCCCTTTTCATAGATGTCTCATTTACTAATTGACCAGTTTGGGAAATCTTTGTTTCGTTTATTTCGTTTAGCTTTATGAACGCTAATCGAACTGTTATGGAAGCTATTCTCGAGAGACCATCCCTACGGGACCAAAAAGTGGCGGGAGCCTCGCTCGCGCATTTTGCCCAAGCCATCAAGAAAAGGCGGTCGCAAGCAGTCACCATTCGGCTGCAGGAAAGTGAGGTAGCCATTGCCATCCCCCGCAAGGCGTTGGAATTGCTGGAGTTTATCCTCTCCAGCATGGCCCAGGGCAAGGCCTTGTCGTTGATTCCCTCCGATTCGGAACTCAGCACCCAGCAAGCGGCCGACATGCTCAACGTCTCCCGCCCCCACTTGGTCAAGCTCGTGGAACACGGCGCCCTGCCGTTTAAAAAAGTGGGGAGCCACCGCCGGATTCAACTGGCCGACTTGCTCGCCTATGAAGCCCGCCAAGCGGACCAACAGGCCCAGCACCTGCACTTCCTGGCCCAACAAGCCCAAGAGCTTAACCTGGGCTACGAATGATTCATTCGGCCCGGTTCGTTGCCGTCTTGGACGCCTGTGTACTCTATCCCGCGCCGATCCGGGACTTGTTGCTGCACTTGGCCGCGGCGCACCTCTACACGCCAAAGTGGACGTCGACCATACACGCCGAATGGATTCGGAACCTGCTGCTCAACCGACCCGACCTGCGCGCCGACCAACTGGAGAGGACCAAGGCCGCCATGTGCGCGGCCTTTCCCGACGCGGAAGTGGTACACTTTGAGCCCCTTATCGAAGGCCTCACGTTGCCCGACGCGGACGACCGGCATTTGTTGGCCGCCGCCATTCGGTGCCAGGCCGACGTGATTGTCACAGCTAACTTGAAGGATTTCCCGGCCGCGGCTCTCCGCCCGTACGACGTGGAAGCCCAGCACCCGGATGCTTTCGTGGCTAATCTGATCGACCTGAACCCCAAAAAAGCGGTGGAAGCCTTTCTGCTGCTGGTTGCCCGACTGAAAAACCCGCCCCGCACCGCCCATCAGATTCTGGACAACCTCCGAAAGGTGGAAATGAGGTCTACAGCTGACAAGCTGAGTAATCTGCTGTAGTGGCTATTATTGAGACCGTTTTCGTGAACAGTAGTCTACACCTTGATACTTCGACATCAATGAAGCGCCACGCCGCACAAGGGTACATGACCTCTTTCTTTACTGTTTTGCGCCCCGTTGCAAGCGTACTGCTCGGGTTTTTGGTCCTCGTGCTTCTGGCGTACGGGTACATCGCGTGGTGGAGTCCGGAGGCGATTTCGGGCGGACGCAACGCGCGCAATGCGCACCGAGTGCGGCCCGGCATGCGCTCGAGTCAGGCCCGGGCCATCATGGGGCCGGCCGAACGGACCACGTCCTCGTCGAACCCCGGCGACGGACGCACCATTTACGTCTACACGCCGCCGCCTTTCGCCTCGGACGCCATCTACTTGGCCGTGGGCCCTGACAGCACGGTCATAGGCATCTCCCACGGCGACTAACGGTAAATGAACGCTCGTTTGTTTGAACAACGTGCGTTCACCCTCGGACCATCTATTTACTTGCTCCTCGGTGGGCTTTTCACGGGCCGATCCTTTTCAGCGGCGGCGGGCGCTTCGGCCAGTGGGTAGCGGTCGATAACCACTTGATGGGGGCCGGGCTTGCGCGCATCGGCAGGGCTGTCGAAGACCACGAGCAGGTGCTGGTCGTCGAGCAAGGCCATGCCTTCGGCCTTGTCCTGGCCGGCGGTGGGGCCATGGCCGTGGGGCACGTCGAAAAGGCGGCGCACTCGTTTGGCGTCACTCAGGCTGTCGGCCGCTTGCCGCGTGGCGTTGGGCCAGCGGTACACGGCAATGGTGCCGTCGAGGTCCATGGTGGGGCCGGCCAGCACCAACAGGTCGGCCCCGCACAGGCGCAGTTCGCGCACGCCCATGCCGCCCAAGTCCAAAAAGTGCTTGCGGTACTGCTTTTCGGCCGCGCCGGGCACGGCGTGCAGGCGCAGGCGACCGGGCTTGTCTTCTTCCACGCGCAGCTCCAGCACCACGGCCCAACCGCGGAGCACGGGCCCGCGCAGGCCCACAAACACGTGGCTGCCCGACGATACCGACAGGCCTTCGATGTCGAACCCGTTGTCTTTGCCGGGGATGGATAGAAACGGCTTCAGGTGTGGGTCGTGGGCCAGGGCGTCGAGCAGTTCGTTGCTTTCATCGGTGCCGCGCAGCTGGGCGGCGTGTAGCGTCTGGGTGGGGTCGGTGGGGTGCGGGGCTTTTTTATGCAGCTCAAAATTGCCGGTGGCGGGGTTGCGCAGCAGCGGGATGCGGGCCAGCAGGTTGCGGTTGGGCGCTGCTTTCACCTTGGCCAGGCGCGCAAGCTGCTCGGCGGTGTCGGCCCCTTCTTTTTCGGGTTTTTTCCGGTTGAGGCTGTGCGAGCCGACCAGCCAGAGGTAATGGCCGTCGGTGGCCATGCCTTCGATATCAATTTCGGCGTCTTCGCCGCTGGGCAAGTCCAGCAAATCGGCCAGTTGGTAAGAGCAATGCTCGCCGAACGTGTGCGGGCCCGTGCGCCGCAACCGCTCCAGGCTAGTGCGTTCGTCGCAGCTCACCCACAGGTTGTCGTCGGTGAGCAGCACGGAGGAGAGGCCATCGCGCACGTGTTTCTTCGCGGCGTTGAAACTGAGCGCGGGGGTGAAATGCAGGGTGAAAGGCTGGCGGCGCATGGGGTAGGGAGCAGCGAGGAAAGTCAGAACAACGGGCGGGCGCTGGGCAAACGGAGAATGGCGCGAGGGGGTTGGCGAGCGGCAGCTAAGGCCCCATGGAAACCTCGCTGCATTTGCTATTACACAATCTAAGGCGCCTTTTGTCGTTTGGACCTTTTTCGTGAACTTGGTTACTTGGTCTGCCGGGCACCCATCCGCACCCCTGTGGCCGGTTCTGCGCTCTGGGAAAGCTGTTCTTTTGAAAAGAATTTTTCCTTTATCACCTCCCAATTGGATTTGAATTCGGACAGGGAGCGGATTTGTAGGGGGTGTTTTCCAGGCCGGAAAATGCGACACTTGAAATGAACCCGCTTCTTGGCGTAATCCACGGCGAAACTATACGACGCGGAATCCATGCGTTGGTCATGGGACGCGCTTGAAAAGCTGCGCGGCGGGCCATATTTGGCCGTTAAGGTGTCGTTGTTGCGGACGAAGGCTTTTATCACGGTGTACTCCCGCTCGACTTCCTCGTCCTCGTTGAAAAACGTGTCCACCAATCCCAAGGCGAACACGACGGCGATGAGCCAGGCATATACTTTTAGCTTTGAGGCAATCACGTGGTGCATGATTAGTGAAAACAAGAGCAATTACGTTCTGTCTCAACGCTGGTTATATTCGTCCCCGATCGGGGATAAAATCTGTTGCACCGCCCATTTGTACACCCGCTCGGGCGCTGCCATGCTGTCCTCCCTTGCCTTATTTGTCAAGCAGCGGCGTGAACTGTTGCACAAGCAGGGTAAACCCACGCCTCGACTAGACAAAGTCAACCAAGTACTCTACCTCTTCGGCCACGGAATGGCCCCTGCTTCCCTCGACCGCACCCTGCTTGTGCAACAGCCATGAGAATATTTCGAATATATATAGCACTAATTCTCCTGGTTATGGTAAAAGGACCAGGAGAATTGCTATATGCGCAATCGGACTCCACACAAGTCAACACAGTGGCGAATTCCTCTAATAGCCAAACCGCAGCCGATAGTCTTTTTAGTCTTGGCGAAAAATATGTAAATTCTCAACGATACGAGCAGTCGTTATCGCTTTTCCAAAAGAGCATTAAACTATATGGCCTCACTAATAATCACAAAAAAATAGGAGACTGCTTCAACTACATTGCAGTGATAAATTATTTTCAGGGCGACTATTCCAAAACAATACTCTTCTCAAAGAAGAGCATTGAATCATACAAAAAAGCTAGCCATAAAAAAGGAGTGGCATCACTTCTAAATAACATAGGCAGTGTGTATAATACCTCTGGAAACTATCTCAAAGCATTAGATTATTACAAGCAAGCTATTGTTATGTTTGAGGAAGTTGGAGAGAAGGAAAATCTGGGTGTAGCTATTCGAAACATAGGGCTGATTTACATGGAGGGTAAGGACTACAAGAATGCGATGGAATACTTTCGCAAATCTTATGCTCTTCATAGAAAGTTGAACGATCAGAAAAATATTTGCGAAACCCTAATACCAATAGGGAATGTGTATGCCAAAGAAGGAAGGTACGATCGTGCTTTCGAGAACCTTACCAAAGCATTACAAATTGCAGATGAGGAGAAGGATAAGCAATTGCAAATCAGAGCACTCGCTAGTTTAGGTGACTTGTTCTATGGTAAGTCAGACTACAACCGAGCATTGTCATACTACACTCGTTGCTTGGCCTATTCAAACGAAGTAGGCATATTGCAGTACCAAAGTGTATCGCAGATTGCCATTGGCGGCATTATGCACATGTTGGGAAAGAACAGGAGTTCACTAGTGAACTGCCAGGAGGGGTTGAGATTGGCCGAAAAACTGGGGTCTATGTCCCAAAAGAAGGGGGGGTGTGATTGCCTGTATCGGGCCCATAAGTCCTTAGGTAACCATCAGCAGGCACTGCGCTATTATGAGCAAGCCAATGCGTACGCGGACAGCTTGAACTTAGCGGAAACATCCAATAAGATGATGGGCATGGAGTTCCAGCAGCAGCAGTTGGTCGATAGCATTGCCTACGTCAAGAAAGAATACGTCGTTCAGCTCAAGCACAAAGAGGAGGTACGGCGCAGAGAGAAGAACCGAAACATCATCGTCATCTCGCTCTGCTTTGTGCTCCTGATTGCGGCGGGCTTGTGGAATCGGCTCACCTATACCAGGAAGTCAAAGTCGGCATTACAAACCGAGAAGGACCGGTCTGATACATTACTATTAAACATCCTTCCGGAAGAAATTGCGGAGGAACTCAAGGAGAAGGGCAAGGTGAGTGCCCGGGATTATGATCTGGTGTCGATCCTGTTCACCGACTTCAAGTCATTCACTCAGACCGCCGAGAAGATGACTCCCCAGAGCTTGGTTGAGGAGCTAAATATATGCTTCAAAGCATTCGACCTGATTACAGAGAAATACCAGATCGAGAAGATAAAAACCATAGGTGACGCCTATATGGCGGCAGGGGGCATACCTAAGGCGGACAAGGACTCAACCAGAAACATCGTGTTGGCAGGACTTGAGATGCAGGCGTTCATCAGGAATAGGGCCATCGAGGGCCACCGGACAAATCGCCCCGCCTTTGAAATGAGACTGGGCATCCACATTGGGCCGATCGTTGCCGGGATCGTCGGGGTGAGGAAGTTCCAATACGACGTATGGGGGGACACGGTCAATACGGCCAGCCGGATGGAGAGCAGCGGCATGGTCGGGAAAGTAAATATCAGCGAGACGCTGTACCAGATCATCAAAGACGAAGACTGCTTTTCGTTTGAATACAGAGGCTACGTCCAGGCGAAGGGCAAAGGTGAGGCAGCCATGTATTTCGTTGAGAAGTGCAGCGTAGCTCAGGTCGTGGCCTAATTAGGGTTGAGGTGGTCTAGTTACGCTGGACAGTTTAGGGCGTTAAGCGGAAGGAGCTGTTAATGAATTTGATACGGTGTCTGGTAGTCGGGGCTGGAGTGCAGCTGTTCGTAATTGTAGTAGTCGAAATAGTCGGCGACGCTGCGCTGGGCATCGGCTAGGTCAGCAAAAACAGGCCGCTCGCGGACTTCGAGTACTTCGGTTTTGAGGCGCGACCAGAGACTTTCGGCCTAGGCATTATCGTCGCAGTCGCCGCGGCTGCTCTGCGAGCGTAGCGCCTGGTGGTCGTGCAGCAGTTGCCGATAGGCCTTGCCGCAGTACTGCCCGCCGCGGTCGGAGTGCACGAGCAGGCCCAGCGCGGGCAGCTGGGACCAAAAGGCGCGCTGCAAGGCGCTGGTCACCAGTTGCTGGGGCATCTTTGCCCCAACCTGCCAGCCCACGACCTGCTTGCTGGCCATGTCTTGAAAAGCGCACAGATAAGTCCAATCGCCGTTAGCCAGGGGCAGATATATGATGCCACGGCTGACCCAGACCCGGTTGGCCTGGACTGGCCGGGTTTGGGCTGGCCGAGCAGCCGATTCAGGGCGCAGCGCAGCCCGTGGGTCGAATCCGTGGTGCGCGGGGTAAAGGCCTTGGGCTGCAGCGCGCGCAGACCCCGGCGGCGCATGGTCGCTCGCAGACGCTGGTGGCCAACCCGGTGCCCCTTTTTGCGCAGTACTACCTGGAGGCGGCGCGTACCATAACAGCGCTTGTGCGCCCCGAAGACCTTTACCAGCGCCGTTTCCCAGGCCGGCTCCGGCTGCGTTACGGCCTGCTGTTGCGCGTGGTGCCAAGCGTAGTAGCCGCTGGCTGGCACGGCTACTACCTGGCAGAGCAGGCGCACCGGATACTGGCTCCGCTGCGCCTCGATGAAGCGGTAGCGGCGCATAGGGTGTCGGTCTGCGAGAGCCTGCGCTTAAAGCAGGCAACTGGCAATGGCTTTTTTTAAAATGGCTAGTTCCTGCGCCTGCCGCCGGGATAAGGCCCGCAGCTGGCGCAACTCGGCGGCCGTAGCCGGGTCCAAATCGGCCCCGGCTACGGCCGCGACGGGCATCAGGGCTTCTTTCTGCCACTTGTAGAGAAGCTTGGGGCTGATATTTAGGGCGCGGGCCGCGGCCTGGATCGAGCGGCTCTCGCACGCCAGACGCAGGGCCTAGGCGCGGAAGGAGGCGTCATAACGCCGACGTTTGGCGGGTTAGGGGCAGTCTTTCATGACTGTCGAAAGATAAGACCCTATTCTGTCCTGATTTACCCGACCACTTCAAAAGTGCCTAAAAGTAGGAGCCTTGAATTATTCCTTACTTTCGGTAAACGAGCTTTCCGGATATAGTACTCATGCACTGCCTGTGAGCCTATTGTGAGCCCTTTCCTACTTCCTACGTTTCTGGCTCGGGGGCCAAACGGTAGCTGGTGCTGCGCCCGCCAGCACCTTCGTGTACCAGCACACCCTTGGCCACTAAGTCGGCGATATCGCGGCCGGCCGTGTCTTGGGAGCAGTGGGCCATGCGCGCCCACTTGGCCGTGGTGAACTTGCCCGCGAAGCCGTCGAGCAGCCGCGTGAGCAGCTGCCGTTGCCGGGCCGTGAACGCCGCGTCCCGGTGCTGCTCCCAGAAGCGGGCCTTAGCCAGCACGTGAGCCAACGTCTGTTCAGCGGCCGCTAATGCCCGTCCCAAACAGGCCAGAAACCACGTGAGCCAGGGCGTCACATCCAAGGAGCCGCGCTGGCTGGTTTCGAGCAGGTCGTAATACGCTTGGCGCTCGGCCTGAATTTGCGCCGACATGCTGTAGCAGCGCTGGCCCGTGCCGTCGGCGCGGGCCAGCTGCAAATCGGCCATGGCACGGGCGATGCGGCCGTTGCCGTCGTCGAAGGGGTGAATCGTGACGAACCAGAAATGAGCTAGCCCCGCTTTGAGCACGGGGTCCAGGCCCTGATCCGCGTTGAACCAGTCGAGAAACTGCTGCATCTGGGCGTCCAGGCCCGCGGCAGCGGGCGCGTCGTAATGCACGCGCTCACGGCCCAGCGGCCCGGAGACCACCTGCATGGGGCCCGTGCGCCACGCGCCCACCTGCAACGGGTACAGCCCGCTGTAGCCGGTGGGAAACAAGGCCGCGTGCCAGCCGAATAGGCGCGTGGCGCTCAGCGGCGCGGTGGCCTGCTGGGTGGCGTCGAGCAGCATGGCTACTACACCCTCCACCCGGCGGTCGGCGGGCGGCAGCGCGGCCTGTTCGAGTCCCAGGCGCCAGGCGATGGAGGAACGTACCGATGCTGGGGGCAGCAGTTCGCCCTCGATTTCGCTCGACTTGAGCACGTCAAGCGTGAGCGTGCGCAGGGTGGCTTCGGCCCTTAGGTCCACACCCAATGCCTCGAGCCGGCCCAGCAGCCGCCCCTGCTGGTGACGCACCGTGCCCAGCAGCGTCTCCAAGGCGGCCGGGTCCCACGTAAAGGCCGGCCACTCCGGCCGTTGGTGAATATAAAGCCCTAATCTCCGCATACTATGCGGTGAATATACCTCTTATTCGCCGCATGCCCCTGCCTCTGCAGCAATTTCACGTTGCCGGGGTGGCCACGGGACTGGGCAAGGGCTGAACGTGCAAGGCCACGCCGCGGTGGTGCAGATACTTGTAAAACGTGGCCTTGCAGATGCGCAGGCTGCGGGCCATGTCGTCGACGCTCAACTCGCGGGCCTTGTAGAGCAATTCCGCCGCGCGGGCCGTGCGCTGGGCTTCGTCTGAGAGGCCGGGCTTGCGCCCGCCGACGCGGCCCCGGGCGCGGGCCGCGGCCAGCCCGGCCAGGGTGCGCTCGCGGATGAGTTCACGCTCAAACTCGGCCAGGGACGCGAACAGGTTGAGCACCAACCGGCCCTGAGCCGAGTGGGTGTTGATGGCGTCGGTCAGGGAAATCAAGCCAATGTTGCGGCGCTGCAGCTCGGCCACTAGGTCGAGCAGGTGCTTGAGCGAGCGGCCCAACCGGTCGAGCTTGTAGATGTAGACCGTGTCGCCCGGGCGCAGCTGGAGCAAGAGCTTGTCGAGTTCGACCCGGGCGGCCAGGGCGCCGGAGGCTTTTTCCTGGTAGATAAGCTCGCAGCCGGCCTGGGTCAGGGCGTCTAGTTGTAGTTCTAAATTCTGGTCGCGGGTAGAGACGCGGGCGTAGCCAATCTTCATACAGGGGAGTTTACGAAACTCATCTGCTAACGGCATTTCGTAAACTTTGATTGGTAGACGAGTTTCTTAAACTCGGCATAGGCACCAAATGGCCGTTCCAAGCTTTGGTGCAACTTGCGGGGCGTTTAGTTTAGCGGTTCAGGTAAAGGAGGCTTATTGTTGAAGCCTTTTCAGGTAAAAGTGAATAGCGGACAAGGCGCTCACACAGTGGCGGTCCCAGTGCGCGTCAAAATCGAACTTGAATTGCCACATCGCATTTTCCTGACAGTCCGGCTGGCCTAAGTGGAAGACCAAGAGCGCAGATCGGACGTCTTTGTAGATGTCCCCTAAATCGTCCAGCAAGTCGCCGCACACCGGCGTATGCTCCACGTCGTCGAGGGGGTCAAACACATGCCAGTAGTAGCGGGCTTCTCCCAGCCGCTCAGCAATGCGGGAAAGGGTCGCCTGAAAGGCAGTGGCGGCCAAGGTGTCGTCATGGTCCTGATTCGATTGCAGGTCAACCCACGGCAAGGCAGACGCGGCATCATACAAGCGGACCAAGTACCGACGAGTTGCCAGCAGAAAATCCAGCGGCAGACCGGGCTCCTGTTGCTCGATGAAGGCACAAAAGTCCACCGCAGCTTGGTAGTAGGCCGTAAACGTTGGGGCTTTGAGAATCTCTTCGGTAGACTGCTGGTGGTCCATAATGCCAGTTCACTTTAACGGTCCGAAGGTAAACGTGCTCTGTTTGGTAAAAGGAGCGAAAGACTTACTTTTCAGCTTCTCCACTACCGTGTTATACCACAAACCACTATGCGCACACTACTCCTTGATGAAACCAAGGCACTAGGCACTGCTTTCCAACTATTAAAGTATGCTGGTATTATCGTCTTAGTTCTCTTGGGGGTGCCTATTGTGTTCTTGGCTAAGAAAGCACTTTCACAAAATAGCTCGACAAGAGGGGCTGGTTTCGCGCTCCTACTATTAGGGATTTGTGGGTTGCTTTTTTTAATTGTTGGTGTTGTCGTATTCTTCGCTGACTTCGTATCGTCTCACTAACATCATCAACAGCATTTCCGGTTTAGGTAAACGGTGGCAAGGTAAACGTGCTTTGTTCAGAATAAGGAGCCTTTCCCTTGCTCGCTTCTACTTCCCGCAGCTAGACAATAAACCCGTCTGCTGGTAGTTTTGGGTCGGGCTGCTTTCCCGGCCTTTGATGGGATGAGAAACGAGGTATGCATGGCCGTAGCCGGGCTGTTAGGGTCCTTAGGTGGCGCGTTCCAGTGCCAGGCGCAGCGTACGCTGTATCTGGACCTGCGCGCGGGGGGTAATTTTACCTTCGCGGAAGGCGCTTATTTTGGGAAGGGAGAGCCGCCCTTTAAAGCCTATAGCTCACAGAGCTTTGGAGTGCAGGGCGTAGCCATGCTGCGCCTGCAACTAAGCGAAAAATTTGGCATTGCTACTGGCTACAGCGGGAGTGATTTGGGTTGGGGATATAGCATTCAAGTGCCGAAAGAATACTCGGTGAATCCGTATCACCCGGATAAGCTGGGCAGTAGTACGGGAGCATACATGCACCAATTTCCGTTGCTGCTAAGCAAGACGTTCGGAGAATACAATATTCGGGAAATTGATACTGTTTACCATACCTACTTGGCCAGCTTCCGACTCGATGCGGTCTTGGGGGGCGGACTTAATCGGATTGGGAACAACCTCCTCGAGGAAAAATACATCGCAAGTAGTGGGTATGACTTCATCGAGTTCAGAGCCACTCCGATTCTGCGCCGCCGGTGGGGCCAGTTTCTCATTGGCGGAGTAACGGCCCGCTTCTACCGCTTAGGCAAGGAGCGGCTGAACCTAAGTTTATACTACACCCAAGGCCTGACCGATATGCTGCTCGTGCCGGTGGAATACCGCTACAACACGCAGCGCGGCGCTACCACGCTGCACGTGCGCGGCTCGGGCTTCAGTGCCACACTGGGCCTACCGCTGCGCTTGGCCACGTTCGGACCAGACCGCGGGCTGCTCCAATCCAGGAAGAACTAGCTATGCAGACCAGTCGGAGTACCCAAGCAACGCCGACGCGCAAGGCTGCATGGTTGCCACTGAGAATGGTACCCTTCTGCCCCAAATGGTAGGACTGCTTCGTGTTTTCCGTTCCTGAAGCAGCTTTAAGGCAAGTTTACTTTAACGGTCCGAAGGTAAACGCGCTCTGTTTGAAGAAAGGAGCATTATTCTAACTCAATGAATGCTTGTAGGCCCCCCAAACAACGCTAATGTATAGCTCTGATACCTACCCAAGTATGATGAACACGCTTACCCAGCTCTATTACGATAGACGCGCTTCCAATCTGCTTCTGTTAAGCATGGTACTCGGCCAGTTGGTCAGTACCTTAGCTGAAGAGGGTTACAGGAACATTCCTGCCTATCGACAGCCGCTGGTGCTGACAACGTTTTGTGTCCTGATTGCCCTGGCCACTGGCATGGCTTGGCTCGTCCGAAAAGGGAAAATGTGGGCTAAAATTGGCTGGGTGGTAGCGGTTTTGCTACGGTTTATCTATCAAGCCATATTCATTAAAAAGAACGGAATAAGTGCGCTGGTGCCGCTGATTGGCCTCACCTATTTGGCAACTCTCTTCCTGCATTTGGTAGCGCTGTTCTATGCTTTTCGCTTCAAATTCGTTAAACGCCAGCCCCTAGAAAGCCTTTAACCCTAGCCTAGCATAAGAATCATCTGGTTCAGCCAAACGGTCGGAATAATGACGGGAGCGGCGCCCCGGACCGGGGGCCGGCGGAGGGCCTTAGGGAACGATGAACGTAGCTTCCTTTATCAGGTCGGCCGCTGGGTCCGCGGACGTGTAAGCGTCTGCCTCGTTGACGTCCCTAAAACTAAGTGACTGGTTCAGGCCCGTCTGGCCGTTGACCCGGACGCTGAGCACCAACTCACTTGTGCTGGTCAAGGGCCGCTGGGCGGGGCGCTGGAACAACGCCGTCAGGTAGAGCACGGTCCCCGGCTTTAGGCGGCCCAGGGAAAAGGTCGACACGCCGTCCACCAGCGCGCGGTGGTCCAGCAGCCGGGTCGTGCCGGTACAGGCGCTGCCGGGGGCGTAGCAGGCCCGGTGGGAGGTAGTGCCCACCACGACGGCGGGCAAGGGACGGGCGGGGTCGGCGGCGTCGGTGCTCGTGCCGAACAGCACCACGCGAACGGTGACTTCGGGCAAGGCCGGGGCGGGCGGAGCCTCGTTTTTGGTGCAACTGCTGCCAAACGCTAAGGGCGCAAGCAAGGCGGCAAATCGGAGAAAGGAAGAGGCCATCGGAGGTAGTTGGGAGCAGCGCAAGAGGAGGAAGGGTAAACCCCTATTTGTTTAACAACACCCTATTACTAAAAGGCCCAACGCGGTGCGCCGGGCCTTGGTAGCCATATCCCAGTGGGCAAGGCGTTACCGGATAGCCAGCCTGCGCACCACTGGACCAGCGCCTGTTTGCAGTCGCAGCACCAGGCGGCTGTTGGCATCGGTAACCATGAACGGGGCTGTTAAAGTGAGGGGTTGGTGAGTGAGGCTAGGCTGAACTCGCCGTTGGCGCTGGGTTGGGGCACACCTGCAACGCGGCGGCGGCCACGCCCACCAAGTTTGAGCAGCTGATTATGGGTTCGTCCATTTCAGGACGGTGGTCTGGCCAGCCCACCGAGCCCGTACCAAGTAGGTGCCGGCGGCGACAGCTGGCAAGGGTAGAATTTGCGTCCCAGCCGCCATTGGTGCGGCACGAGATGCAACCAGCCTCCCCAATAAGTCGAGCACCTCCATGTATACCGTAGTGGATTTGCCCAGCGTAAGGTGCAAGGCAGCTTCGGTCGAAGGATTGGGGTAAAGGGCCACATTGGGGTTAAGTGACGCCGTATGGCTGGCTAACGGCGTGGAGGCCCCTAATTGCCCGGTACTACTCAGGCCCTGGGCCAATACGCGGCTACTGGCAGTAGCAGCAGACGATAGCTCTTCCCATACGACCACCACATTGCCGGTGGGAGCGTAAGCACTCAGCGACGGATATTGCTTGGGCGCGGTGGCTTCAGCAAGCAGGACTGAGCCGGCGGCCCAGGCCGGCCGGCCGGTATAGTCAATTTTGGCTGCGCGTAGCAACTGATTAGCTGCGTTCTGGCCTGCTGCGGGCACATCCTCGCTGTATAATACCAGCAAACCATCTTTGGTATCACGCAAGTCGTGCGCAAGTGGGCGGGTTTGGCCGGTCGGTACTACAACCGTAGCCGTAGCGCCCAATAAGGGGGTTCCGTTAGCATCGAGCTGCTGTACATACACACCCGAACTGGTTTGGTCATTTAGGTCGGTGCCTAGCAGCAGCCAGACTCCCTGGCGGGCGGCCACGTAGCGGAGCGCGGCTACGCGGGCGGCAGCAGGGTTATCCGTTGGTACGGCCGTGCCCGCGGCACTCCAGCGGGTGCCGGCGGCATCTAGGTGCTGTACGAAGCCGGTAGCGGGGGTACCGGCAAAGCCGGGGGGCGTGTTAAAAGCAATGTAGCAGCCTCCGGTTCCATCGGCCACGGCCAAAGGGTGCCGCAGTGGGAACAATGGGCTTTGTGCTGGTTGGTCTGACACTGTTATCGGCGCGACCCACTGGGGTGCGCCGGTGCCATCATAATGCTGGGCCAGCAGTGTGTTAAGAGGCGTTCCGGGAGCGGGGGCATACCGATAAAACACCAGAATGGCACCTTCGGCCCCGTCGGTTAGTAGCGCGGGAGCAGTGTAGCTCAAGGTATTGCTGGCATCGGCCAGCAGCGGAGGCGTGGGCCAGACCGATTGACCGCTGGCCGCCGCCAGCTTTTGTAACGCCACCGTGCTGCTATTGGGAGACCAGGCCAGCAGCGCGTCGCCAGTGGAGGTGAGCGCAAGCACGGGCCGGGCGTTACGGCGCGTGATGATGGGTGTATTCGGTACTGGCCCTCGTACTACCACGCCCCCGGTACTACCCCATTGCGTCTGGCCTGCCGGGTTAATTTTTTGTGCCCGGATTTCGCCCTGGTCGCCGTCGGGATTCAGGTTACTGTACACCAGCACGGCATTACCGGCGGCATCGGCCTTTAAGTCGTAGCCCTGGAAAATATTTGTCGGTGCCGTCAGGTTGGAGTTAGTGGGCGTGGGCGAGGTATAGATGGGTAGGCCTGCCGGAGCCCATTGCTTGCGCCCATCGGCCCCGAATAACTGGAGGCGCACCGTGTATACATTCTCCGACGGCTGGCTGACTACGCGCTGGTTTTCCACCCAGGCCACGTAACGCCGACCATCGGGCAGAGTGGCGCTCAAGGGGCGCTGCTCGATGAAGGGTACGCCGTGTCCGGCGCTTACGGGCGTGGGTTGGGCGGGTGAGGTGCTCCACTGCGCGGCGGCCAGTTGGCTCACCAGGCTGGCGGCTACTAGTAAATAGGCAAATCGGAACATAATGCTAAACCGGGAAAAGAAGAAAAAATAACCGGGCTGGCCGGGCCGGCCACCGTTCTGCAAAGATGGGGAGAACCGCTGGGCCGGCTACTCCCCATAAACCAGGAAATTCACCTCCCTGAAAACCAGTATTTTTAATGGGAGCTAGCAATCTGCCTGAACAAACCTTCTACATTTGGCCGCTTCGCTTTCTTACCCCTATGCGTATCGCTTCCAAAGCTAGCCAACTGCTCCTACTGACGCTGGGGCCGGCCGTAGCGGCTCCCGCTCCCCCCGATTCGGTGCGGGCCGAGGCCGCTCTGGACCGGGCTGGCGCCATATTCTTTGCCGATAGCACGCGCGGATGGCAGGCGGCCCGCGAGGCGCTGGTTTTCAGCAAGGCCGGGCACTACCCGCACGGGGAGGTGCAGGCCTACCTGATGCTCGGCAACTTTTACACCTACACGGACCGCTATTCGGCGGCGCTGACCTGCTATGCCCGCGCCCGGCAGCGGCTGCTGGCTTTAGAGCGGCAGCACCCCCGCACCGCCCGTACTGCCCACGGCCTGGGGGCGGTGGCGACCAATGAGGGGGTGGTGTTTGACCGGCTGGCTGACCGTGAGCGCGCTATTCGGCGCTATGTAATGGCCGCCGGGTATTTTACCCAGGCTTCCGATACGGCCAGTTTGATTAATGTGTACACCAATATCGGGGCTGGCTTCAGTGAACTCAAGCAGTATACCATGTCGCTGCGCTATCTCAAGCGGAGTATTGAACTGCTGGAGCGCCATCCCAGTCCCGGTGCGCTCACCGTGTACGTAAATGCCGCCCTGGTGCTGCTGGAGCAGCGCCGCTACCCGGAGGCAGCGGGCTACCTGCGCACAGCCCGGCAACTGGCCGAGCGCCCCGGCAATCCGGTAGGAGCGGAGAAAGACCTGTATTACAAGGCCCAGGGAATATACTACCGCGACCTGCACCAGTACAAACAGGCAACAGCGGCTTTTAAACAGGCTTTATTTTTTGCCCGCCAGAGGGGTGATAAATTCAGCTCGCTCGATATCTACAACCAACTGGGCCTGCTCTACGCCAACCAGCGCCAGTACGTCCCGGCCGAGGCCGCGTTCAGGCAGCAACTTAAGCTAGCCCGCGAAATCCCTAATGGCGAGCAGGAGGCCCTTGCCTCGCAGCAGCTCGCCGAAACCAACTGGGCGCTGGCCCGTTACGCGCGGTCGGCCCGCTTCTACCAACGGGCGCTGGCGCTCAAAGATAGCCTGGCCGGCCCGGCCGTGGCGCGGCAGATAGTTATGCTTGAAAGCCGCTACCAGGTGCGGCAGCAGGAAGCCCAGCTCGCTACCCTGCGCCAAACCCGGCACTTGCAACAGGTAGCCCTAAGTCGCAAAACGGCCCTGCTCTACACCGTACTGGCGCTGCTCGGGGCCGCGGCCGGGGCGGGCGTTCTTGGCTACGTGGCCCTGCGCCGGGGCCGCCATCTGAGTCGGCAGCAAACCGAATTACAGAAGCGGAAAATCCAGGAGCTAGAGCAAGAACGCCTGCTGCTGGCTACCGAATCGTTGCTTAAGGGACAGGAAGATGAGCGTAGCCGCCTGGCCCGCGACCTCCACGACGGCCTGGGCGGGCTGCTTTCAACAGTAAAATACTCGCTTGGTAGCCTGCGGGGCGCGGCGCTGCTCCCGGCCGGCAGCGCCACTCTGCTCAACAACTCGCTCGAACAGCTCGACCACTCCATCGGCGAGTTGCGGCGGGTGGCGCGCGACCTCGTACCCGAAGCCTTGCTGCAATTTGGCTTGTGCCCTGCCTTACGCGATGTGGTATATAACCTTAACCAGGCCGGGCAGGTGCAAGCCCATTTTCATTGCGCGGGGCTGGAAAACGAGCAGCGCGTACCCCAGCGTACCGAACTGGTAGTTTACCGCTTCGTGCAGGAAGCGCTCCACAACGTGCTCAAGCATGCTAGGGCCCAAAGCGTTATAGTACAGTTGAGCCGCCATGAAGCGCGGGTGCACGTGACGGTGGAAGATGATGGGCGGGGATTTGACCCAACACACGTGCGCTCCGGGGTAGGCCTACGCAGCTTGCAAGCCCGCGCCGACTATCTGCGCGCCCAGCTCGACGTGCATTCGGTGCCGGGCCAGGGCACCACTATCACCCTGGAGTTTGAGCTGCCCGCCTGAAAATAGCTGTTTTCTCAGCCAGATTAGCCCCATGCTGGCACCTTATGTCTTTTTCACTGCTTGCTATGTCGCCCATTCGCACCCTGCTCGTTGATGACCATCACCTAGTGCTGGAGGGTCTGCGTGTACTATTGGCCCCGCTTGAGTACGTGGAGCTGGTGGGCACTGCCACCTCCGCCGCTGAGGCGTTACGCATAGCTCGTACGCTGCGCCCACACGTGGTACTACTCGATATTAATTTGCCCGACGGTAGCGGCGTTGATGTATGCCGCCAGCTTCTGGCCGAACTGCCAGACCTGAAAATTATTGCCCTTACTACCCTCAGTGAGCGCAGCTATGTGCTCCAGATGCTGCAAGCCGGAGCGGTGGGCTATATGCTGAAAAATGTACTACCGGAGGAACTGGCCGCCGCCATCACCAAGGTGTACGCGGGTAAAAAGTATTTCAGCGATGAAGTGCAGGCGATGCTCACGCAGCCTGATGCCGCCGCCCTACCCACCCTGACTCGCCGCGAAAAGGAAGTATTGCAACTCATTGCCCAAGGCCTCACCAGTTCCGATATGGCAGAATACCTCCACCTAAGCATTCTTACCATTGAAACACACCGCCGTAGCCTGCTGACCAAGTTTGAGGTGAATAACGCGGCCTCCCTCATCCGACGCGCCGCCCATTTATTTCTGGTATAAAGTTGAGGTCCGAAGCTAAACGCTCTCTGTTTGAAAAAAGGAGCGTTATTATTCCTCGTCTGGCTCATTCACTTGTTCCATTACTTGGACTACTCGCAGTCCTGTTGCGGGGTTCAAGGCCACTTCCGCTTCCACGAAGATGTCCGAGTCGGGCACTCCCAAGCGCGTGTAAAACACAAATTCTCCACGCTGGCGGCGCAGATAGGCCGTACGGGAGAGCGCCAACTCAGGCAGGGGGACGAAGCCTTGGAGCACGGGGTGGTTCCGAAACAGAGTTTTGGAGAGCGTGGCGTTGGCCCACGGGTGGCCGGCTCGGGTAATGACCAGCTTGCTGTGGTAATTGTGCGCGTAGAGCCGCTCGGGCGAGGTATCACCCTCGACGGGGCTGAGCAACACCGCGCTGTCGTTCAAACATGTCGTCACGACGCGCACCCGGTAGCGGTCGGGGCCGGGCAAGAGGGTGTCGCGTTGGTCTATCTCGGGGTCAACAGGCCAGTAGGTGCTCGATGAGCTGGGCGCAGGCGGTAGTGGTACGGCCGGTGCTTCCGACGTAGCAGGGTCCGGCGACGCGCAGCGGGCGCACCCCAGCACCACCAGTAAAAACAGGACGGCTTGTTTCATGCCGCAAGAAACCGACTCTTCTTTACCGTTCAGCGAAAGGGTCCAAATAGCCAAACGCCATGTGTCGCCGCCTCTATTGCTTGTCGCCGCTTTTAGCCACGTATCGCTCATAAAAAGCGCCGGTCCCCTTGGCGTCCAACCGCCCGACAATTACTTCCACCGAGCTGTGGCCCGTGTCCCAGCCGGGCCGTAGGGAAACGTGTTCGCGTGCGCCAAGGGGCAGCGCCGGTAACTCGTCTTGCGGGAGGTCGGCGAGTCGCAGTAAGAGCCGTGCCAACGACTTGAGGCCTTCGGGGTCGCCGTGGATCAGGATCGTTTGCCAGTGCTCGGTGATGCCTTCGAATTCCTCTTCGTCATTGCCCACAAAGAGGTCCAAATGACCGATTATTTCGGATTGATACGGATTCATTGTTGCAAGGGGCCGGTGGACTTGGTGGGAGGAAGCTACGCACACGCCAAGCGTACAGCCAAAG
>NZ_JABKAU010000004.1 GCF_013377885.1 Hymenobacter lapidiphilus
CCTGAAAATTCAGGCGGGGCTTTTTCTGTAGTCATATGAAGGCTCGAATTAATGGTTCACCAGCTTCTCCTTGTGCTTTACCAGCTGACGGCGCATCGCCTCGTAGCAGGCATCAGTAGCCGCTTCAAAAGTAGGCGCGTCTTCCTCGCAGAACAGCGTGTTGCCAGGCACCATAAGCTTGATTTCTACAGTTTTGTTGGCAATACCGTCTTTGTTATTCAGCTTAAGGATAACCTCACCCTCCGTTACGCGGTCATAGAAGGTTTCTAGCTTATCGAGGCGCTTCTGAATGAAATCGAGCAATTTCTGGTCGGCGTCGAAGTGCACCGAATGGATCTGTACTTTCATCAGCAAAGGGGTTAAGGGTAAACAATAAATCAGTCAGGCCTTAGGGTGAGCCTGCTCAAAAACAGACTTCAATCTGTCAATACTTAAGTGGGTGTATACTTGCGTGGCAGCCAAATTAGCGTGCCCAAGCAGTTCTTTAATGGCATTCAAATCGGCTCCTTTGCCCAGCAAATGCGTAGCAAAGGAGTGGCGGAGCACGTGCGGATGCTGCTGGCCCGAAGCCGTGGTTATCTGACTCAGATAGTGCTTCACGGTGCGGTAAACCAACTTTTCGTACAACGGCTCGCCTTTGTCTGTAACGAGAAGTGGCCCGGTGGTGTTGCCGCTACTACCGAACTCGTGCCGCTGCCGGGCTATATATTGCTCCAGCACCCGCACCAAGCCAGGGTTAAGCGGCACAATTCGTTGCTTACTACCCTTGCCCGTTACGCGCACGGTGCTGCCGGCCAAGCTTAGGTCAGCCAGCCGGATGCCCATCAACTCCGAGAGGCGCATGCCGGTACCGTAAAGCAACTCCAGAATCAGTTGGTCGCGGGCCCCGGCGAAAGTGTCTGGAAATTCGAAGGAATTCAGGAGATTATTCAGGCTCTCCTCAGGCACGAAATCGGGCAGCTTCTTGGCTGTTTTGGGCGAGGTGATGCGTAGCATCGGGTTTTTGACCACCGCTCCGGTACGCAACAGGTAGCTATAGTAGGAGCGCAGACAAGCAATTTTGCGATTCACAGTACGCGGGTCGAGTTGCTGCTGCATAAGCTGCACCACCCAGGAACGGATCAGTGTATGGTCGGCTCGTGCGGGCTCATCAAGCTCGTAGGTAGTCCCAAGAAATTCACTGAACTGCCGCAGGTCCGTTTGATACGATACGACCGTGTGTGGGCTGTACCGCTTCTCAAAGCGCAGATAATCAAAAAACAACTCCATAAACAGGCAGCAACTGGGGGCCGGATAGCCAATGTAGGCAATTCAACTCAGCAAACAAACCCACCGACCAAAACGCAAGAAACCCGTCTAATTCGCTCAAAGAGCAAACCAGACGGGTTCCTCGACCCAATTAGCAGCTAAGCCGCTATGGGATGTTTACTTGGGGTCTGCATCAGGACCGTAAGTAGAAAGCTTGTAGATGGCCTTCTGCTTCTGCTTGCGGTTGGTGATGGAGGGCTTCTGGAAGAAAGTGCGACGACGCAGCTCCTTCAGAACGCCGGTGCGCTCGAATTTCTTCTTGAAGCGCTTGAGCGCACGGTCAACCGACTCGTTTTCTTTGATTTGGACGATGAGCATATCAGCAGTGAACTTGAAAAATCAACTATGAAGGGCCGCAAAGATAAGGAACCCTCCTTAATAATCAATCACAGATGAAACTGATTTTTCGTTAAATGGAATGACTTTGTTTGGCCAGACATCTGGTTACCAAAGGTTCTCTATCCGTTTAATCTATCGGATATGCTTCTTTTACAAACAGCACATACAATGAAAAACCAGCCAAACTATGTCTTACTTCAGGATGGCCCGGGCAATAACGAGCTTCTGAATCTCGGAGGTGCCTTCGCCAATGGTGCAAAGCTTGGCGTCGCGGTAGTACTTCTCGGCCGGGTAATCCTTGGTGTAGCCGTAGCCGCCAAAAATCTGCACGCCTTCGTTGGCCACACGCACGCTCACCTCAGAAGCATAAAGCTTAGCCATTGCCGACTCCAGATTCACGTTCAGGCCACGGTCCTTCATATCGGCCGCACGATAGGTTAAAAGCGAAGCCGCCTCAATCTCGGTGGCCATATCAGCCAACTTAAAGCTGATGCCTTGGAAGTTGCTGATAGGCTGGTTGAACTGGTGGCGCTCTTTGGAGTACTGCAACGCAGCCTCGTAGGCCCCCTGCGCAATACCCAGGCTCAGAGCGGCAATGCTAATACGGCCGCCGTCAAGCACCTTCAGCGCCTGTACGAAGCCGTCGCCCACTTTGCCAATCACGTTTTCCTTCGGTATCCGGCAGTCAGTGAAAATCAATTCGGTAGTTTCCGAAGCCCGCATGCCGAGCTTATCTTCCTTGCGGCCGGCCTCGAAACCGGGCGTACCACGCTCAATGATAAAAGCCGTCATGGCTCGTGAGTCACCTACTTCGCCGGTGCGGGCGATTACCACAGCCACGTTGCCGGTTTTGCCATGAGTAATAAAGTTTTTGGCACCATTGAGCACGTAATGGTCACCATCCTCGATGGCCACAGTGCGCATATTGCCCGCATCGGAGCCGGTGTTAGGCTCGGTAAGGCCCCAGGCACCAATCCACTCGCCGGAGGCCAGCTTAGGCAAATACTTTTGCTTCTGTTCCTCGGAAGCGTGCTGCAGAATGTGGCCCGTGCAAAGTGAATTGTGCGCAGCCATGCTCAAGCCAATGCTGCCATCAATCTTAGACAGCTCGGCAATGGCCGTCACATACTCTACATAGCCGAAGCCGGCCCCGCCATACTCCTGGGGGACGAGCACGCCCATCAGGCCCAGTTCGCCGAGTTTATGGAACACTTCCTTCGGGAACTCCTGCGACTCATCCCACTCCATCATGCGGGGCTTAATGTGCTGGGCGCCAAAGTCGCGCACCATCTGGGCAATCATGGTTTGATTTTCGGTAGCTACCAGTTCCATAAGTAAAGGTGGGTGGTGGTGGTGGGATGGTTGAAAGAAGTTAGGTGGGAATGCTACAACCAGCAAAGCCCGACTTTGGGTTCGCGAAAGTACGACTTTACACCCGGCCCTGCCAGTGCAGGATTCAGACCAGCGAAGCCTCTAATTTTGATAGACCCGGTTTATTAGGTTTCTTTGATGGTTCTTAAGCGAATACTGCCCAATAGAGTTACGGTACTTTGCTTGAGTTTTTTCCATCTGAATCCGGCCTGAGTCGGTCTGCATGCCTAAATTATTCCTTCGCCGCTTCCTCGTACTGTGGCTATTTTGCTTCCCAGCGGTGTTGCTGCTGGGCTCCTGCTCCGCTGCCCGCGTACATCAACAGAATATTTTATTTCGTGCCGATGGGGTCGGGCGTCTTGATACGGCCAAGTTGCGTGATGTGGTAAATAGGGCAGAGCGTAACTATATCATTCAACCCAATGACTACCTAGAAGTTCGAGTATACACCAACGAAGGCGAACGAATTCTTGACCCTAACGGTGAGTTGCAATTTGGTAGCATGACAGGTGCCGGCAATGCGGGAGGCGCAGGCAGCATTGGCTCCAGCCAACCCCAATCGGGCCTTGGAGGCCGTCAGGGAGGACAACAGCAGCAGAATCAGCAAAACCAGAATAGCAACCAGTTTTTAGTACAGCACGATGGTGTTGTGCGCCTACCAATGGTGGGCTATCAGCGCCTAACGGGCTTGACTTTACTGCAAGCCGACAGCCTGTTGCAAACCAAATACACCGAGTTTTACAAAGGAGTATTTGTAACGACGCGGGTAGCCAACAACCGTATTATCGTACTCGGTGCTACGTCAGGTGGTTCCGGACAGGTTATTCAGATGTTCAACGATAACATGAACCTGCTGGAGGTGCTGGCTATGGCTGGGGGCATTGATGGAGCTTTTGTCGGCACTACCGCCTCTGGCCGTGCCGGGCGCGCCGACAACATTCGCTTGATTCGCGGCAGCCTGAAGAACCCACAGGTGCAAGTTATAGACCTGACAACAATTGACGGAATGCGTCGAGCGAATCTGCAAGTGGAACCCAACGATATTATATATGTTGAGCCTATCCGCCGGCCCTTTTACGAAGGCTTGCAAGATGCAACGCCACTGTTTAGCTTAATTGCAAGCATTGCAGGCGTTGTGAGTACCATTTATCTTATTTCGCGACTTGGCAGCAACGGCAACTAGCCGGACGCTCTCTCATTGATTACCTGAATGGCAGTAAAAGAAGACGCGGAACTGGAAGAGCTTATCCGCCAAGCTGGCGGCGGCGAACCTGCGGAAGACGAAGACGATGGTGGTGGGCTGGACCTGACCACTTTGCTGGCAGTGGCGCGTAAAAGTCTGCCTTGGGTATTATTACTCGTTGCACTGGGCCTCACGGCTGCTTGGCTGTTTTTACGCTACACGCCTCCTCTCTATAAATCGTCCTCCACGCTCAAGATTGACGAAAAGACAGAAGCCGGCGTACTGGGATTGGGTGGCTTGGGTGGAGCGGTGGAGCAGAAGCAAAGTCTGACTAAGCTATCGGGTGAAGTTGAACTCATCAAGTCTGATATTATTTATAGCCGTCTTAATGACTCACTGGCCCTTGATGTAAATTACTATGTACAGGGAACAGTCCTAGAAACAGAAATTTACGGAACGTCACCTTTTGAGGTGAGTTATGAATCTATTTCCGATGCCGCTTTTGATCAGAAGATTGCTTTACGCTTCCTCTCCCCTACTACATTTGAACTAACTCTACCAGAGGAGTTAGGTGGTACCGAGCAGCAACAGACATTGGGCCAACCTTTCACAGCTGCTGGCTTCCGCCTGACAATACGTCAAACTAAGGACTACAACTCGGCGGCGCTTGATGGGCAATATTCGTTCCTTATTAACAGCCCCAGTGCTCTAAGCACCTACTTTAACACCAACTTACTGGTTGACATTGTAAATCTAGATGCTAACACTATAAGCATCTCCTTTACTGACCATAACCCAGCGAAAGCCCGCGACATTGTAAATGCCGTGGATGCAGTATATCTGGAGGAGAAACTGACTCGGAAGCGAGAGCAAGCGGCTCGGGCACTACGCTACATAAATGAGCAACTAGGCAGCAACAACCAAAGCCTCAGCCAAGCTGAGGAGAACATGGAGGCCTTTGTAAAACGCACGGGCTCTTACGACGTGAAGGGTGAAGTAGGGCAGTTGACGGGCCTGCTTCAAACGCTGGAGGAAGAGCGAGCTAAACTGCAGGAGCAGAGCGAGATGATGAGCGACGTAGGCCAGTTACTGGACCGCGAGCAGATAACGACCCGTGCCGACGGGGACGTAATGCAAAGTATTCCCGCTCTGGCCGACGTGAAGGATGGCCAATTGGTACAGCGCATCACCGAATTAAGTGATGCCCAACTCGACCTAAAGAGGGCATTGCTTTCCTATCAGCCGGGTGCTACGGTGGCCATGCAGATAAAAGAGCAGAGCATTGCTGACATCAAGAAGATAGTGCGGCAGCTACTGCGTAAAAATCAGCAACTGATTAAGGCGCAGGAGGCCAAATTACTAGGCAAGCGGGCCGAACTCGAGTCCAAACTGCGCAGCCTACCAGATAAATATACCGAGCAGGCGCGTCTGGAGCGACCATTAGAACTGTATGAGAAATACAACTTAATGATGCTGGATAAGCGGATTGAGTTCGGCATTTCGATGGCTGGCGCTACCGCTGACTTCCAGATCCTATCTCCCGCCTCTCCCGCGGTTCCTATTTCGCCTATAAAGGTGATGATATACGCCATTGGGCTGGCAGCTGGTATCGTCTTGGGATTGGGACTGATTGCGGTCCGCTACCTGCTGCACAACACTGTTACTAACATCCGCGAACTGGAGCGCAACACGCATGCGCCGGTGCTAGGCGTTATTCCGACCTACGATAAAGAGAAGATGGCCGTATCGAAGCTGGTAGTTGACCGTAACCCAAAGTCGGCACTATCGGAGGCGATTCGATCCATCAGAACCAATCTGGAATTTATTGCTTCCTCCAGAAAGAAGCGCCTGATTTCCGTGACTTCAACTATTAGTGGTGAGGGCAAGACATTCGTGGCCGTTAATTTGGCTGGTATCATTGCGGCGTCTGATCAGCGGGTCGTTGTTCTTGACCTCGACATGCGCAAGCCCAAAGTGAATCTGGCTTTCGATGCTGAAAATATTAAGGGCATCAGCACAATTCTGATCGAAAAACATACTTGGCAAGAATGCGTGCAGCGTACCAGTATTCCGACACTCGACTTTATATCGGCTGGTCCAATGCCACCTAACCCCTCAGAGTTAATTCTGAGCGACCTATTTGATCCGTTGATTGCCGAACTACAGCAGAATTATGATGTCATCATTATTGATACTCCTCCAGTGGGGCTGGTAACAGATGGTATTTTGATCATGCGCAAAGCGGACGTACCGATTTATGTTGTCCGGGCTAATTACTCCAAGAAATCGTTCCTCAAGAACATCAATAAGCTTATCCGTACCAATGGCTTCACAAAGCTGACAACCATTCTCAACGATGCTAAAACTACTGGGGGCTATGGTTATGGTTACGGTTACGGCTACGGCTACGGGCAAGGATATTACGATGAGGATAATACGCCTAAAGGTGGCCTGCTAAGCCGGTTGCGGAAGCGTACTTCCTGATTAAGCCTCCGCTCATGTCGTTTTTCAGCAAGCTGTTTGGGGAGTCGGCACCGCCTGCCGAAGCTGCATCGTTGGCCGCATTGGAGGTCGACATGCACTCGCATTTGTTGCCGGGCCTTGATGACGGAGCGGAGACGCCGGAGCAAGCAGTTGAACTGCTACGCCAATTGCAGGGTCTAGGCTACCGCAAGCTCATCATGACGCCTCATGTCATGGGCGACTTTTACCGTAACACGCCTGAAGGTATCCGCGGAGCCTTGGCGGCGCTGGAATCGGCAGCGGCTAAGGCGGGCATCACGGGTCTGGAGCTGGACTGCGCCGCCGAGTATTACCTTGATGAGCATTTCGGGCGGCGACTGGAGCAGCCGGAGTCGTTGCTGACGTTTGGGGGCGCGCGGCGGCTGCTGCTGTTTGAAACATCGTATATCAATGAGCCTTTCAACCTGAACGAAAGCATTTTTAATATGCAGGCAGCAGGCTACCAGCCAGTGCTGGCGCATCCGGAACGGTACACTTACCTCTATGGCCGTTTTGAGGAGTTGGAGCGCCTCCGTGAGCAGGGAGTGATGCTGCAGGTCAACCTCAACTCGCTGGCCGGCTATTATTCAGGCGGGGCCAAGCGCGTAGCTGAAAAGTTGATTGATGCCGGCCTCGTGGACCTGCTGGGTACTGACACGCACCACACTAAGCACTTGGACACGCTACGTACCAAAACGCTGGCCATGCCCTATCTGGCCAAAGCTCTGGCCCTGCCGCTGCTGAACAACACGTTATAAGTATTGGTAGCTGGGCCGCACTACGACCAACCTGTAAGCTGACAACCTCATATTGGTAACTCACAACTCGTAACATGATTCTGGTAACCGGCGGTACGGGGTTGGTGGGCAGCTTTTTGCTGGCTGAACTGGGGCGGCGCGGCTTACCGGTGCGTGCGATTTACCGGGGCCAAATACCGCCTGTGGTAGCTGGAGCACAGGCGGTGGAATGGGTACCCGGCGACCTGCGCGACGGCCTAGGCCTGCGGGCAGCGCTAGAGGGTGTATCGCATGTATTTCACTGCGCCGGGCTGGTGTCATATGCCCCGCAGGATGAAGAGGACCTGCTGCGGGTGAACGTGGAGGGAACGGCCAACGTGGTGGATGCCTGCCTGGAACGTCCCGGTATTCGGCTGGGCTATGTGTCGTCGGTGGCAGCGCTGGGCGGCGGGGCGGCGGCGGCGCAGCGCGAGTTGCCTACTACCGAGCCGCTGCGCATCGATGAGCAGGGCCAGTGGGATTTGGGGGCCGAGCACAGCGCCTATGCTACATCCAAGTATCTGGCCGAGCTGGAGGTCTGGCGGGGAGTGTCGGAGGGGTTGCGGGCAGTGGTAGTGAACCCTTCGGTGGTACTGGGACCGGCCGACTGGCACCGCAGCAGCACCCGCCTCTTTCGCTACGCCTACGACGAACACCGCTTCTACACACCATCTAGCCTTAACCTGGTAGATGTGCGCGACGTGGCCGAAATGCTGGCTCAACTCACCCTCGATACCGACCACAGTGGCGAACGGTACGTGCTGAACGCCGGGCACTGGCCCCTGGCCGAGGTACTGGGCCTGATGGCGGCCGGCTTCGGCAAGCGCCCGCCCAGCGTGGCCGTACCGGGGTGGGCCGCCGAAACTATCTGGCGGCTTGAGCATGTTCGTTCTTTGCTTACGGGGGCGCGGCCGCTCATTACCAAAGACACGGCCCGCGCCGGCCGCCGGCCGCTGGCCTACCAGACCGATAAAATCTGCCAGGAGTTGGGCCGCGGGTTCCGACCTTTGCCGGAAACTATCCGCTGGTGCTGCCAGGAGTTGGTGAAATAGTGAAGCGGTGGAACGCAGCACTGCTTTGGTCGCTGCTCCCCAGTGGTGCGGTTGTTGTATATTCAGGTTAAGGATGTTTCAGGCTTGAAATAGTCCCTGCCCACCCCACGAAACCTGCCTTTTTGACGGGTTTGTGTTGTTAGCTGACGCATGAGAATGAACGAGAACTTTGAAGACCGGGATGAAGTGCTGGCTACCGTGCGCCGTTTTGAGGACATGGTGGACCGCAACGAGCCCGTATTTTTCGATCTGGCCGATTTTGAGAACATCATCGACCACTACACTTCCAACACCCAGTACGACCGCGCCCTGCAGGCTTGCGAGGCCGCTATAACCCAGTACCCGTTCAGCACTGAACTGCTGATTGACCGCTCGCAGGTGCTGGCCATGAAGGGCGAGTACGCCGCGGCCAGTACCCAGATTGAGAACGTGGCCCACCTCGACCCCACCAACCCCGATGTGGCCGTTACCCGCGGTATCATTGCCACCCAGAAGGGCGACTTCGCCGAAGCCGTAGCCTTCTTCCTGCAGGCTTTAGAAACCACCGAGGACCGCGACGATATTTTCTTTAACCTCGGCCTGGCGTACCAAAGCTGGCAGAAGTACAAGAGTGCCGCCAAGTACTACAAGCAAAGCCTGCGCCTCAGCCCCGACAATGATGTGGCCGTGCAGGAATTGCTGTACTGCCTAGAGGTAAGCGGGCGTCTGGAAAGCAACCTGGACTTTTTCCGTCGCTTCACCGACGACGACCCGTATTCGGCCCTGGCTTGGTTCAACCTGGGGCAGGCCGAGTACCGGGCCGGCCACTTCGACGAGGCTATCAGCGCCTTTGAGTACGCCATCCTCATCGATGCCCAGTACTACGATGCCCACGGCTATTTGGCTAGCTGCTACGTAAGCATCGAGCGCTACCGGGCGGCCATTACCGAGTTTGAGCTGAGCTATGCCGAGGGCATGCCTACGCCCGAGGCACTTTGCAACATTGGCGAGTGCCACGAGAAGCTGGCCGAGTGGGACTTGGCCCGCCGTTTCTACCAGAAGGCCATCGACCTTGATGCTACCATGGACGAGGCGTGGTTTGGTATCGGCATCATTATGCAAGCGCAGGAGAAATACTTCGAGGCCATCCACTTCTTCCGTAAGGCCGTGGGGCTTTATGATGAAAGTGTGGAATACTGGCTGGCGCTGGCGGCCGCCGAGTATCAGATTGGCAACCTCACGTCGGCAGTGGAGGCCTACGAGAAGGCCACCGAAACCGGCCCCGACAACAAGGACGGCTGGCTGAACTGGAGCATTCTGCTGTATGAACAAGGCAATTTCGATGGCGCCATCGACCTGATGCGTACGGCCCTCGAAATCAGCCCCGCGGAAGCGGAGTTGCACTACCGGCTGTGTGCCTACCTGCTGGCGGCCGGGCGCTACCGCGAGGCATACCAGACGCTGGAACAAGCCCTCACGCTCGATTTCGATAAGCACCGGCTGTTGTTCGACTACTTCCCCGAACTGGAGTCGCAGCAGGCGCTGGCTCGCCTAATAGATCAGTACCGCAAGTAAGCACCAGGCAAAAAAGCAGAACGATAAAGCCGTTGAACGCAGCTACCTGCTTCGTTCAACGGCTTTTCCTTTTTGGCCCGACCTTCGTTTTTGCCAATACAGCCGTACTTTTGCCCCGCTGACACGCAGCACACACCTAAAGCCCCTACTACATGAACTACTCCCTCAGCCAGCTGCCCGAGCGCACCAGCAAGCCCCGCGAACAAGGTTTCACTATGGTAATGGACAAAGGCCTGAGCGTACGGGAGGCAGAGGATTTTCTGGAAGTAGGAGCCGGCTATACCGATATTGTGAAGCTGGGCTGGGCTACCTCGTATGCTACGCCCAACCTCAAGCGTAAGCTAGCCGTGTATAAGGAGGCCGGCATTCCGGTGTACTTCGGCGGCACGCTGTTCGAGGCCTTTATCATCCGCAACCAATTTGCCGACTACCAGCGCCTGCTCGACACGTTTGGTATGGAGTACGCCGAAGTTTCCGACGGCTCGCTTGACCTCAACCACGACAAAAAGCTGGAGTTTATCCGCACGCTTTCGGGCCAGGTGCAGGTGCTGAGCGAAGTAGGCTCGAAGGATGCCGAAAAAATCATCCCGCCTTATAAGTGGATTTCGCAGATGAAAACGGAGCTCGAAGCCGGCGCCGTAAAGGTAATTGGTGAAGCCCGCGAGGCTGGTAACGTGGGCCTGTTCCGCAGCACCGGCGAGGTACGCTCGGGCCTGGTCGAAGAAATTCTGACCCAGATTCCATCCGAAAAAATCATTTGGGAAGCCCCCCAGAAAGCGCAGCAGGTGTGGTTTATTAAGCTACTCGGTGCCAACGTAAACCTGGGCAACATCGCGCCTAACGAAATCATCAGCCTCGAAACCATCCGGCTGGGGCTGCGCGGCGACACGTTCTCCGACTTTATTGATATGAGCCAGGTAGATGAGATGTTCCGGCCCGAACCCAAAGCCCCCGGCCGGCCCGGCACCTCTATGCCGCGCGGCTAATTGTGAGTTTGGTTGAAACCACTCGGCTCCGTTTCGCGTCGTACAAAGCAAATACCCCTGCCTGAACAGCTGTTCATCTGGGTATTCGCTTTGCGCAACGCGAAACGGAGTTGGTGGTTATGGCAGGCTGGCCCGAACCTTGCGGCAGGCGCTAGCGCAAGGCTCAACCCCTGAAGCTTTAATTCGGTTAAAGAGCCTACCTCCGGCCAAACTCGCGCCTGCACGCCTATTATTCAGCCATTTTACCCCTCTATGACGCGTATTTCTTCTTTCTTGGCAGCCGCGGCGCTGCTGCTCACGGCTTCCTGCGGTGGCCCAACCCAACAGGAAAAAACCGAAGCCGCCGTTCTTACACCGGCCGATACCATTGCCACCGAATCCGATATACTGGAACTGCCCGAGCCTTACGCCACCAAATCGGTTACCAAGCGCAGCCGAATTGTGGAGTGGCCTCAGGCAACGATGCCCACCGCGCCCATCGGGTTTCTGGTAACGCAATACGCAGCCGGCCTCGAAAGCCCGCGCAACATGTATGTGCTGCCCAACGGCGATGTGCTGGTGGCAGAGGCCAACACGGTGCCCACCGGCCCTAAGGAGGAAGTGGCCGCCGCCCTCAAGCTCGACCCCTCGAAATCGTTGCGGCCCACCAGCGCCAACCGCATTACGCTATTGCGCGATGAGCGCAGCAACGGCCGGCCCGAAGTGCGCACGGCGTTTCTGGAGGGCCTCAACCAGCCCTTCGGCATGCTGCTGCTGAACGGCTACTTCTACGTAGCCAACACCGACGCCGTGTGGCGCTACCCCTACAAGGAGGGCCAGACGTCGATTACGGCAAAGGGCGAAAAAATACTGGATCTACCAGCCGGTGGCTACAACAACCACTGGACCCGCAACCTGCTGGCTAGCCCCGATGGCCAGAAGATCTATGTGTCGGTGGGCTCGGCCTCGAATGTAGGCGAGCACGGCATGAAGGAAGAGGAACGTCGAGCCAATATCATCGAAATAAACCCCGACGGCAGCGACGAGCGGGTATACGCCAGCGGCCTGCGCAACCCCGTGGGCATGGACTGGGCCCCGGGTACCAATGTACTCTGGACGGCCGTGAATGAACGCGACGAACTGGGCGATGAGCTGGTGCCCGACTACCTGACCAGTGTGCAGGAAGGCGGCTTTTACGGCTGGCCCTACTCCTACTTCGGCCAGAAAGTTGACCCGCGGCGGAAAGGCGAGAAACCTGAGCTGGTGAAAACGGCCATCGTGCCCGATGTGCCCTTGGGCTCCCATACGGCTTCACTGGGCCTGGCCTTCTACACGGCCGAGCAGTTTCCGGAGCGCTACCGTAAAGGAGCATTTATCGGGCAGCATGGCTCTTGGAACCGCTCCGATTTTTCGGGTTATAAAGTGGTGTTTGTACCGTTTCAGAATGGCAAGCCAGCTGGCAAGCCCGAGGATTTCCTGACTGGCTTTATTGCCAACGCCGAGAATAATGAGGTGTATGGCCGGCCGGTGGGCGTAACTATGCTACCCAACGGCATACTGCTGGTGACCGACGACGCCGGCGGTAAAATCTGGCGCATTGCTGCCCAGTAAGCGGCTCAGGAAATAGTCGATATCAACGAAAACCTCCTGCTTCAGCTTCGCGGACGCCAACTGAAACAGGAGGTTTTTTTGGCTTCATTAACAGCTTCGATGCACCTTCTGCCCAATACTGCCCGCCGCCTGCTAAGCTATCTGGTGCCGCTTACGCGTAGGGTGCCTTCGGCGCACACTGGCTGGCTGGAAGTCACTACCTGGCGCGGACACAAAACGCTGAACACGGCCTCTGCCAACTACAGCTACGGCTTGTTGCAGCAGGTATTGCGCTACGGGCTGCGTTTTGTGCCGGTAACGAATGCTGCCGCGCCAATACTGGTGCTGGGCCTGGGCGGCGGCTCGGTGCTGCCCCTGCTACGCCACGAGCAGGGCCGCACCGGCCCTATTACGGCCATCGAGCTCGACCCGGCCGTGCTGGAGGTGGCCGCTACGGAGTTTGGCGTAAGGCCCGGACCCAACCTGCACCTGGTGTGCGCCGATGCCTTTGCCTGGCTGCCCGACGTCCCGCCCAACTACTACGAGCTGGTAGTAGTAGATCTGTTTCTGGACCTGACGCTACCGCCCGAGTTGGGCGAGGCCGCTTTTTGGGAGCAACTGTGGCGGGTGCTGCTGCCCGGTGGCCGGGCGCTGTGCAACCTGCTGATAACGGCCGAGCTGTGGCCCGACGGACAGCCGCTACCGGAGTTTTTGGAGGAGTTGGGCTTTGCCGTGCAGGATATAGAGGTGGAGCAGCTTAACCGCCTGCTCATTTTACAGCGGCTGGCCTGATTGGCACTGCCGTAGCGAGGCATTGGGCTGCCGTTTGCTGCCAACTCGCTTACTTTGCAGGCTCAAACCCCTCCTATGGAAATCCTGCAGCAAATCATCGACTTTGTTCTCCACCTCGATAAGCACTTGGGTGAAATTGTGCGGGACTACGGCCTCTGGACGTACGCCATCCTGTTTCTCATCATTTTCGTGGAAACCGGTGTGGTGGTGCTGCCCTTTCTACCCGGCGACTCGCTGCTGTTTGCCGCTGGTGCCACGGCCGCTTTACCCGGCTCACCGCTGAGCGTGTGGCTGCTGATGGGGGTGCTGATTGTAGCCGCCGTACTCGGCGACACGCTTAACTACCACATCGGCGACTATCTGGGGCCGCGGGTGTTCCGCGAAAATTCCCGTTTTCTAAAACGGGCCCATTTGGAGCGTACGCAGGCTTTTTACGAAAAGCACGGCGCTAAAACCATTATTCTGGCCCGGTTTATCCCCATCGTACGCACGTTTGCGCCGTTTGTGGCGGGTGTGGGCACCATGCATTACACCAAGTTCCTGTCCTACAACGTGGTGGGCGCGGTTATTTGGGTAATCTCGCTTACGAGTGCCGGCTATTTCTTCGGCCTGATTCCGGTTGTGCAGAAGAACTTTTCGCTGGTTGTGCTGGCCATTATTGTGCTGTCGGTGCTGCCGGTCATCTGGGAGTTCAGCAAAACGCGCATCAGCCGCCGGAAGCCAGTAGCGTAATCGGCGTCTGGCGTCGGCGCCTCATCAAATCTACCCGAAATAAAACTGCATAACCGCCGGCCCCGCAAGGAAAGCCGGCGGTTTTTTTGTTGCTTACCGCCTGAACCCGCTCCTGTATTATGCCCGAATTCGGATTGCTTGGCCGCTCCCTGAAGCACTCATTCTCTCAGACCTACTTCAGCCAGAAGTTTCATAGCCTGGGCCTGGCCGACTACCGCTACGAGCTGTTTGAGCTGGCCGATATGCACGAACTGCCGGCGCTGCTGGCGGCCCACCCGCAACTGCGGGGCCTCAACGTCACGATTCCCTATAAGGAGCAAATCTGGCCCTTTCTGAACGAGGTGGCAGCTTCGGCGGCGCGGGTGGGGGCCGTAAACGTAGTCGAGTTCAGGGACGACGGCCGGCTGGTGGGCCACAACACCGATTACATCGGCTTCCGCGACTCGCTGCGCGCGTTGCTACCCGACCCGCTGCCGGCCGGACTACGGGCGCTGGTACTGGGTAGCGGCGGAGCCTCTAAGGCCGTAGAAGTGGCGTTGCGGGAGCTGGGCATTGGTTTCTGGACTGTTTCGCGCAACCCTTTGGGGCCGGGCCTCACCTACGACGACCTGACACCCCAACTGATCCAGGAGCATCTGCTCGTCATCAATGCCACGCCCCTCGGAACCTTCCCCGATGTGGGCGAGTGCCCGCCGCTTCCCTATGAGGCCCTGACTCCCCAGCACTACCTGCACGATTTGGTATACAACCCGGCCGAAACTGAGTTTATGCGCCGCGGTCTGACGGCCGGAGCTCAGGTAAAAAACGGCTTCGATATGCTCTGTCGCCAAGCCGAAGAGGCCTGGAATATCTGGCATCAGCCGGCCTGAAAACCTTGCTTGCAGGCCGGAAAAGGGCCCTTGTTATCGTTAGACACCCCCTCAGAAGCCGAACATTTGCAAGGCAAGTATTAGTACAATTATATAGTGAAATTTCCTTATTATATGCGAAAACTAAGGGAATAGTAGTAGATTGCCTTATAATCTTACTATCAAACCCTCTGTATGACTCCTGAAGAACGCTTGGACCAGCTGGAGCCTTTGCTTTCGGAAACCACCGCCATTCTGGACCGTCATACGGCCCAGCTACGCCAGCACGCTACCCTGCTTCGGCAACTGGTACAGGCCACGGAGAGCAACACCCAGCTTATGCAGCAACTGCTGGTCGGGCAGGCCAACTGCCTCGAGCAGCTGGCCCTGCTGAATGCGCCGCTGCCCCAGCCAGTGGAAACCAGCACCCCTACCCTGTTTTCGCTTGTCGATTATACTCCCGATCCGGCCCAGCGACTGGAGGAGCTGGAAACCCGCCTCGACACGATGGGCAGCCAGCTGGAAACGCTGGGCAGTAAAATGGATTTGATCCTGACCAAGCTCATCCGGGTATACATCAACAACTAGCCGCTGGCTGTGGCTGGTAGCGGCCGGGGCCTGGTTGGTTGATGCGGAGGCGGGTGCTGGTTGAAAAGTAAGTCCGAAGCGCCTGTAGTTGGCTATTTTGCCGGCTCATCAAGTCCCCGCCCTCTGCTGCCGCCTTCTGCCCCTGCCCTCTTTCGTGCGCGCCCGCGCCTGCCTGCCTGGGTGCAGCAGCTGCCCTGGGTGCATATGGGCTGGTTCGGGCTGCTGTGTTATATCGACTGGCAGAACTGGCTGCTGCGCCAGGGCGTGCTGGTGCCGCAGCAGCAGGACAACTTCTGGCCACTGGCCCTGCTGGCCAACCTGCTCGATTCGGCCCTGTTCTACTTCAACTGGCTACTGATGCCCCGCCTGTTCCGGCGTGGGCGGCTGGGCGCGTATCTGGGCTTGCTGGGGCTGGCGCTGCTGGCGTTCTGCTCCCTGCGCATCGGCGTCGGCTACGCGTTTGATGAGGTGCGGGTGCGGGGAGAATCGCAGCCGTTGGGCTACTACGTACAGGTGCTGCAGGCCTACTACCTGCAGCTGGGAGGAGCCATTTTGCTGCTGAGCTTTTTTGTGGGGCTGGCCGGCGACTACTGGCGCGAGCTGCGCCACCGCCGCGCCCTGGAGCAGCAGCAGTTGCGCACCGAGCTGGCCCTGTTGCGGAGCCAGCTGCACCCGCACTTCCTGTTCAATACGCTCAACAATATCTATTCGCTTACCCTGCACGCCTCGCCTCAGGCCCCCGAAGCAGTGCTGCGCTTAGCCGAGCTGATGCGCTACCAACTTTACGAAAGCGCCGATGACCTCGTGCCGCTGGCCCGCGAAATAAGCCACCTCCAAAGCTTTCTCACGCTTCAGCAGCTGCGCCTGCCCACCACTGCCTCCAACGACGCCGACGAGGCCATCGACTTCCGAATTCTGCTCCCGCCCGACGCCAGCCACAAGCTGCTGCTGCCCCCTATGCTGCTGCTACCGCTGGTGGAAAATGCCTTCAAGCACGGCGACCTCACGGCCCAGCCCCATGTTGTGCGCATCGTGCTGCAACTAGCCACCGCCGACGGGCAGCTGCATTTCACGGTGCGCAACCGCATCTCGCCCGACGCGGCGGTGCCTGGCGGCATGGGCCTGGCCAACCTGCGCCGCCGCCTGGAACTGCTCTATCCCGGGCAGCACGCACTAGTAGTAACGGCCAACAAGCAGGCGTATGCCGTGCGTCTGACTGTGCCAATGGCTTTGCCCACAGAGGTCCACTGAGCTTTGCGCAGAGGTCCGCAGAGCCGTTCAATCAAACTCATTGATTCACTTACTCACCGCCTATGGAAACCCGCCGACCGATTAGCTGCCTAGTGGTGGATGATGAGCCGCTGGCCCGGAAGGTGCTGGTCGATTTTTGCGGGCAGGTGCCATTTCTGGAATTGCGGGGGCAGTTTGGCGATGCGCTGGCGGCGGCGGCCTTCCTGCAGGATAACCTGGTGGATGTCGTGTTTCTTGATATTCAGATGCCGCGCCTGACGGGTTTACAGCTAGCCCAGCTGCTGCCCCAGCCCGGCCCGCGCATCATCTTCACCACTGCCCACCCCGATTACGCCGTGCAGAGCTACGAGCTGCCGGCGCTGGATTACCTGCTTAAACCCATTTCCTTCGAGCGGTTTGTGCAGGCCGCCCACCGTGCCCGCGCCGCGCTATTACCGCCGCTGGCCCCGGCCACCGCCACCGCCGCCGAAGCCGCTACTCCCGTCGCCGATCCGGCCGCAGCCGACGAAGCGCTGTTTGTGCGCCACGACAACCGCCTGCGCCGGGTTTTGGTGGATGATATTTACTACGCGGAGGGCCAGAAAGAGTACCTGATGTACTACACGGCCACCGGCAAGCTGCTCGTTCTGCAGTCGTTCCGGAAGCTGGAGGAGCAGCTACCGGCGGGCCGTTTCGTACGCATTCACAAGTCTTACCTCATCAACCTGCGCCACCTTGAGTTCGTGGAGCGCCACCGCGTGCAGGTTCGCGGCACCTCCCTCCCCATCGGCGAAACTTACCGCGAAGGGCTGCTCGATGTGCTCCGCTACCACGGGAAGTTTGGATGATGCGAAATTGGTGAGGAGTGATGAGGTAACAAGAGCGGTCATGCAGAGCGGAGTCGAAGAACCTCTACCGCTTCGTCGCCCAACTAACCTAACCTGGGTTGCGAAGAACGACGTAGGGGCGGGGCTTGCCCCCGCCCGCCGTCAGAACGAGGCATGGTGGGCCTTTATCCGCCGTGCAACGGTACTGTGCAACGGCGGGCGGGAACAAGCCCCGCCCCTACATCGTGCCGATACACTCACTCCGCAACTTGGGTTAACCGACTGTCAGGTTTACCACTGCGGTAGAGATGCTTCGACTGCGCTCAGCATGACCGTTCTTCTTTCTTCATTCCTCCCATATCCACTCACATAATCTCCCTCCCTACTGCTGTCCGCCTTGCTGGCCGTCGCCACCGCTTTTAGTGTCGTCGTTCTGGATGCTGCGGCGGCGCTTGGGGGGCTGGTTGGTTACTTTGCCGAAGCGGTAGTTGAAGGCCAGCCGCACGCCGCGCAGGTAGAGGTAGTTGTTGCTTTCCTGGCGGAACTGGTCAGTTTCGAGGGTGCTGCGCAGGTTACGGGTGGCCGAGAAGAAGTTGTCGGCGTTCAGCGTGAGGTCGGCTTTGTCCTTGAGCAGGTTTTTGCGCAGGCCCATCGAGTAGTAGGTCCAGGCGGCCTGCTTGCCCTGCAGCTGCACCCGCGGCGAGTTGAGGCCCCCAAAGAACTGCAGGCTCAGGCCCTTCTCGAATTTGTAGCTCGAATTCAGGTTGAGATTATACTGTACGCCGCTGTTGTTGAAACCCAGGCCGGGGCTCTTGAGCGACACGTAGTACACGTTCAGGTTGCCACTCACGCTCCAGTCTTTCAGGGGCTTAACAGAGCCGAACACGCTGCCGCCGTAGGTGGCGTTGCGGCCGATATTGGCAAACGTCTGGTTGTTGACTCCCTGCTTATCCACGAAGCGGAAGCTTTCGATGGCGTTGCCCGTGCGACGTACGTAGGCGCTCAGGTTCAGCACCGAGCCTTTCACAAACGTGGTATAGTTAAGTTCGTAGCTATCCGTCAGCTCGGGTTCAAGCTTGGGTTCGCCGTAGCTTATATTAAGCGTATCAGAAGCGTTAACGAAGGGGTTGAGGTAGAAAATCTGGGGGCGCTGAATACGGCGCGAGTAGGCCAGCCGCACCGATTCGCCGGGCTTTTTCTCGTTTTTGGGCTGGAAGTTGAGGCTCAGGTTGGGCAGCAGGTTGGTGTAGTTCTGGCGCACGCCCGGCAGGTCGCCGGGTTGCCCCTGCCGCTCCTCGAAGCTCCCCCGTACGCGGGTGTTTTCTACGCGGGTGCCCAGCTTGAAGCTCAGCTTGCTGGAAGCCGAGAAGCCGTAGCTGGCGTAGCCGGCCAGCACATCCTGGTCGTAGTCGAACTGGTTGGAACGGGCCGGGTTGAACACCGGGTCGATAACCGTGAGGCTGGGGCTGTTGAGCACATCGTACACGCTGCTCACGCGGCGCAGAATGGCCTTGGCTCCGGTTTCGAGCGTAGTGGTGGCCGAAAACGGCTGAACGTAATCGGTTTGCAGGGTGGTTTCGAGGTTGCGCGAGAGGTTGTTGCCGGCCTCGCGGTAGTTCTTGGCCTCGTTGGCCGTGGTGTTGCCCCTAAACTGGTCGAGGTTGTAATCCTGCTGATTGCGGTTGCGGGTATGCTGGCCCAGCACGCTCCACTCGCGGCCTTTCTGGCCATCAAATGTGCGGGTGTAGCCGCCATTCACGTCGTAGCTCTGGGTGCGAAACTTGCGGTCGGTGTCGCGGGTAAACTCGTTGGGAAACGGCAGCAGGGCGTTGTTGTACTGCTCGTAGTTGCCCCCATTGCGGAACAGGCTGCCCTGCACATTCAGCAGCAGGTTATGAAAAGGGGCCGGGTCGTAATCGAGCCCCAGCCGGCCGAAACCGCCGCCGCCCACCGTGTTGCCGTCGCCCTGCTGGCTCACGGCCTGCCGTTCCTGGCCCCCGTTCTTCAGGGTGCGGGTCAGGTCGTTGCGGTTGGGGCTGTAGAAGGCAAAGCCGCTCATGGAGCTGTTGATGCCAATTTTGCCCTTGCGGTAGTTGAGCGAGCCGTTGGCATTGGAGCTGCGGTTGCCGCCGGCTAGTCCTACCGAGCCGTTGAGGCCCTGCAGGTTGTTCTTCTTGAGGATGATGTTGATGATGCCGCCCGTGCCTTCGGCGTCGTACTTGGCCGAGGGCGTCGTAATCACCTCCACGCTCTTGATCTGGTCGGCCGGAATCTGCTTGAGCGCGTCGGCCACGCTAGTGGCCACCACCGAGGAGGGCTTATTGTCGATGAGCACCCGGATGTTGCTGGAGCCACGCAGCTGCAGGCCGCCGTCGGGGTCCATGCTCAGCAGCGGCACCTTGCGCAGCACATCGGCCGCCGTGCCGCCGCTGTTGGTGATGTCCTTCTCGGCGTTATACACAATGCGGTCGGGCTTGGTCTCGATGATGTCCCGTTCGCCGGTAACGGTTACTTCGCCCAGCTTCTGAGCCGTCGATTCCAGCCGCACTGTGGGCACGGTCGTTAGGCCTCCGCCCACAGTTACCGGCACCGTTTGGGGCGCGTAGCCGATAAAGCTGATCTGCAGCCGGAATTGACCGTCTGCCAGCCCCTTGAGCGAAAACCTGCCTTTTTCGTCGCACACCGCGCCATCGATGGGCGTGGTGCCGCTGGCCGGCAGCAGGGCCACCGTAGCAAACTCGACGGGCTTTTTGGTGGTGGCGTCGAGCACGGTGCCTTCGAGGCGGCCGGCACCCTTGGCGGCGGGCAGCACCGGCCGGGCCGGCGCGGCGGCTGGGGTTCCAGCGGGCCGCTGGCCGGCAGGTGGGCCGGTTTGGGCAAGGGCCGGGATGGCCAGCAGCGTAACCGTAAGCAGGGCCAGAGGAGTAGCGTAGTTCATGAGTACAGGCGATGAGGCACTAATAGAGAAAAACAGCGGGCAAAGGGTGCCCTGATAGCCGCGGAGAAAACAGAGAAGCCACCGGTTGCGGTTAATCGGTAACCGGGCGACGTAGCAGCAGCAGGTAGCCCACCAACACCGCCAGCGCAAACCAGCCCAGCGAGTACCACTCGGCTGGCGAAAGCGCGGCGGCTACGCTCAGCTGCGTGTCGCCTTCGAGCAGGCGCAGTATCCGGGTGGGAGCAGCATAAGGCACTAGGTCGATGTGCTCCCAACGCAGCAGCGTGAGGGCGGACACAATGCCGGCTATGCCCACCGCCAGCGGCCCCACAAAGCCCCGGAATGCCAGCGCCAACGCGTACTGCACGCCCAGGATGCCCAGCGTGGCCACGTAGGTATGACCCAGCATCCGCAGCACCGGCAGCAGGCCGATGGCGTTATTCTGAAAACCCAGATCGGGCCGCAGCCAGCCCAGCAGTACCCCGGCGGCCAGCAGTAGCAGCACATACAGTGCCTGGGCCACGGCGTTCAGGCCCAGCAGCAGCAACAGCTTACTGCCGAACACAGCCCCGCGGCTTACGGGTTGGGCCAGTAGCTGCCGCCAGCCGCCGCGGTTTTCCAGGTTTACCACCAACCCGCTCAGCAACACCACAAATAGGGGCAGCAGCAGCACCGAGGCCGTTTGCCAGCTCATGCCCACGTACATGGGCCACGGATTAGTGCCAGGCTTCACGAAGTATTGCCCCTTGAAGTAGAAGATGAGCAGGTTGAGCAGCACCGGCAGGGCCCCGCCCCCCAGCGCCAGCCACAGCGCGGCGGTACGGCGCAGCTTCAGCGCATCGGCAACCAGGGTACGGCCGAGCTGGATAAACGGGCCGGGGGCAGTGGGTAGGGCGTATTCCATGAGTGAATAAGTGAGTTGGGGAATGAGTGAGTGAGAAAGCACTGTCATGCTTCGACTGCGGCTGCGCCTTCGCTCAGCATGACAGTGCTTTCTCACTCACTCATTTGCCGATTCCGTGAGGTGCAGAAAGGTATCTTCCAGGGTTGGTTGCTCCTGACGCAGCCCATAAATGGGTTGGCCGGCCGAAGCCAGCCCGGCGGCCAGCTCGGCGGCGTGTTCGCGGCTCAGCCAGGGCAGTTGCAGGGTGCCGGGGCCGGCCACCGTGGCGCCGGCCAGTAGGTGGGGCAGCAGGTGGCGGCAAGTAGTGGCATTTTCGGTTTCGAGCACCAGCTGGGCGCGGCCGGTTTGCAGGCGCTGCAAGTCGGGCAGGCTGCCCTGAAACACCAGCCGCCCCCGCTGAATTACGCCCACGTGGGTTACCGTTTTCTCGATTTCGCTGATGAGGTGGCTGCTGACGAGGATGGTTTTGCCGTGCTCGTGGCACAGGCTCCGTAGCAGCGCGCGCATCTCGATGATGCCGGTGGGGTCGAGGCCATTGGTGGGCTCATCGAGCAGCAGTAGGTCGGGGTTGGGCAGCAGAGCAAGGGCCAGCCCAAGGCGCTGGCGCATGCCGAGCGAGTATTCGCGGGCAGGCCGGTGGGCATCAGCCGCCAGGCCTACCAGGGCCAGCACTTCGGCCGTGCGGTGGGCCGGCACGCCCCGCAGGCGGCGGGTGGCCTCCACGTTTTCGCGACCCGTGAGGTGGTCGTAGAGCGAGGGGCTTTCGATGAGCGCGCCCACCCGGCCCAGCAGCGCCACCCGGTGGCGGGCCAGTTCATATCCGAACAGCTGTACCGTACCGCTGCTGGGCCACAGCAGCCCCAACAGCAGGCGCATGGTGGTGCTTTTGCCGGCCCCGTTCGGCCCCAGAAATCCGTAGATGCTGCCAGCCTCTACCCGCAGATTCAGCGCGTGCAGAATGGGCCGGGCTCCGAAGCGGAAACTTAGGTCGTGACTTTCGAGCAGCGGGGCGGCGGTAGAAGCAGAGTGCATGACGGAGAAATGAAGGGAGCGAAACCGAAAGAACTGCTGCAAACCTAGCAGCAGCACTATATCTTTCCCCCACAATTCAACCAACGTTCCGTTTAGACCCTGCAACCCTTTTTTCTTCTCCTTAACCCCAAAAAAATGCCACGTATTCCGGCTAGTAGGGTTGGTGCGCCGGCCCGGGGCGTTGAGGGAGTCGTTGGCGGGGTTGATTGAAGAAGGCCGGCCGGCAACCCACTACTGCACTATTTTCGAGGATGGAAGTTCTGCCACCACCTGCTCCTGCCACTCCTTCACCGCTCCGGCCGCCGCTGTGGCGAAGTTTGCGGGCGCGGTTGCGCGAGTGGCTGCGGCCCACCGAGTGGTCGGCCCACGACCCGGAGGCCACCCTAGTACCGCGCTGGGTGCATATCTTGCTATGGCTGTGGCTACTGACAATTGACGGACTAAAGCTCAGCAGCATTCTCTCGAAGCTGCCCCAGTTTCCGCCCACGGCCCCCGAGTGGTGGGGCCTGCTGCCGCAGCTGGGCCGCTACCTGCTCGAAGACTTGGGCGATGCCACGCTGTTCTACCTGACCTGGCGCTGGCTGATACCCTCTACGCTGGGCCGGGGCCGGGTGCTGCAGTACATCCCGAAGGCGGCGCTGCTGCTGCTGCCCTATCTGGCCCTCATTGGCTGGCTTATCCCGCAGTTTGCACCCTCCGGGGTACACGTGTCCACCCAAAAAGCACCGCCCTCTTCCAGCTCGCAAGGCAAACCGGGCACGGTAAGAATCGACGCGGCCAAGCCCCCCAAAAGCCCTTTCCCGGACGCCGCCATGCGGCTGCTGGCGGCCTCCATTATTGGCTCGTTCATTATCGGTAGTGCCTCCGCCATGCGCATCACCGACGACTATCTGCGCGGGCAGCGCAACCGTCGCGAGCTGGAGCGCCAGCAGCTACTCACGGAGTTGGCCATGCTCAAAACCCAGATCAACCCGCACTTCCTGTTCAACACGCTCAACAACATCTACTCGCTCACGAGCCGCAAGTCGGACAAGGCGCCCGAGGCGGTGCTGCGGCTGGCCGAAATTATGCGCTACCTGCTCTACGAAAGCAGCACCGATACCGTGCCGCTGAGCCGCGAGCTGGCCCACCTGCGCAGCTTTCTGGATTTGCAGCGGCTGCGGCTACCGGCCTCGGCCCAGGAGGCGGTAGTGCTGGAAGTAGCAGGCACCAACCCCGACTGCGTACACCCCATTGCCCCGCTCCTGCTACTGCCACTGGTCGAAAACGCCTTTAAGCACGGCGACCTGACGGCCCGCCCCGTGGCCGTGCACATTGCCCTGCACCTGGCCCCCGATGGCCTCCTGCGCTTCTCGGTACTCAACTATGTGGCCCCCGCCGATGCCGAGCGCCCCCTACCCCGGCAGCCCGGCGGTGTGGGTCTGGCCAACCTGCAGCGCCGCCTGGAATTGCTCTATCCTCACCGCCACACCCTCGATGTGCAGACCACTCCGGAGCAGCACCGCGTTACCTTGGTGCTACTGCCGTAGAGACGACGCCCTGACTGGCGGCAGTAGAGAATGGGTCATGCTGAGCTTGCCGAAGCATCTCTACCGCACTGACAATCCTGACGTTTAGGTTTACTATTGCGGTAGAGATGCTTCGGCAAGCTCAGCATGACCCGTTCTTTTGCTTACCAAGTCATTCCCTAACTGACCTATGACCTGCGTAATTCTTGATGATGAGCCATTGGCCCTCGATCTGCTGGCCGATTACTGCGCCCAGGTGCCGGGGCTGGAGCTGGTGGGGCAGTTTGATGACGCGCTGGCGGCCCTGGCTTTCCTGCAGGACAACCCCGTGGATGTGGTGTTTCTTGACATTCATATGCCCCGGCTGACGGGCGTACAGCTGGCCCAGCTGCTGCCCCAGCCCGGCCCGCGCATCGTGTTTACCACTGCCTACGACCAGTACGCAGTGCGCAGCTACGAGCTCAGCGCGGCCGATTACCTGCTCAAGCCCATTGCCTTCGAACGGTTCGTGCAGGCGGTGCAGCGGGTACGCCAGCAGCTGACGTCAACCGCGCCCGCCGCCCCGCCGCCCGCCCCAGCCGTACCCGAATCGGCCCCTGCCGCCGCTGCCCCCGACGACGCTATGTTCGTCAAGAACGAGCATCGGCTACAGCGCGTGGCCTTCGACGATTTGCTCTACATCGAGGGCATGAAGGAGTACCTGATGCTCTATACCACTACGGGCAAGGTGCTCACGCTGCAGTCGTTTCGGCGGCTGGAGGAAGTGCTGCCCCCCGAGCGGTTTGCCCGCATCCACAAGTCGTTTCTGGTGGCCCTGAGCCGCATCGAGCACGTGGAGCGCGGCAAAGTGCAGGTGGCAGGCCGCCTGCTGCCCATCGGCGACACCTACCGCGAATCCTTCAACGCCCTGATTAAGGCCTATAATCAGCTTTGATTTAGTGCTTGGTTGATAGTGCCTAGTGCTTAGGCAGACAGCCGTGTTCTGACGAAAGAAGGGCCCTGTCATGCCAGGACGAGTCGTTGTTACGATTTTCGTTCTGGCGCGACAAGGCCCTTCGTCAGGTCAAGGGCGTATACCTAAGCACTACGCACTACCAACTACGCACTAAGCTTCTTGGCTATTTCGGAGGAGTGACGGCCCTGGAAACGAGCCCCTTCCAACTCGTTGGCGCTGGGTTGCCGCTCGCCTTGGCCGCCGGCCACGGTGCTGGCTCCGTAGGGCGTGCCGCCCGTTACTTCGTGGAGGCCCATCTGGCCCTGCCAGGCGTAGGGCAGGCCTACTACCACCATGCCAAGGTGTAGCAATTCGGTATGCAACGCACGCAGCGTAGTTTCCTGGCCGCCGTGCTGCGTGGCGGTGCTCACGAAGCCCCCTCCTACTTTACCCACCAGCTTGCCAGCAGCCCACAGTGCCCCGGTGCCGTCCAGGAAGGCCTGTATCTGCCCGCAGACGTTGCCGTAACGGGTAGGCGTACCGATAATGATGGCATCGTACTCTTCCAGCTCCGAAGGCTTGGCTACCGGAATATGGTCGAACGCCTTCTGCGCCTCAGTAGCCCCTGTTTTGTCAAGTACTTCGCGCGGCAGCGTTTCGGGCACCCGCTTTATTACTACGTCGTTGCCCTCAACCTCACGGGCACCTTCGGCCATAGCCTCGGCCAGCTTGTACACATGGCCATAAGTCGAATAAAACAGAATCAGTGTTTTCATGGGTGGTATCAGATGAAGGGTGTGAAAGTGAGAAACTGCGCCGGAAGCCGACAGCATGCGGTATAGCCGCCGAATTAAAAGGGGCTACAGCGCATCTACGCCCGGTTGAACTACATGAAGACGAAAGACTTACCTTGTAGGTTCGGAAATAGCCAGGCGGCCATGCAACCTCTGCCGGTCTGTTCGTCCTCTTATGGGCACTTAGCCGGCCGCTAGCCGGAATCTGTTCCCCCTCTATTATCTTACCTGCGTATGCAGCACGCCTTCTACTCCGGAACCGGCCTCCGCACTGGCCGGCAAGCACAATGAGCGCCCTGTCGGCAGCCCTGAGTGGGGTTGGCAGCCTGCGGAGCCTGTTGCCGGGGGCCCACGTGGCCACCGGGTCGGCGGCGGCTACGGCTCCCACGGCCACCCGCACGCTCACGCCGCCCGCCCAGCTCTCCGATGGCGAGCTACTCGATGGCTGTCTGGCCGGCAGCCGGCTTATGCAGAAATACCTGTATGAGCGGTTTGCGGGCCGCATGATGGCCGTATGCCTGCGCTATGCCCAAACCACCTTCGAGGCGGAGGATGTACTGCAGGAAGGCTTTCTGACCGTGTTTAAAAACCTGGCCAGCTTCCGCCGCGAATGCCCGCTGGAATTCTGGATTCGGCGTATTATGGTGAATGCGGCCCTGCGCCAGCACCGCCGCAATGCCCCGCTGGTAGCAGTAAGCGACGGGGGCGAATACCCCCAGGACCTGGCCGGCGAGGAGTTCACGCTTTCCAACTACAACTTCGAAGAGCTGCTCGGCCTGGTCCAGGACCTGGCCCCACGCTACCAGATGGTGTTCAACCTGTTTGCCATTGAAGGCTACGGGCACAAGGAAATCGGGGAGATGCTGGGCATTTCCGAGGGCACCAGCAAGTCGCAGTACTCGCGGGCCCGCGCCATTCTGAAAAACAAAATAGAGCGCCTCGACGCGCAACGTCCTCATGGCTTCCGCTAAACCTCCGTTTGACAACCACCAGCCCGAGCGCCCAAGCGGCGACTTGGAGCACCTTTTCCGGCAGAAGCTGGCCGAGGCGGAGGTGCGCCCACGGGCCAATTTCTGGGACCAGCTCGACCATGAGTTGGTAGCGCAGCAGCACGCCGACATGCTGCGCCAGAACGCCATGTACCGCCAGCGGGCCGCCGTGTACCGCTGGGCCGCCGCCGCCTGCCTGGTGCTGGCGCTGGGCGTGGCCAGCTGGGCCTACCTGGCCCAGTCGGGCCGGGCAGACAGCCCCATGCTGGCCACCGCCACCGGGCCTGCAGAATCATCGTCTTCGTCGTCCTCATCCTCGTCGCTGGGCCTGACACTGCCCGAAGCCCCCCGCGGCCGCTACGACTACCCTGCCGGACCAGCCGCCGACCTGGCCGCCGCCCTCGCCGCCGAAGAGGCCGCGCAGCTGGCCGGAGCCTACGGGCCGGGCCGGGCCCCGCGCACCGGGGGCGCGCTGGCCGCCAGCTACAGCAGCCAGAACGAGCGGGCTGCTACCCTGGCAGCCAACGCCAACGCTTTCCGTGGGGGCTACGCTGTTGTGGCCCTGCCGGGCCTGCGCCAGGGCGTAGCCGCTGCCTGGGGCCAGCCCAGCAACCTTGCCGTATCGTTCGACGACCTGAACCTGCGCGACGAGCTGGGCCTCGGCCGTCCCGGCCAGCGCCAGCTGCTGCTCCCGGCCGAAGTGCCGGCTGTATCGGTGGCAAAAGCCTCGTTTACGCCTGAACCCGAGCCTAAAGCCACTGGTAAGCTCTGGAAACGACTGCGTGTGGGTGGTGGTTATGCCCTGAGCGTGTTCAACCCCAATATCAACTTCTCGCGGGCCGATGGCCGCACTCAGGATGACCCGGTAACCAGCGCCCTGCGCAGCTACTACCAGGAGGATGCCGAGCGGGAGTACCGCCGCAACCTGCGCTCGGGCCCCAGCCAGCGCGTTGCCCTCACGGCTTCCTACCAGCTCAGCCCCCGCTGGACGGTATCAACCGGAGCCGAATGGGCCGAAAGCCGGGCTTCCTCCGCTACGTCGTTTGGTTTTCTGGATGGCAAGCAGGTGGGCAGCGAGGCCCCCGATATTTTCACCCAGCAGACTTACCGCAACGCCGGGGCCGGTTTTACGACCAGCAATGTGGGCCCTCCGGCCCGGTCTACCTCATACCGCTACCGCACGGCGGCTGTACCGGTAAGCCTCAGCTACGGCTCCGGCAAAACGGGCCTTTCGCTCTATGCCAAAGCCGGTGCAGTGGTCAGCCTGCTGCTCAACAGCCGCTCGGAGCTGGAGGGCTCGCCCGATGCCACCCGCAGCTACGACATCCGCTCGTCGGAGTCGCCCTACCGGACGCTGTTTGCCTCGGGCCGCCTCGGCGGGGGCGTGCGCTACCAGCCTGCGCTTTCGACCTGGAACGTAACGGTGGGCCCCAGCGCCGAGGTGTTTATCACGCCGCTCAACGCTAACCCCAGCCAGCGCGCCGTGCAGCAAACCCGCCCCTACAGCGTGGGGGTAGAAGCCGCGGTAGAGTTCGGCAGCTCCAAAGTGATGTCGGTGGTGAAATAAATTTTTGAGTGACAGGAAATTGGATGTTAGATAGGCAGGTAGCACATTAGGCCGAATGAAGAATCCAGGGTAGCTTCGCAGACAGGCCGCTATTATACCTGCCTGCCGCACCGGATTCCTCGTGCCACCTACCGTTCTGTCGACTTACCAGCTGCCACTCAGCACGAAATCCACCATGAATCGTTTTGCCCTTCTTCTGACGACAATCGGCCTGGCCCTGAGTGTGACGGGTTGCTCAGTTACCTCCGATGAGGTGTCGCCCACGCTCAATTGCCCCGGTAATTTCTCGCTCACCCTCATTGAGCAGCTCAAGCAGAAACCCAAGCAAACACCGGCCGCCGAAGTAACCCAGTACATCTACCAGGGCCGTACGGTGTTCCTGGTAACCGGCGGCAGCCCGGCTGCCTACGCTTACCTGTTCGATAATTGCGGCAGCGTGGTATGCGCAGCGGCCGGCGGCCCCACCGGCAACGGCGACGGTGCCTGTTCCGATTTCGCCACCACCGCTACCAACCCCACGCTCATTTGGCGCGACCCAAGGTAGAGGCCGTTTTTCGTTGTTGAATCTCCGTTTTCCGCATTGAAAGCCCGCTTCCTTCGCCTAGAAGCGGGCTTTTGCTATTCCTGAATGTCGCTACAGATGTGGATGCAAAGGTGGCCAGATTCAATTACATCCTTCTCCCGAACCAACACCCTCCAAAAACGGTTACCAGAGGCTACCTAACTTGCCTGCATGAACTACCAGCTTACCTCGGAATTCCAGCCCACCGGCGACCAGCCCAAGGCCATCAAACAGCTCGTAGAAGGCATTAACAACGGTGAGCCGGCCCAGGTACTGCTCGGGGCCACGGGCACGGGCAAAACCTTCACCATGGCCAACGTAATTGCCGAAACCGGCAAGCCGGCCCTAGTGCTCTGCCACAACAAAACCCTGGCCGCTCAACTCTACGGCGAGTTCAAGCAGTTTTTCCCCAACAACGCCGTCGAGTATTACATCAGCTACTACGACTACTACCAGCCCGAGGCCTATATCGCCTCCTCTGATGTGTTTATCGAGAAGGATCTGGCCATCAACCAGGAAATCGAGAAGCTGCGGCTGCATACTACCTCCACCCTGCTCAGCGGCCGGCGCGACGTAATTGTGATTGCCTCGGTATCGTGCATTTACGGCATCGGTAACCCCGAGGAGTTCAGCAAAAACGTGATTTTCATGGCCCCCGGCCTGCGGTATTCGCGCAACAACCTGCTCTACCAGTTCGTCCAGATTCTGTACTCGCGCACCGAGGTGGAGTTTACCCGCGGCACGTTCCGGGTAAAGGGCGACACCGTGGACGTGTACCCGGCCTACGCCGACTACGCTTACCGGCTGTTTTTCTTTGGTGATGAAATTGAGGCCATTCACCGTATCGACCCGACCAGCGGCAAGAAACTGGCCGATGAGAAATCGGTGACCTTGTACCCCGCCCAGCTGTTCGTAACCGGCAAGGACACGCTTAACCAAGCCATCAAGGAAATCCAGGACGACCTGGTGCACCAGCACGCCTATTTTGAGAAGGAAGGCCGCGACTCGGAGGCCAAGCGCATCATGGAGCGCACCGAGTTTGATCTGGAGATGATCCGGGAGCTGGGCTACTGCTCGGGCATCGAGAACTACTCGCGCTACTTCGACGGCCGCCAGCCCGGCACCCGCCCGTTCTGCCTGCTCGATTACTTCCCTAAAGATTACCTGCTGGTGGTAGACGAAAGCCACGCCACCATGCCGCAGATCCGGGCCATGTGGGGCGGCGACCGGAGCCGGAAGACGGCGCTGATTGAGTACGGTTTCCGCCTGCCCTCGGCCTTTGATAACCGCCCGCTCACGTTCAACGAGTTCGAGAGCATGTACCAGCAGGCCGTGTTCGTGAGTGCCACGCCCGCCGACTACGAGCTAACCCAATCCAACGGCACCATTGTAGAGCAGATTATCCGGCCCACCGGCCTGCTCGACCCCGAAATCGACCTGCGCCCCAGCACCAACCAGATTGACGATTTGCTGGACGAAGTGGACAACCGTGTGAAAATGGGCGACCGGGTGCTGGTAACCACCCTCACCAAGCGCATGGCCGAGGAGCTGCAAAAGTACATGGAGCGCCTGGGCATCAAATCCAGCTACGTCCACTCCGATGTGAAAACGCTCGACCGAGTGGAAATCCTGCGCCAACTACGCTTGGGCGAAATCGACGTGCTTATCGGCGTAAACCTGCTTCGCGAGGGCCTCGACCTGCCTGAAGTGAGCCTTGTGGCTATCCTCGATGCCGACAAGGAAGGCTTCCTACGCGACCAGCGCAGCCTGATTCAGACCATGGGCCGAGCCGCCCGAAACGACCGGGGCAAGGTGATTATGTACGCCGACCGCATGACGGGCTCGATGCAACGGGCCATCGATGAAACCAACCGCCGCCGCGCCACCCAGCTGGCCTACAACCTGGAGCACGGCATCACGCCCCGCACGGTGCGCAAGAGCCACGCCGAAATCATGGGCCAGACTTCGCTCTCGGACTACCGCATCCAGGACAACACGGTGTATGCCGGTGCCGACGCCGATGTAGCCCTGTCCATTGCCGCCGAGCCGGTCATCTCCACTATGAACCGGGTGGACTTGGAAAAGCTCATCAAGCAAACCGAGAAGAAGATGGAAGGCGCCGCCAAAGACCTCGACTTCCTCACCGCCGCCAAGCTCCGCGACGAGCTGGCCGCGTTGAAACAGGTGTTGAAAACCAAGCGAGATTAGGCAGATATAAAGACGCGTATTGGCGCCTGCTCATTGAATGACACGGGCCGAAAGGCGCGGATGACGAGAAGCAACGAGGCGTCTCTACAGCGGGCAGCTGTAGTTTTCCGGAATAAAAAAACGGTTCCAGCTACATTCTGGCACATAATTCGGAAAGGATTCGGAGCGCGGCATATTTCGCGCTCCGAATCCTTTTTGCGTTATGCTGAAGTCTATAATTCTATTGACTGCGCTACTAATTTCCGGCGCAGCTGTTGCCCAGCAGTCCCAGCCCGCGCTGCTGGCCCCGGTGCCGGCCGCCGCCGCGCTGCCGGTACTGGGCGTTACGCCCGTTGCGCCGGCTAACGGTGTGCGCTACCAGTACCAATTGGTACGGCTAGACAACGACTGGCGCGTGATTTTTGCGCCGGCCTGGCGGGGGCAAACGGCCCTGGAGCCCGATACCAAACTGTTCAGAGGGGCGAAAACGGGCGAAGTAGATGCGCTGCTGCTCCAGGCCCTCAACGAGCTGTCGGCTGATGGCTGGGAGCTGCTGGAAATCCGCACCAGCGTGCAGCCGGTCAGCGCCACGCAGAAGATGGAAACCTCGCTGACTTTCAGTGACCCCAACCGCCCACAGTACGACGGCAAAACCACCTACAGCTCGGATTCGCAGACGCGCTACCTGTTCCGGCGGGCCCTGCTGCGCTAGGCGTAGCCGAGCTGATACAGAGAACGAAGCACTACAACAGGCAGACAATGGCGGCGTGCTACACCAGCCCCTCCAGCCACGCCGGCACCTCGGCCACCGACTGCATCTCACGAAACGACGCCGAGGCCTGCTCGGCTTCCGATACGCGTTCCAGCACCCAGGTGGTATGGTAGGGCACGTAGGCCGCGTGGCCGCCCAGGCGGGCTACCGGCAGCACGTCGGACTTCAGCGAGTTGCCCACCATCACGAACTCCTCAGGGCGCACGTTGTGGCGGTCGAGGATACGCTGGTAGGTACTTTCATTTTTTTCGCTCACGATTTCCACGTGGTCGAACAGGTCGCCTAGGCCGGAGCGGGCGAGCTTACTTTCTTGGTCGAACAGGTCGCCTTTGGTGAGCAGCATCAGGGGCAGGCCCCGGGCTTTTACGGCGGCCAGCGTGTCGGCTACGCCGGGCAGCAGCTCGATGGGGAAGTCGAGCAGGCGCTTGCCCAGGTCGAGGATGTGCTGAATTTCCTGGCCCGTAATCTGCCCGTCGGTGAGCTGGAGCACGGTTTCGATCATCGAGAGCATAAAGGGCTTGGCCCCGTAGCCGAACAGCGGCAGGTTCTGACGCTGCACGGCAAAAAACTGGTCGGTGAACTGCTGCGGGGTGCCGTAGTGCTCCAGCAGCTCGTGCAGGCGGGCCTCGGCGGCATCAAAGTGAGGCTGGTTGGGCCAAAGGGTATCGTCGGCGTCGAAGGCAATGAGGCGGAGAGTGGGCATTGAGGTAAGTATGGTGTAGTTGGTATTGAGTAGTTAGACTGAAAATAAGTGCAGTACCGGGCTAGTAGCAGCGCGGGGCGCAAAGGTACCTTTGCACCTCTCATTTGGCAGTACCGGAACCCGATTTCCGGAATCTCACTACTCAATACTCGCTACTCATTACTTATTCATGAAACACCGTATCGAGCAGGCTGGTTGGAACCGGCAGGAGCATTTCGCCTTCTTTTCGCAGTTTGAAGAGCCGTTTTTTGGCCTCGTGGCCGATGTGGATGCTACCCGGGCCCAGGCCCGCGCTCGGGCGCTGGGCGTGTCGTTCTTCCAGCTGTACCTGCACGCCACGGTGGCGGCCGTGCAAACCGTGGAAAACCTGCGCTACCGCATCAACGCGCAAGGCCAGGTAGATTGCTACGACCAGATCAATGTGTCGGCCACTCTCTCGCGGTCCGACCATACGTTTGCGTTCAGCTTTATTCCTTTCAGCCCCGACCTGCACGCGTTCGGCCACGGACTGGCGGCCGAAGCCGAGGCCGTGCGCCAAAGCAGCGGCCTGCGCCTGGGACCCGAAACGGGCCGTCCCGATGTCGTTCACTTCTCGGCCCTGCCCTGGGTATCGTTCAGCGGCCTCACCCACGCCCGCAGCTTCAGCCACCCCGACAGCATCCCGAAAATATCGGTGGGCCGCCTGCGCCCCGAGAGTAGCCGCCTCCTGATGCCCGTTTCCGTCAACGTCCACCACGGCCTGGCCGACGGCTACCATGTGGGCCTGTTTCTGGCGGAGCTGCAGCGGCAGCTGGATGGGTGAGAGAGTACATGTATGCACCATGGTGGGCACCAAAACCAAATTAGCCACCCAGACTTGCGTCTAAGTGGCTGACTATAAATGAGCGAGAAACGAGGTTCGAACTCGCGACCCTCAGCTTGGGAAGCTGATGCTCTACCAACTGAGCTACTCTCGCTTGTGGGGCTTGGTGCAGGCAAAAATACACGGCTAAAATCGAAATACAACCGACTTCGGCCCCGAAGTGCGCCACGGCGTTGCCCGAACGCGAAAAATTGCTTCTTTTTGTAGCAGGCCGGTTGCGGCCGCCGGGCCGGCGCTGTGGCCGACCGGTGTCTATCCACCTTCAACCCCGCTTGCTATGGCCTGGCCTCCTACCCCTGCTACCCGCCGCGTTATCGCCTGGCTGTTCCTGACGGCAGGCATCCTGCTGGTGCTGGGTGTGAGCATGCAACTCTGGGTTATCTATGCCGAATATCAGCGCCTGGGCAGCGACAACCTGAACTCCACGGCCCTGGTGTTGCGCCTGATGCTGCTGGTAACCGCCGTGATGATGTTGCGTTACGGCTGGCGCGAGCTGCGCGGCAATGACACCGTTGACTGAGCTGTTAGCTGTTAGCTGTTAGCTGTTAGCTGTTAGCTGTTAGCTAAATGAACGAGAATCGGCGGTTAATGCCGCTGATAATAATCTACTGAACTGAAGCTGACGGCTAATAGCTCGCAGCTAACAGCTAATAAAAATGAGCCATCCTCTGCGTATCAGCGTTGCCAAACGCACACCGGCCGCCGCCGCCCAGCTCGCCGAGCTGGGCCGGCAGCTGTTTCACGAAACCTACGCCGCCCAGAACGATGCCGCCGACATGGCTGCCTACGAGGCGGCCACCTTCGGGCCCGGGCTACAGCTGACCGAGCTGCAGCACACCGACACCGTGTTTCTGCTGGCCCAGATGGTACAGGAGGTGGTAGGCTACGCCAAGCTCAACACCCGCTCCAGCCTGGGCCTCGACCCCACCAAAACGCCCGAAAAGCGCCTGGAGGTAGAGCGCCTGTACGTGGCCGAAGATTGGATTGGGACCGGCCTGGGCGCAGCCCTCATGCGCCGGGCCATCGAGGAAGCCCGCCAGCAGCAGTGCCGGGCTGTGGTGCTGGGCGTGTGGGAAAAGAACGAGCGGGCCCGGGAGTTTTACCAGCGCTTCGGCTTCCGGCCCATCGGGCAGCAGGCGTTTCAGCTCGGCTCCGAAACCCAGACCGATTTGATCCTGCGCAAGGGTCTGTAAGGGTCGGGACCGATGCCGGTCCGTTACGCGCAGGTCCGCTACCTTTGCCCGCCCGTTCTATTACACTGTGCCGTTGCAACGCCTTCCCTTTCTTCGTTTTACCGACCTAGCCCCGCTGCTGGCGTTGCTGCTGAGCGCCTGCTCGGGCAACTCGGGTTCGGGCGAGGTAGCCAACGCGGCCCCGCCTACCGGCCACTACGAAGGGGCCATCAGCTACCAGGGCAGCGAGCTGCGCACGGCCCTTGACCTGCGCGAAACTAAGTCCGGCCAACTCACGGCCACGCTAAGCTTTCCGCAGCTGCCGGGGCTGGAGTTTGAGGCGGCTACGGCCAGCTATCAAGCGCCCCAACTACGGCTGGAAGAAGCGCCCGGCCAGCCCGGCGGTATTGTAGTCCAGGCCGTGCGCGAGGGCGACTTTCTGCGCGGCATACTGAACTGGGACAGCGTGCGGGCCGATTTTGTGTGGGTACGGCGCGGCGAAGCTCCGGCTCCCGACTTCCGCGACACCACCCTGACGGTAACCGTGCCCGGCCAGCCCGCGCAACACCTGCGCCTGTTGCTGCCCGACGATACGCTGCCCCGCCACCCGGCGCTGGTGCTGTTAGCCTCGGCCGCCGATGGCCCTGCCGCCGCCCGCCGCGCTACGCACCTGGCCCGCCGCGGCATTGTAGCGCTGCTGCTACCGCCCGCCGCCACCGATTCGGGCGCAGTGCTGCCAGTAGCGGCGCTGGCGGCCCTGCGGCGGCAGGCCGCCGTCGATTCGGGGCGGGTGGGCTATTGGGGCCGGGGCACGGCAGGCCCGCGGGTAGCCGAGGCCGCCGGACAGCAGCCGCAGCCCGGGTTTGTGGTGCTGGAAGCCGCCGCGGCCGCTACCCGCGCCGAAGCATCCGCCTATCAGGTGTTCAACCGGCAGCGAATTCCGGTACTGGCCTACTACGCCGGGCTCGATACCACGGTGCAGGCGGCAGCCAGCGCCCGGCGCTTACGTCCCGCGCTGGGTTACCGCCGGGGCACGCAGGTGCTGGTGCTGGCGGGCGTAACCGTCGATTTCCAGCGCCCCGGCCGCACCGGCCCCGATGGGCAGTGGCAGTGGCCCCAGCCAGCTACCGAGTACTGGAACGGGCTGATAGAGTGGCTGAAGGCGCGCTAGCCGCCCGGCCCGGTTAGCTGCCCACTGCTTTCCGTCGTATGGAGATGCGTATCCGCTTCTGCCTGCCAGTTGTGCCCACGGACAGCCGCGGATGGGCTACTTTTTTCTTTCATCCTGCCATGCGCCTGCTTTTTCCTACCCTTCTGGCCACCCTGCTGCTGCCGCATCTGGTCGCTGCCCAGGCACATACCGACTCGCTAACAGCCGTGAAAAGCCGTTATTCGCTGTTTCGGCCAGTACCACGGGAGCTGATGCGCGACCTGGCCCCCGACCGGCCTGGCGTCACCGAAAGCCCGTTTACAGTCGATGCAGGGCACTTTCAATTTGAAACTGCCTTGGCCAACCTCATCAGCAGTCACCCCAAGCAGCAACCCAAACAATACACGTTCCGGGCCAACGCCTTCGTGCTGAAAATGGGCCTCGACAACCGGACCGATGTGCAGCTGTTCATCGATGCCTACGAATGGAACCGGACTTCTGCCACCGCCGACGAGCCCGCAACCCGCAACCAGGGCTTCGGCGACATAACCGTGCGCCTCAAGCGTAACCTGCTCGGCAACGACTCCACCGAAAGCCCGTTGGCCGTAGCCGCAATCGGATTTGTGCGCCTGCCCACCGGCGGCCGGCAGGGCGCGGGCGGCTACGAGTACGGCCTGCTGCTGCCCGCCACCTATGCCCTGGCCGACACCTGGAACCTGAGCGCCCAGCTACCCCTGCTCCTCAACTTCGACCGCGACGAAAGCCAGCACTACCTGCAAACGGCCCCTTCCATCAACCTCGACCATGCGTTTCGGCCTTGGCTTACGGGCTTCGGTGAGCTGGTGGCGCAGCACGATTTCCGCACCCGCCGCTGGGACGAAGCCATAAATGCCGGAGCCGTTTTCAGCGTGGGCAAGAACATACAGTTCGATATAGGCCGCCAGTTCGCCCTCACCGGTCAGGCCGACCGTGAGTATTTCGTGGGCTTCGTGGTGCGGCGGTAGTGGTTGACATTTACATAACGGTGTCATGTTGAACGCAGTCGAAGCATCTCTACCGCAGTGGTAATCCTGTTGGGAGATTGGCATTACAATGAAGCGGTAGAGATGCTTCGGCTGCGCTCAGCATGACACCGTTCTGTGCCCTACACCAGCCCCTTCAGCCGCTCGAAGCTACTGCCCAGAATGACTTTATCATCAGCCTGGAGCCAGTCGTGCAGCACGGTGGCGTATACGGAGCGGAAGTCGAGCTGATACTTCAGGTCGCCGGCGTCGAGGTTTTGCAGGTTGGGGGCGTTGTTGAGGATGCCTTTTCGGCGCAGGCCGCCGCCGAGCAGCAGCACGTTGTTGGCCGTGCCGTGGTCGGTACCGTTGCTGGCGTTCTGGCCTACGCGGCGGCCAAACTCGGAAAACACCAGCACCAGCGTATCATCAAAGTTGCCGGCTTTCTGCAGGTCCTCGGCAAACGAGCCCAGGCCCTCCGACAGGTCGCCGAGCAGCCGGGCCTGCTGCTCCTGCTGGCGCACATGGGTATCGAAGCCGCTGAGCGACACGTAGAACACCCGCGACTCAACGCCCGAATTTATCAGCTCGGCCGTGATTTTGAGACTCTTGCCAAACTCGCTGTTCGGGTAGGTCACGGCCGACTTGTACACCTTGCTCTTCTGGTACAGATAATCGGCCGACGAGGCCGTTTCGGCCAGCGTCTTGTACAGGTAATCCACCTCGGAAAGGCTGCTGCCCGGCTGCTCACGGCCTATTTTGGCCAGCAGGCGGCCCTGGGTTAGCTGATGAAATTTCTCGGGACTTTTAAGTGCCAGGCCTTTGCGCTGCCGGCCTTTCATGGCCAGGCTGAGCGTATCGTCGACTTCCACGCCGTTGTATGGCAGGGCACAGGGGGCGCAGTTCGAGTCGAGGTAGCGGCCGAGCCAGCCGGTAGTCAGGCTCTCATCGGCCCCCGAACCACTCTGCCAGATATCCATGGAGCGAAAGTGGCTGCGGTCGGGGTTGGGGTAGCCCACCGAGTTGAGCACGGCTACGTGGCCCTGGTCGTAGAGGCCCTTGAGGCGGCGCATGGCCGGGTTGAACCCGAGGCCCTTGTCGAGGGTATGAATCCCGCTTTGGGGCCGGATGCCGAGCGTGGGCCGGGCCTTGAAATACAGGTCGTCTTCGAAGGGGATTACGGTATTGAGGCCGTCGTTGCCGCCGCTGAGCTGCACCACCACGAGGCGGCGGCCGGCGGCGTCGCGCAGGCTGAGCAGGGAGTGGGCATCGAGGCGGTGCAGGAAACTGGGCACAAACAGCAGCGTGCTGGCCAGCGTGGAAGCTTTAAGAAAGTCGCGGCGGGTAGTCATAGCGTTGGGTTAGCGGGGGATTGAGGAGTAGAACTATGGGAATGGGATAAGAAGGAACGGTCATGCTGAGCAAAGCCGGAGGCGTAGCCGAAGCATCTCTACTGCTTCGTTGCATACAACCTGAGTTACCATTGCGGTAGAGATGCTTCGACTGCGCCTCCGGCTTCGCTCAGCATGACCGTTCCTTTTAGCCAGTCAAGTAGCCTCTTACATCAGCTGGTACTCGGGTAGACTCAGCAGGGCCGTGACCATGTCGCGCAGCTCGCCCCGCACCAACGGCAGGTTTTCGGGGCGGATGGGCACTTGCAGCAGAATTTCGCTGAGGCGGGCGGGCTGCTGTGCGGCGGGCGTGGCGGACAGCAGCCGCTGCAGCGGGGCCAGGCGTACGGTGGTTTTCACCGCCTGGTCGAAGGTGCGGGCGGCGCGGGGCAGGTTGGGGTCGAGGTCGTTTTCGTCCTGCTTGAGCTGCACGTCGAAGGCGGCGTTGCGCAGCAGCACGGCCGGCAGCTGCAGGCGGTAGAGCAGCGACGAGGAGTCAATCCAGGCACGGCCACCGGGCCAGCCAGCCACGTTCGGCGGCTCAAACAACGTCTGCCCCAAGGCCTTTTGGAACACGATAAGCGGCCGCTCATTGGCCAGCTCCAGCCCCAGGGTGCGCTTCATGCCCGCCAGCAGCTCTACCGGCGACTTGATGCGGGTACCCACATTGGCGGCAGCGTAAAACCAATCGGCCGAAAACAGCTGCTCCAACAGCGCCGAAATATCGTAGCCACTCTTAAAAAACGCCTGGGCCAACGGCTTGATGTGCGCCGGATTGGGCACGTCGTTCACGAAGAAGCGGTAGAGCTTGGTAGTGACGAACTCGGCGCAGGCGGGCTGCGCCAGGATGATGCGGAGCGCCTGCTCGCCGTTGAAGTTGCCGGTGCGGCCCAGCAGGTTTTTCGGGCCGTCGTCGTGCTGCTTGTCGCGGAATACGAACTTGTTCTGGCCATTGTAGCCCCAGCCGGTGAAGGCCCGGGCAGCCTCCTTCACATCGATTTCCGAGTAGTTGCCGCGGCCCAGCGTGAACAGCTCCATCACTTCACGGGCGAAGTTTTCGTTGGGACTTTGCTTGCGGTTTTGCTGGTTGTTGAGAAACTGCAGCATGGCCGGCTCCTGGCTCACGGCCAGCAGCAACTCCGGGAACTTGCCCAGCGCCAGCCGCCGGATAGTATTGTTGAGCTGCAGGGCCGCATCGGGGCGGCGCACCCGGCAGGCGAAGTGGCCGTGCCAGAAGAAGGTGAGCTTCTCACGCAACTGGGCCTCCGATGTGGCCATGCGCGTCAGCCAGCCGGTATTCATGGCGTAAAAGGCGCTCCGAAGGCTCCGGTTCTGCTGCTTGCGCTGCTCCGGGGTCATCTTGCCCGGGGCTGCGCCGGCGGTCCGGGCGGTCTGGTCGGGCGTGGTAACCATGGCCGCCTGGGGCGAACCGGCCGCCTGCATCATCTCGGATGAAGGCGTGGGCAGCGGCTCGGCGTAGTGCATGGCCGGGCCGTCGAGCGGCTCGAAACCGCGGGAGTCTTGCAGCAGCTTCCGCAGCGCCTGTTGCGGGTTCAGGCCGGCCGCCAGCTGCTCCGGCGTCGGCCCGAAGCCTGCCCGCCAGTACAAATGCTGAAGTTGTCGTTGCGTGGTTGTGGTCGTCGTCGTCATGGCCAGTTGGACGAGGAAAGGCCCGGCAGGTTTAAATCACAGATTCTACAGCCTCGCCCCCACCACTACCGTTTTGCGGTACTCGCGTTTTTCGCCACTGTTGGGGCGCAGCAGTTCAATGTGTAATACGTAGTAGCCCACGGCCGCTTTCTGGCCTCGCTCGTTCAGGCCATCCCACTGGAAAAAGCCGCTGGTGGCCAGCGTTTCATTGCGCACCAGCCGGCGGGCTAAGCGGCCCTGGGCGTCGTAAATCGTGATGCTGGCGGCGTAACCCGGCTGGTCGAGAACGTAGTTGAGGGTCGTCAGGTCCTGCTGGCCGTCCTCGTCGGGGGTGAATACCTCGGGGTCAACCCGGAAGGTCTGGTCGCCGCCGGGGTCCTGCTGGTACTGCGAATTGGGGCGGCCGGGCGTGGCGTAGCCCACGGCGCTGGCCGCCGAGTGAAAGTTCTGGCCCGTGCTCGGTCCCTCTGGACGGATGCGCTCCAGCGACACGCCGTTCTGGTCGTCGAGCAGCTTCAGATGCATGCTTTTGTTGTAGGCGAAGCGGTCCAGCGGCTCGTTGGTGGCCGAGGTGAGTACCACTATACCCGCATCGTCGGGGTACGCGGGCAGAGAAGAGAGGACCAGAAAATTGGCCGGCTCCGAACTGTTAGGGTAGTAGCTCTGGATGTTGGCCGGGTCGGTGGTGAGGACGACCAGCTGGCCGGGCGCCAGCACGTAAGGCCCAGTGCTGACGGGTTTCTGGTCCACCGCACCGTCAGGTTTCTCGCTGCCCAGCTGCCAGCCCTGCACGTTCAGGTACTTGCCCGAGCGGTTGAGCAGCTCTACGAAATCGACGCCGCCAGTGCGCGGGTTGAACAGGATTTCGTTGAGCACCACGTCGCCGGCCGCTACCGGGGCGGGCAGGGCCAGCGTAACGGCGGCGGCCGGGCCGCTGGCATTGCCCACGCAGTCGGTGGCCTGCTGCACGGTTAGCGCCAGGGGCTGGCTGGGCTGCAGCGGCGTACTTAGCTGCAGGTCAACCAGCCGGAAATCGGGGCCCACGGGCAGCACCCGGGCCACGCCCACGGCCGGCGCGAACGTGTAGCGGGCGGGGTTAACCGCGGCCGCGCTGTCGAGTTTCTCGCTGAAAAACAGCCGTACCAGCGTGGGCGACAGGGCCACGGCCCGCAGCAGGCTGGGCGCGGTGCGGTCGGGGTTGGTGGTGCGCACCGAGTTGGCCCGGCCGGGCGTGCCGCCGCTGGGGTCGGTGCTGGCGGTCCAGTTCTCGCTGCCGCCGCAAAAGTTGGTTTCGTCCACCATTTCCAGGCTCCAGCCGCCCTCTTTCTTGCGGTTGTCCTTGTACCAGCTGTCGGAGTACATTACTTCGAACAGCGTGCGACTGTCGCGGCCCGATAGCAGCAGTTGGTCGCCGGCGTTGCTGAGGCTGGGGAAATTGGTGAGGGCAAACACCTTCCCAAAAGCCGCGAACTGGGCCCCGCGGGTGCTGCCGCATACCACAGCGTACTCGCCCGGTAGCAGCGTGGCGCCAGCCGGAAACACGGCCGGGTTGGCCGTGCTGCCGCCCTTGCTCAGGCGCACACCCGCCAAATCGAGCGTGCGGGTGGCCGAGGGGTTATGGATTTCGAGGTACTCGGAAGCCGGCAGGCCCACCACCGGCGTTTCGTCGGCCATGATTTCGGTGATGAGCAGCTGGCCGAACTGCGGCACCGCCAACACGCCCGCGAAGCTGAACGTGGCCGTGAGCGGGCCGGCGGCCACGTTGCCGTAGAGGTCGGCCACCTGGCGCACTTCCAGCGTACCACCGCCCGCTGGCAGGTCGGCGGCCAGCGTGAGGTGTACCAGGGCGGGGTTGGCCGCGTCGCGGAGGGCGGCGGTTACAGCCGGGCCACCGGGCAGCTGGTAGCTGGCAGCGTTCTGGGTGGCGGCTACGGCTTCGTTGAACGTAGCATCGAGGGCGCGCGGGCCCACTAAGGCCGCCTGCACCGAGGCGGGCGGCGTCGCATCGAGCACCCGAAAATCATCGAAGAAAAAGGCCTTGTTGTTGGCCGACGAATACGTGAGCAGCACGCCGAAAAACGCGCTGCGCTGGTGCGTGGCATCGGTTCCGGTTCCTTCACTCACGAAGCTCTGGCCGCCCGTCAGGTCGCGTTCCAAAGTCCACACGTTTTGCACCGAGCGCGTTACCCGCACCCGCACGAGGTTGTTGGTGGCCGAGTTGAGCGTCGCGTCCTGGCCATTGACGACGTAAACGGGGCTGCCGGTGGCGTCCTGGCGGAACAGGGCCACCTCGTCGGGGGTACCGCCCAGGCGCACAAAGTAGCCCCGGACGCCGCTGGTTTTCAGGTCGGCCCGGTCAGCCATCAGCCACACATCGGCGTAGTTGCCGCTGCTGGTGGCCAGCTTCAGATTGGCCCAGAACGTCCAGCTGGTACCGGTACTGGCCTGACTGGCGGTGACCAGCTGCAGCTCGGTGCCCGTAACGGCCGGGCCGTTGCTTTGTAGCTGGCGGGCCGCATTCACCTGAAACGAGGGTTCGTCGCCGGTCCAGGCGGGGTTCTGGCTGAAGTCGCCGTCGGCAAACTCGTCGGTTAGCTGGGCCTGGGCGGCCAGGCCGGGCAGGAGTAGCAGCAGCGGGAGTAGCAGTTTCTTCATCGGGTTTTCTCGCAGAGGTTCGCGGAGGGATGCGCAGAAGGAAACCGCCTTGTAGCCTCTGCACATTCCTCCGCGAACCTCTGCGAGAAACACGCCTAAGCCAAAGTCAGTAACCGCAGGTAAGATAACCGCTTTACCTTTACGGCTCAACTAATAAAGCATATGAAAGTAGCCGTAGTGGGTGCCACCGGTCTGGTGGGCACCGAGATGCTCAAAGTACTGGCCGAGCGCAACTTCCCGGTCACGGAATTGCTGCCCGTAGCTTCGGCCCGGTCGGTGGGCCAGGAAATCGAATTCCGGGGCCAGAAATACAAAGTGGTGAGCCTGGACGACGCCATTGCGGCTCGTCCGGCAGTGGCCATTTTCTCGGCCGGCGGCGCTATTTCGCTGCAGGAAGCGCCCCGCTTTGCCGCGGTGGGCACTGTGGTTATCGACAACTCCTCGGCCTGGCGCATGGACCCGACCAAGAAGCTGGTGGTGCCCGAAATCAACGCCCACACGCTCACGGCCGACGATAAAATTATTGCCAACCCCAACTGCTCTACCATTCAGCTGGTAGTAGCCCTCAACGAGCTGCACAAAAAGTACAAAGCCGAGCGCATTGTGGTGAGCACCTACCAGAGCGTAACCGGCACCGGCAAGCAGGCCGTGGATCAGCTGATGCAGGAGCGCGCCGGCCAGACGGCCAGCAACCCCGCCTACCCCCACCGCATCGACCTGAACGTGCTGCCCCACATCGACGTGTTTCAGGACAACGGCTACACCAAGGAGGAGATGAAAATGGTGCTGGAAACGAAGAAAATCTTCGGCGACGACAGCATCCGCCTCACCGCCACCACCGTGCGCGTGCCCGTAATGGGCGGCCACTCCGAAGCCGTAAACGTGGAATTCGCCCAGGAATTCGACCTCGAAGACGTACGCGAACTGCTGCGCCAAACCGAAGGTGTGGAGCTGGTAGACGATGTGCAAAACAACGTGTACCCTATGCCCCAGGACGCCCACGGCCGCGACGCCGTGCTGGTGGGCCGGCTGCGCCGCGACGAAACCCAGCCCAAGACGCTGAACATGTGGGTAGTGGCCGACAACCTACGCAAAGGCGCCGCCACCAACGCCGTGCAGATTGCCGAGGTGATGCTGAAGATGGGGTTGTTGAAAGATTAATTATTTTATACCTACAGTACCAACAGGCCCCGAAAATACTATTTTTGGGGCCTGTTGGTATGTAGATTTACCACTTATAGCCGATTCCTTTTTTTTCTTCTTTCTTTTATATGAAACTAACCTTACCCCTGGCTCTTGCAGCCACTCTAGCGCTGGGAAGCTGCGCTAGCATTGTCAGCAAAAGCCGTTATCCAGTGGCTATCAGCAGTGCACCGGCTGGTGCAACGTTCAGCATCGTCAACCGCGAGGGGCGCGAAGTCGCTTCGGGAGTTGCTCCGACTGCCGTAACACTGAAATCTGGTTCCTCTTACTTCCAGCGCGAAAAGTATACGATTACTTTCCGCTTGGAAGGGTACGAAGAGAAAGTAATGAAGCTGGAGGCAGACGTAAATGGCTGGTATTTTGGCAACCTCGTTTTCGGGGGAGCTATCGGTATGCTTATCGTTGATCCACTGACTGGTGCCATGTACCGGATTTCAGAGAAGGAGTTGCAAGGAGCGCTGCTTCCGCTGGGTCAGGGCCTCGCTGCACCGGATGAGAATTTGCTCCGAGTGATGTCGCTGGATGAAGTGCCTACAAGCCTGCGTTCGAAAATGGTGCCCGTGCAGTAATACTTTTTACGATTTAAAGCAGAAGCCCTGTAGCGTAATGGCGCTACGGGGCTTCTGCTTTTCAGCTACTCCCCGAATACCCCCGCGGTAAAATCCAGCACCGCCTGCTGCGTCAACTCCGGCGCCTCAATGAAGCCGAGATGACCCACGCTGCGCAGCAGCAGGGCGTGGCTTTGGGCGGGCAGGGCTAGCTGGGGTAGCAGCGTTTCCAGAGGTACGGCCGGGTCGTCGTGGCCGCCGATGAAAAGCACGGAGAACTTGGCGTCGCGTAGTAACCGGGTGCGGTCGGGTCGGTGCTTCATGGCGCTGATTGCCGCTCATTTCAATCTGGCCTGACACAAACGAGTCCGCCCCCTGTAAAAGGAGGCGGACTCATTCGTGTTAAGCTAGATTGAAACGAGTGGCTTAGCGACGCACCAGCCGGACCACCTGGCGTTGCTGGTTCTGGCTAAGGGCTACGTGGTATACACCCGCTTTCCAGGAGGCAGCTTCGGGTAGCGGTATTTCCATCTGGCCATCCTTGGCCGCTACCACTTTCAGCAACACCCGCCGACCAAGTACATTGAACACTTCGAGCCGTACAGGCGCAGTGGTGGCAGATACAAAGCGGATGGTAGCGGAGCCAGTAGTTGGGTTTGGCACCACAACGGCGGCCAATGCAGCTGTCGGGCCGGATACGGTCAGTGCCCGCACGCCCGAAAGCACATCGGCCCCCGAGAAATCTACCTGGCGCAGGCGGTAGTAAAGCAGCGAGGCTCCGGCTGGCACAGGCGTTGGGTCGTCGAAGCGGTAGTTGGTGGTTGCCCCATTGGTGGTACCGGCTCCGGCTACCCGGCCCACGGCCCGGAAGGTACTTCCATCTAAGCTGCGCTCTACTACAAAGTGGCTGTTATCGGTTTCAAAAGCCGTAGCCCAGCGCAGTTCCGCAGCCCGGCCTTTCCAGGCCGCCGTAAAACTGGTCAGACCTACTGGAAGAGGCGTGTTGCCTACTCTAATTACTACCTCGGCCGAGCTAGGGCAGCCGCCAACGGCAGTTGGGCCGGTCACAGTGTAGCGAGTGGAAGTTGTCGGACTAACGGTTATCGAAGAACCATTGCCGGAAACTTGTGTAGTGACGCCATTAGATGTGGCTGTATAGCTGTAGGAACCGCTCGTTCCACCAGCTGATGTAAGGGTAACGGCCGTGCCTGGTGTACTAGTGGTATTGTTGGGCGCGTTTGAGGAAATCGAGAGGTTGTTGGTATTCACCGTAATAGCCTGAGTCGCAGTATTGCCATTACATCCAGCCGACGCAGTTTGGACTGTGTAATTCGTAGTGCTTTGGGGAGTTACGTCGAGTACGCCAGTGTTATTCTGGCCGATCTGAGTACCGTTGGCAAAGAAAGTATAGAGGGGGTTTATAGCCGCTCCTCCGGTAGCCGTCAGTCTTACTGTAGTGCCAACGCACACGCCAGTACTTCCAGAACTGGAAGTGAGCGAAACGCTGGGCCGTATATCGAGTGCTACAGTAACGATTTTCTGAGTGCCATTTGTACCATCGTTTTTAACACAAAAACTGTTGTTAGTAAGTACATAGGACGATGCGCTTGAAACAGGAAGACGCACAATAAGAGGGGGTGAGTTGACGTCAAAGGGCATGCTATATACTTGTGGCCCTGCAGTTGTACCTTGGTTAACAGTAACAGTCCCCCGGCTATCAGACGCAGTTTGCGTTACCGTCAGATTAAAAAATCCGCTGCCGTCGGGGCAAAAATCTATTGTCTGATTATTGGCGCCATTGTTATAGGATACAGAAGTTTGGGTTCCTGCAGCATTTGTATATGAGATTGTGAACTGTCCCGAGCACTGAGCGGAAGCCGTTCCAGCGTTCAACAACCCGCCCAGCAGGCAGGTCAGGAAGATGAAGAAAGGGTAGAGTTTCATGCAAATTGGCTTTATGGAGTGACAGATGACAAAAGTGGGCACACAAGAGAAGAGCACTATGGTAACTTCAAAGACAAATGTACTAGATGCTTGAAGACAATGACGTTATGATATCATATAATCTGTGTATTATCATAAAAACTACATATGAACATTATATATATACTATTATATAATTTTTTTGTCAAATTAGTTCAAACTTACCAAAATAGCGTATTTCGCCGTTCATATAGAATAGGCAATATTACTTTGCTTACATCTGATTATCAGCTTTTTATTTTTTACCTGATAGAATCCCTAAATATCCCCGCCGCAAACTCCAGCACTGCCCGCCGCGTCAGCTCCGGCGCCTCGATGAAACCGAGGTGCCCTACGTTGCGGAGCAGCAGGACGTGGCTTTGGGCGGGCAGGGCCAGTTGGGGCAGCAGCGTTTCCAGCGGCACGGCCGGGTCGTCGTGGCCACCGATGAAGAGCACGGGATACTTGGCTTCACGCAGCACCTGGGTACGGTCGGGGCGGTGCTTCATGGCTTCGAGGCAGCCCAGAATGGTGGTTTCGGGCGTGGCGGTTGCTATGTCTTCCAACTGCTTTAGCCCGGCGGCCAGCCGCTTGCGGTTACCGGGGGCCAACAGGGGCCTGATGGCGGAGCGCATGTACTTTTCGACCCCGTGGCGGCGCACGAAACCGGCGCTTTCGTCGCGGGCGGCTTTTTTCTCGTCGGTATCGGGCAGGGCAGTGCTGTGGAAAAGCACGAGGCCGGCCACGCGCTCGGGCTGCGCTTCGGCCAGCGCCAGGGCCACGTAGCCACCCATGCTGTGGCCCACCAGTAGCACCTTATCGGCTCCGGCCGCATCGAGCTGCGCCAGTGCGGCTCGGGCCTGGGCCTCCATAGCGTAGTCGGTTACCGGGCTTGGCTGGGGGCCGTGGCCGGGCAGCGTGGGCGTGAGCACGCGGTAACCAGCTGGAAAGTCGCGGGTGAAGTCGGCCCAGATTTCGGGGCTTTCGGCGAAGCCGTGCAGGAAGACAAGCGTGAGTTGCGAGGCAGGCATGAGCGGCGGGCAGAAAACAAAGTCAGAATCCAACCCAATACGTGTACGGGCCGCAGCTGTTCCCAGCAGACCGCGTTGCGCCAGTTGCTGCCGCCGCTATGCACCGGATACCACTCTATTCTTACAGCAAAAAAGGCCCGTTACTGAATAGTAACGGGCCTTTTTTGCTGTAAGAACGAAGGGCTACACGGCTGCGGGCTCGGTCTGCTTGGCGAACTGTATGCTGGCCATCAGCTTCACTTCCTCGCTCACCACAATGGAGCCGGCTTCGGTTATGCCACTCCACGTGAGGCCGAAATCTTTGCGGTTGATTTTGCCCGTTACCTCGAACCCGGCCTTGGTGTTGCCATAGAAGTCGCCCGCCTGGCCACCATATTCCACGTCCAGCGTTACGGGTTTGGTTACACCATGCAGCGTCAGGTCGCCGATGAGCTTGTATTCGCCGTCGCCATTTTTGGTAAAGTCCGTCGATACAAACGTCATTTCCGGGAAGGTTGCGGCATCGAAGAACTCGGCGCTCTTCAGGTGCTCGTCGCGCTGCTCCTGGTTGGTGTCGATGCTATCGATTTTGGCCGAGAAGCGCACTTTGGCTCCCTCAAACGAGTCGCTTTCGGTTTCCGCTTCGCCTTCAAACTGCTTGAACGAGCCGGTTACGGTCGAAATAACGAGGTGCTTTACTTTGAACTGTACTTCGGAGTGGGTGGGATCGAGCGCCCATTTGGTGGTAGCCATGCTGGTAGTGGTTAGGGGTTCAGACTGATGCAGAATACTGACCGGCACCATACTTGGCCGGCACGCAACAAATGTATGTACATTATTTTAATTAATGTACATACATATATAAAACATAGATTGCGGAGTGAGTGTATCGGCACGCTGTTGGGGAAATGCTTGTCCGCGCCCGCCGGTGCACGGTACCGTTGCCCAGTATCGTTGCACGGCAGATAAAGGCCCACCATGCCTCGTTCTGATGGCGGGCGGGGGCAAGCCCCGCCCCTACGTCGTTCTTCGCAACCTGGGTTATTTACTTTTCTTCCTCCCCTATCACGCAAGCAAAAGAGCCGATACCGCATAGCGGCACCGGCTCTTTTGCTTGCTGTTGAAGGCTTTACAGCAGCACTTTCTCCGCTGTCGGCTTTACTGCTTTGCCGCTCAGCTCGCGCAGGGCGGTGGCAATGCCGGCTACATCGAAGCCGCACTCCTTGTAGAGCTCGTCCTGGGTGCCGTGCTCCACCACGCGGTCGGGGATACCGAGGCGGCGCACGGGCAGGGCATAGCCGTTATCGGCCATGAACTCGAGCACCGCCGAGCCGAAACCACCGGGCAGGCAGCCGTCTTCCACCGTCACGATGGACTTGTAGTTGCGGCAGATGCGGTGCAGCATCTCCTCATCGAGCGGCTTGCAGAAACGCATATCGTAGTGGCCGGGGTTGAGACCTTCGGCGACGAGCTGCTGGGTGGCTTTGGCGGCGTAGTTGCCGATATGGCCGATGCTGAGCACCGCCACGCCTTCGCCCTCGCGCACTACGCGGCCCGTGCCGATGGCAATTTTCTTCAGCGGCGTGCGCCACTCGGGCATCACACCCTCGCCCCGCGGGTAGCGGATGCTGAACGGGCCGGCGTTTTCGGGCAGCGTGGCCGTGTACATCAGGTTGCGCAGCTCCTCCTCGTTCATGGGGGCCGAAACCACCAGGTTGGGCACACAGCGCATGAACGCCAGATCGTAGTTGCCGTGGTGGGTGGGGCCATCGGCACCGGCGAAACCGGCCCGGTCGAGGCAGAACACTACGTGCAAGTTCTGCAGCGCCACATCGTGGATGACCTGGTCGTAGGCCCGCTGCATGAACGAGGAGTAGATGTTGCAGAACGGCACCAGCCCCTGGGTGGCCAGGCCCGCCGAGAACGTAACGGCGTGCTGCTCGGCAATGCCCACATCGAAGGCGCGGTCGGGCATGGCCTTCATCATGATGTTCAGCGAGCAGCCCGAAGGCATAGCCGGCGTCACGCCCATGATTTTGTCGTTGGCCTCGGCCAACTCCACAATGGTGTGGCCGAACACGTCCTGATACTTGGGCGGCTGAGGCTTATCGGGCGTTTTTTTGTAAATCTCGCCCGTAATTTTGTCGAACAGCCCTGGCGCGTGCCACAGCGTCTGGTCTTTTTCGGCCAGCGCGTAGCCCTTGCCCTTCACCGTCACGCAGTGCAGCAGTTTGGGGCCCGGAATGTTCTTGAGGTCGGCCAGAATGGTAGCCAGGTGCTGCACATCGTGCCCGTCAACGGGACCGAAGTAGCGGAAGTTGAGCGCCTCGAACAGGTTGCCCTGCTTGAGCAGCGTGGCCTTCATGGCCTGCTCGACGCGGCGGGCAATCTGCTGGGGGTTGGGGCCAAACTTGCTGAGCTTGCCGAGCACGTTCCAGAGCTCGTCGCGCACTTTGTTGTAGGTGCGCGAGGTGGTGATGTCGGTGAGGTATTCCTTGAGCGCGCCCACATTGGGGTCGATGCTCATGCAGTTATCATTGAGAATAACGAGCAGATTGGACTTCTCGACGCCGGCGTGGTTGAGGGCCTCGAAGGCCATACCGGCCGTCATGGCCCCGTCGCCGATTACGGCAATGTGCTGGCGGTCGAACTCACCCTTGTAATCGGAAGCCACGGCCATGCCCAGTGCCGCCCCGATGCTGGTGGAGCTGTGGCCCACCCCGAAGGCATCGTAAGGACTTTCGCTGCGCTTGGGGAAGCCCGACATGCCCTGGTAGCGGCGGTTGGTGGGGAACTGGTCGCGGCGGCCCGTCAGTATTTTGTGGCCGTAGGCCTGGTGGCCTACATCCCATACCAGCTGGTCGTGGGGCGTGTTGAAGATATAATGCAGGGCCACCGACAGCTCGACCACACCGAGCGAGGCGCCGAAATGGCCGCCGTAAATCGAAACCGAATCAACGATGAACTGGCGCAATTCCTGGCTCACCTGCACCAGTTGGTCGGGGCTGAGCTTTTTAAGGTCGTCGGGGGAATTAATTTCCGCCAGCAGGGGCCCGGGTTCAACAATCATGCGCGCAGGGGTAGGTAGGCAAAGGAATAGGTAGGGTTGCAACCGCCACCCGGCCCGAAAGTTATGCTTGCGGCCGGCCCGACAATAGGCAACGAGCAAAGTTACGGGTTTTCAGTTCCGGCGGATGAATGGAATGACTTGGGCACTGAGTGAAGCGGAAAGCGGCATACTGATGAGCATATGGCGAATTGAGCCAGGGTCCAGAGGCGTAGTCGAAGCATCTCTACCGCTTCGTTGCAGTCATCAGGAGTAGCGTTGCGGTAGAGATGCTTCGACTGCGGCTGCGCCTTCACTCAGCATGACACCGTTCTTTTCAGGCTCCTAATCCAGCCAAACCTGACGCAATCCAACCTGACGCAACCCTACCTCCATCCAACCCCGCTCAACCCGCTACCTTTACCAAATGCCGCAGGTTACCAACGCCATTTCCTCCGAAGACCAGCAACTGCTCGACAAGCTTCGGCCCTCGCGCATCATACTGCCGGTGCTCATTGGACTGGGCGTGGTGGGCTTCATGTTCTGGCGCAGCTATAAGCCCGGCGACCTCGACGCGCTGGCCAATGCCAAGCCCATGTGGCTGCTGGTGATGCTGGTGGTGCTGGTGGCCCGCGACGCCGGCTACGTGTACCGCATCCGCTACCTCACCCAGAAAGTACTCAGCTGGCGCGCCTCGCTCGACGTGATTATGCTCTGGGAATTCTCGTCCTGCATTCTGCCCTCGGCGGTGGGCGGCACGGCCGTGGCCCCGGTGCTGCTGCACAAGGAGGGCATTCCGCTGGGCCGCTCGGTGGCCTACATTATGGCCACGGCCATGCTCGACAACATGTACTACGTGCTCATGGTGCCGCTCGTAGTGCTCATCGGGGGCGAGACGCTGTACCCCTACGAGGCCCTGCACGGGGGCCTTATTGCCACACTGCGCATCGGCTTTATCCTGAGCTATGTGTTCGTGACGGCTTATGCGCTGCTCATGGTGTACGCCATTTTCATTAACCCGCGGGCAGTGCGGCGGCTGTTGGTGCGGCTGTTTTCGGCGCGGGTACTGCGCCGCTTTCGGGGCCGGGCCTACCAGCTGGGCCACGATTTGGTGCAGGCCTCGGCCGAGCTGCGCGGCAACGGCTTCGTGTATTGGCTGCGCGCCGGCCTGAGCACGTTCTTCGTCTGGTCGGCCCGCTACCTGGTTATTGGCTGCCTGATTGGGGCCTTCGTGGAGGTGGGCTGGACCGAGTTCTGGCTGATTTTTGGGCGCAACCTCACCTACAAAGTAATCCTGCTGATTGCCATTACGCCCGGCGGCGCGGGCATTGCCGAGGGGGCTTTTCCCACGTTCTTCGGCAAATTTATCGGCACCGCCACCATGACCAACTTTATGGTGTTGCTCTACCGCATCACTACGTACTACCTCTACCTGGTGCTCGGGGCCGTATTCCTGCCCCGCTGGGTGGCCCGCATTTACAGCCGGCCGAAGGCAGAGGAAGTGATGCACTCGTAGCGGAGGTCGCTGTAGGGGCAGGGCGCTACGGCCGGGTTGCCTCCAGGGCCGGGGCCGGCTCGGCGGGAACGGGGCGCTGGTAGGTCTGCCAGAACTCGGGGTGGTAGGGCGTGTTGTCGGCCTGCCAGATTTCGAAGCTCTTTATCCCGGGTTTGTCCTCATTAACCGGCCGGTCAGCCAGCGTAGCTGGGGGCAGCGGCTCGAAATATTCCTCGCAATACTTCTGCTCGTAGAAGGGTGCCTTGCCCAATACCCGCCCAATACTCAGGCCTTGGGCCACGCTGCTGGCCACATAGTAGCGGCCGTTGGCGGCCGGCTGGTAAGTGACTACGTGCACTGCCCGGCTATCGGAATACACCTGGGGGTAGAGCCGGGAAATTTGGTTGTTACGGCCGTAGTATTTGTGCGCGGTGGCATTGTGGCCCACCGTGTCGGCTTGCCAGAGCGCCTCATAGCGAAGTACGGCGTAATCCTTTTCTCGCACATACACCTTACCCGAGTAGCCCGCCTGCTGGTAGGTTCCGGTGCTGCGGAGCGTGGCCCGCTTCGCAGCGAAGCGGACAACGTAACAGGTTTCGCCGTTGCGCTGCTCCACCGAGTCCAGCCGCAGCGCAAACTTGCCCAGGGTTTTGGCTTTGAAAAGCGGGGAGATGCGCACCGGATCGGCCGAAGCCGTGAGAAACCCCTGGCCGCCTTCCAGTAAATCAAAAGGCCCCAAAGGCCGGGCCGATTGCACCACAACGCGCTTTTCCAGCACCTTATGCACCGGCCTGGGCCCCAGGTTCAGAAAGCCGCTCACGAACTTGCGGAAGCCCGCCGGCTCGAAAATGTGGCTAACGTACTCCAACTCGTGGCGCAGCGTGTCGAAGTTGATGAGCCGGCGGCGCGTGTACACCCGCGCCATGTACTCCTGCTGTTCGTAGTTCTTTTCCGCCGCCTGAATCACCTTTTGCATAATGCGCTTCGGATTCTGCGACTGGGCACTTACCCGCACATCGTTCAGGGCAAAGGCGGCCGGCACTAGGCGCACCGTGGCAGCGGCGGCCGTGGCGGCCAGCGTGGCCGGCTCGTAGCCAATACTGCTCACCTGCACCAGCTCACCCCGGCGGGTTTCGAGTAGGAATTTACCTTGGGCATCCGATACCGTCCCGGCGCTGCGAGCAGGCACGGCCACGGTGGCAAAGGGCACTGGCTGGCCGGTTTTGCGGTCGAGCACGATGCCGCTGAGCGTGAAGGCCGCACCGCTGGCTTTGCCCGCCAGCGCCGGCTGCCGGGCCGGGTTCAGGGCTCCCGGCTGTCGGGCCTCGGCCCCGGTGGCGGCCGACTCGGCGGCTACGGCCCCGGTTGCCGGGTCGGCTAGGTGCGCGGGGTTTATGATCTTCAGAAACAGAAAACCATCCACTACCTGGCTCCAGGGACCAGTTAGGGGGTCATACTGGAAGGCGTAGGTCGTTAGTTGGCGGTTGGGCGCGTCGTGCTTCAGGCTCACGAAGCTATACTCCTGCCCCTGGCTCAGCAGCTCGGCTTCCAGTGTGCCGGGAGCTGGCACCGGCACCGGCTTATGGCCCCCCGAACGCAGGAAACCATGGGTACCACTGCCCGCCAGGGTTCCCAGCACGTACACCGCCTCTTCGCCCAGCGCTGCCTTCACCGCCCGGCCCATGGGTTGGTAGCGCTGCACTTCGGCATCGTTGAGCACATCTACCTTGTTGGCTAAGTGGGGCAGCGCCCCCCAGCAAATAACTCTTTCCTGCGAATGCTGACGCAGATACCAAAGCAGGTTTTCCGCCATCTGCGCATCGCGTGGGTTGCTATGAATGGATTTAAAATCGGCCGAATCGACGGCGCCGGGGTCGTTGATGGCGTAATCGTGCACCATGGCCTGCAGGCTTCGTAGGTTCTGGAGCCAGAAAGCGGCCCGCACCCGGCGCTTTTGGTCGGAGCCGGCCGCTACCTTTTCGAGCAGCTTGCGGGCTTTTCCGACTTGCATATTGAAGAGCAGCGGCTGATGGGAAGGCGGAAACCGAAACTGCTCCCCCATCGCGCTGACACACTCGTCGAGGTAATCGTAGGCAATGGCATCGGCTCCTTTTTCGGGCCGCAGGAACGCCTCCAACTCATCCACCAGCTCATCCTGATAGCCCCCGCTCAGCTGGTAATCGAACCCGGCTACGCGCAGCCCCCCCTTACCCAGCAGCGACATAATCGGCTGGAATTCGCGGGTCGTCGTCCAGATGGGGAACACGCTGCCTTCAATGGCTTCGCGTGCCGCTGTGCCCGCCTCTATTTCCCGCTGGGCCTTGTCGAGCTCGTAAAAGCCGCTTTCAAAAGCCACCGTGGTAAAGCCCATCCGCTCTTTCAGAAAGCGCATCAGTCGGATTTTGGCCTCGAACACGTTGCCCTCGCCGTGCGTCGGCTCGCCCAGCATTACCACCCGCGCGCCCCCAATTTCCTGCCGCAGAAACTCCAGGTCCGTAAAGTCGGCATCCGCCGGGTCGATGCTGCGGATAACGTGGGTGGGCAGTGGCACCGGAGCAGTGGCGGCGGCCGATGAGGCGGTTTGGGCCGAGGCAGCAGGGCTGCTCAGCGCAACGAGCACGAGGCCGAATGCGGCCGATAAAATATGGTTCATAAACACTCGGATGCGGACAGGGGCTAAATTCCACGGCAAAGTAGCGTAACCATTCGTAATCCGGTAGTCAACTGGTGCAACAACTGCTACGATGCGCAACAGGCAGCAACGCAAAAAGCCCCTTCTACCAGCGGCAGAAGGGGCTTTATTACGAATTGTTCGGATCAGCGCGGAAGGTTACTCCCTCTCCAGACGCAGCTCCGAGCCGTCGGTGCCTTTGAGGGTCAGCTTGTCATCGGTCAGCGTTACCACCGTGAAGGTGTTCGACTGGCCGGCACCGTCGGGCATCATGGTAATGGTTTTGGCACCCTGATCGAAGGTATATTTGCCGTTCATCGTCTGGGCACCCGACATCATGTTGTACTGGCCATTGGCGTAGAAAGTCACGCGCTGGTCGTCCATGGCATCGGTCTGGGCAACTTTATCGCCGGCCGCGTTCATTTCCTTATCGGTTTTCCAGGTTTTGCTGTCGGTGCCGTAAAGCTGATTAACGCTTTCGACGGTACCCTCCTTGGCACCGCAGGCAGCCGTGAAGAGCAGTACGAACATAAACAGACCGGCCAACAGGCGCGAAGCGGGAGAGGTGATGTTTTTCATGGGGAGGAAGAATAAGTGAAGGGGTTGAAGCGAACAAAACGGCCGTTGCCAGCCGCTGGTAATGGGCCTCTTACGGTAGCGTTGCGTAAGATGTTCGGCCACTGGCCAGTGCCATCATACCCTCTGCCGGAGCAGCACAACCTATTGCCTGGCACGGCGTAAGAAGGGCCAACATCCAAGCCGCACAGCACTTTACGGTCGGCCGCTCTCTCCTTCACCTAACGCATTAGCATCATGGGACTTTTTGATTTTCTTTCCGATAAAGGCGAAACCAAGCCAGTTGCGCCCAACACTACTCCGGCCGGCGGCGCTACCGACTTCTTCGGCACCGACAAAACCGCCGACACTACGGCTGGTGAAACGTACACCGTAGTTAGTGGCGACTCGCTCTCGAAAATTGCCAAGAACCATTACGGCGACGCCAGCAAATGGCACCAGATTTACGACGCCAACAAGTCCACCATCGGCTCCAACCCCGACCATATCGAGGTAGGTCAGGTACTGACATTGCCCAAAGCATAGCATTCCCGCTTCGCGGAAATATTCAAAAAGTCACTCCAAACGGAGTGGCTTTTTTGCGTTGACCCAGGTTGAAAAACGGAACTAAAATGACCGTTTTGACACCAAGCAAAAAGCCCCGAAGCGGGCAGCTCTGTGAACTAGACGGCAATAAAAGCGAAGTACACACTGCGCACTAAACATATAACCTCTTATCAAACAGTGTATTTACCCAGATTACCAGGAGTCAAAAAACATCTGAGAGCGGAATGAAAATAATTACCTCTTCTCTTGCATTACAGAAAATAACGGCTATACCTTTGCAACACCAACCCGGTACTACCCCGCTCGCGGCGGAGTAGTTTTCATAGGATTTATACAGAAGTGGCGAGAGCACAGGCTCCCCGACCCACTGGCAACCTTCGACCGCGCGAAAGGTGCCAATGCCTGCCCGACCAGCTTGACGTAACCGTCCGGCGGCGGGGACTATAACCTCCCAGTCCCATGAGCCACTCCCGCGTTTTCGCCTCCGTTTCCCCCATCGCTCCGGCCGCCTTCAGGCCCGCCGCTTCGCCGTGGGCTTTTGGCGTTTCGGCCCCGGCCGTTGCTACCCTGCCGGCCGCCGCCACGGTTGCCGCCCGAATGCGAATGCGTGGCTGTTGTAGCGCATGTTGCTGCTGCTACTAGCCTGAGCGCCTGACCTCGGCCCCTGGGGGTCCTCCCCTGCTTTTCCTCTCTTCTCCGCTTGCTCCGGCCCCGGCCCGGCGCACCCTTTCCGCAGCCTTGGCTCGTTGCTTTCTGCGGATCCGTGTGCGAAAACCGGTTGCCGAAAAACAAAAAAATCAACAACTAAAAGCGAAATAGCCATGTCCAGCCTCCACTTCGAAACCCTGCAACTCCACGCCGGCCAGCAGCCCGACCCCGTAACCGGCTCACGGGCCGTGCCGCTCTACCAAACCACCAGCTACGTGTTCAAGAGCGCCGAGCACGGGGCCAACCTGTTTGCCCTCAAGGAATTCGGCAACATCTACACCCGTCTGATGAACCCGACCACCGACGTGTTCGAGCAACGCGTGGCGGCCCTGGAAGGCGGCGTGGCGGCGCTGGCAGTGTCCTCGGGGCAGGCCGCGCAGTTCATTGCCCTCAATAACATCGTGCAGGCCGGCGACAATTTCGTGAGCTCGACCCACCTCTACGGCGGCACCTACAACCAGTTCAAGGTGGCGTTCAAGCGCCTGGGCATCGAAGTGCGCTTTGCCAATGTCGACGAGCCGGCCGCTTTTGAAGCCCAGATTGACGAGCGCACCAAGGCCATTTACCTCGAAACCATCGGCAACCCCAGCTTCAGCATCCCCGATTTCGAGGCCATTGCCGCCATTGCCCGCCAGCACGATTTGCCGCTGGTGGTGGATAATACTTTTGGGGCGGGCGGCTACCTGTTCCGGCCCCTGGAGCACGGCGCCAACATTGTGGTGGAGTCGGCTACCAAATGGATTGGCGGGCACGGTACGAGCGTGGGCGGCGTGATTGTGGATGGCGGCACCTACGACTTCGGTAACGGCAAGTACCCGCAGTTTTCCGAGCCGTCCGAGGGCTACCAGGGCCTCGTTTTCAGCGACGTATTCGGCAAGAACAGCTCGTTCGGCAACATTGCCTTCATCATCCGGGCCCGGGTGGAGGGCCTGCGCGACTTCGGCCCCTCGCAGAGTCCGTTCAACTCGTTTCTGCTGCTGCAGGGCCTCGAAACGCTGAGTTTGCGGGTGGAGCGCACCGTAGAAAACGCCCTGCGCATTGCCACCTGGCTCGAACAGCATCCGCAGGTAGAAGCCGTGAATTACCCCGGTTTAGCCTCCAGCCCCTACCACCAGCTGGCCCGCAAATACCTCAAGCGCGGCTATGGCGGCGTGCTCACCTTCGCCCTCAAAGGCAGCAAGCACTCGGCCACGCAATTCATCGACAGCCTGAAGCTGATAAGCCACCTGGCCAACGTAGGCGACGCCAAAACGCTCATCATCCAGCCCGCCGCCACCACCCACCAGCAGCTTTCCGAAGAAGCCCAGCAGGCCGCCGGCGTAACGCCCACCCTGCTGCGCCTCTCGCTCGGCATCGAACACTTCGACGATATCCGGGCCGATTTGCAGCAGGCCTTCGACGCCGTACTGAACGCCGCCACGCCCGACAACATTCAGGATGAACCCCTGCCCGAGCCAGCCGCTGAGCACGAGCAGCCGCTGGAGGTATAGCCCAACAGAACGCTGTAGGGGCAGGGCTTGTCCCCACCCGCCGTACGCACCGTTTCAACGATTCCGTTCAACGGCGGGCGGGGACAAGCCCCGCCCCTACATCCGCCCTTATTCCAAGTTCTTATGCCCACGCACCAATTCCAGCTCCCGCAGCCCCTGCTGCTCGAAAACGGCGGCCAGCTGGCCCAGCCGGAAGTAGTTTACCAGACCTGGGGGGAACTGAATGCCGCCCGCGACAATGTGGTGTGGGTGTGCCACGCCCTGACGGCTAATGCCGACGTGGCCGACTGGTGGCCCGGTCTGATAGGCCCCGGCCGCTATTTCGACCCGGCCGACTGGTTTATCGTGTGCGCCAACGTGCTGGGCTCCTGCTACGGCAGCACCGGCCCGCTCACCCCCGACGCTGGTACCGGCCGGGCCGCCTACCAGGAGTTTCCGCTCCTAACTATTCGGGACCTAGTAGCGGCCCACGAGGCGTTGCGCGAAGAGTTGGGGCTGGCGCGGGTACACACGCTCATCGGCGGCTCGCTGGGCGGGCAGCAGGCCCTGGAGTGGGCGGTACAGCAGCCAGAGGTGTTCGAAAACCTGGTGCTGCTGGCTTCCAACGCCCGGCACTCGGCCTGGGGAATTGCCTTCAACGAAGCCCAACGGCTGGCCATTTTCGCCGATGTTACCTACCAGCAAAACACGCCAGCCGGTGGTGCGGCCGGGCTGCGGGCGGCCCGCGCCGTGGCCCTACTCAGCTACCGCAGCTACCAGGCCTACGGCCGCACCCAAACCGAGCCCACCGACGCTTTGCTCACCGATTTCCGGGCCGCCGCTTACCAACGCTACCAGGGCGACAAGCTCGCCGCCCGCTTCGATGCCTACAGCTACGTGGCCCTCACCCGCACCATGGACAGCCACCACGTAGGCCGCGGCCGGGGCGGCGTAGCGGCGGCCCTGGGCCGGGTGCGGGCCCGCACGCTGGTTATCGGCATCACCTCCGATGGCCTGTTTCCGGTGGCCGAGCAGCAGCTGCTGGCTCGCCACATTCCGGGGGCCATGTACGCCGAAATGGACTCCCCCTACGGCCACGACGGCTTCCTGCTGGAGGATGCCCAAATCACCCATTTTCTCGAACGGTTTCACTCCCTGACGTATGTCCACTAGCACCGCTCTCCTCGCTTCTACCGCCTCTGTCCACCCCTGGCGCATCGGCCTAATTGGCTTCGGCTGCGTGGGCCAGGGCCTCTACGATATCCTGCAGCAGCATCCGGGCAGCGGCTTCGAGGTGGCCCGCATTGTGGTAAAGAATCCCACTAAAGCCCGCTCACTGCCGGCGGCGCGGTTCGAGTTCGATGCCGAAGCACTATTGGCCGACGATTCGCTCGACGTGCTGGTGGAGCTGATTGACGATGCCGACGCGGCTTTTCGGCTGGTAGCGGGCGCCCTGCGCCGGGGCCGCCGGGTGGTGACGGCTAATAAGGCCATGTTGGCCCGCCACCTGCCCGCATTGGTGGCGTTGCAGCGCGCCCACGGCGGCACCTTGTTATATGAGGCGGCGGTGTGCGGCAGCATTCCCGTCATCCGTACGCTCGATGCCTACTTCGGAACCGAGCCCCTACGGCAACTGACAGGCATTCTCAACGGCTCCTCCAATTACGTACTCACGCGCATGGGTACCGGCGGCACCGATTACGGCCCGGCCCTGGCGCTGGCCCAGCAACTGGGCTTCGCCGAAACCGACCCCAGCCTCGACATGGCCGCTTTCGACCCGCGCTCGAAGGCCGTACTGCTGGCCGCCCATGCCTACGGCTTATTTCTGGAGCCCGAACAGGTGCTGAACCTCGGTATCGAAGGCATATCGGCCACCGATATTGCCTTTGCAGCCAGCCGGGGCCAGAAAATAAAGGTGGTAGCCGGCCTGCAGCGCCTGCCCGACGGCCGCGTAACGGCCCTGGTAACCCCGCAGCTGCTGGGGCCCGAGTCACCTTTGTTTGGGGTTGATGAGGAGTTCAATGGCGTAGTGCTGGAGGCCGACTTTGCGGGCGAACAGTTTCTGCGGGGCCGCGGGGCCGGCGGGCACCCCACCGGCTCGGCCGTGCTGGCCGATTTGGCCGCTCTGCGCCAGGGGTTCGCCTACGGCTACGCCAAAACCGCCGCCCCGCCCACTCACGCCACCGACCTGGAAATCGAAATCTACCTGCGCACCGACGAGCCCCGCCTCATCGACGTGCTCGATTTCAGCGAGGTGTCGGAAGAAGCCGACGAGGACGGTTACGTGGTAGGCTACGTAACGCTGGCCCACCTCATCGCCCACCGCGACCTGCTGCGCCAGCACGGTGCTTTCATCGTCCGCACCGGCCATCTCCGGGCCATTGGCGAGGCGGCAGTTGCGGTACTGAAAACTGCCAGCGCAACTGTGTAGAAAAGCAAAATAGTGCCTCTCTAATCCGGTGGCCCTATTGCTTCGCCTTCCGCAGCAGCAGCCGGAAGCGGCAGATTTTCGGGTGGGGCCGCTCCTACCAAATCCGCGCTGCTAGGTACTAACCGCACCCGGCGCGGCGGCAGCGCAGCCGTTGCCACTGCGGCGCGGCGCGGATTGAGGGCGGCGGCCAGCAGTGGGCCGGGCGCGCCGGACCCGAGCAACGGGCGCAGGAATTCGCGTATCGGCACAAACACCGAATCTACATAAGTAGGCTCGAAAGAGTAGGGCACATGGCCGGCCCCGCGCAACGGGCGCAGCACGTTGGGCACGCCCACCGCCTGGGCACGGCGGCGCAGCACCGCGCTGCCCGCCACCACCTGGGCCGGCAGTGGCCCGCCAATCAGGCCCCGCTGGTAGGGCACTATACCGTCGCGGGTGCCGTGGATGCTGAGCAGCGGCACATCGCCGGCCTGCAGCCAGCCGGCCTGGGCCAGCGCCCCGCACAGGTTGATGACGGCGCGCGGCTGGCTGCTGTAGCCGGCGTTTCCGCCGCTGCCCTCCAGGCCACCCAGCGCCCCCAGGTTCAGGTAGGCGGGCACTTCGGCGGCTTTATCGAGGTAGGCGGTCTGCAGGGCCATGAAGGCCCCGGCCGAGGAACCACCCACGAAAATGTAGCGCCCATCAACTTTAAAGCGGCGGGCGGTGGCTGCATCGTGGCGGAAGAATCGCACGGCGGCGCGCATGTCCTGGGTGGCCCGGATGGCGGCCCGGCCGATGCCTACACTATCGAAGGGGAAGAACAGCAGCCGGTAGTCGATGCTGGCGGCCGTGTAGCCCAGCCGGGCCAGGCGGGTGCACAGCTCGGTCATCACCACATCGTCGCGGGTGCCGGTTACGAACGCGCCTTCGTGGGCCAGCAACACCAGCGGCCGGCGGCGCACAGTGTCGCCGCTGGGCTCGTAGAAATCGAGGTACAGCGGCTGGGTCTGCCCCAACAAACCGCTGACCTGGGCAAACGCCACGTTGCGCCGCACCTTCACCTGACTAAACAGCGGGCGGTGGTAGCGGCCTTTGGTTGTGTCGGGCGGGGCGGGCTGGGCCTGCAGGGCTGCAGTCGAGAGGCCAATCACCAAGAAGAGAAGCAGTAGAAAACGCACAGATGAGTAACGCAGGATAGTAGGAAAGAGGTGCCGTTTGAGTTGTTTGTTGTCAGTTGCGAGTTGTCAGTTGTCGGTTGTCTGAACGATGTTCTTTCTGACAACCGACAACTCGCAACTGACAACTACTTTTGCCCCATGCCTACCATCGCTCCGCCCCCGCTTCGCCCCGCCGACCTCGTGGCCATCGTCTGCCCGGCGCGGGCGGCCTCGCACGCCGAACTGGCCGCGGCCGTGGCCACGCTCGAAGGCTGGGGCCTGCGCGTGCGGCTGGGCGCTAGTACCAACGTGGCCCAGCACCAGTTCGGGGGCGCCGATGAGGTGCGCCAGCACGACTTGCAGCTGCAGCTCGACGACCCCGAAATTCGGGCCGTTTTCTGTGCCCGCGGCGGCTACGGCACCACTCGCATTATCGACGGACTCAACTTCACACGCTTTGCCGAGGAGCCCAAATGGGTGGCCGGCTTCTCCGACATCACCACCCTCAACTGCCATTTGCTGGCCCGCGGCTTTCAAAGCATCCACGGCGTAATGCCGCTGCTGTTCCATCAGGAAGGCGGGGCCGAATCGTTGGAGAGCCTGCGGCGGGCGTTGTTTGGCGAGGCGCTGGATTATGCAGTGCCGGCGCACCCGCTCAACTGTTTTGGCACGGCTACCGGCGAGCTGGTAGGCGGCAACCTAAGCATCCTGCAAACCCTCACTGGCACCGCCTCCGACGTGTCGACGGCGGGCCGCATTCTGTTTCTGGAAGACATTGATGAGTACCTGTACGCCGTCGACCGGATGCTGGTGCACCTCGACCGCACGGGCAAGCTGGCTGGGTTGGCCGGACTGGTGGTCGGCCACTTCACCAACCCCCAGGACAACACCATCCCCTTCGGTCGCACGCCCAACGAAATCATCCAGCACTACGCCGCCCGCTATAATTTCCCGGTAGCCCATGGCTTCCCCGTCGGCCACGAACCACGCAACCTGGCCCTGGTGGTAGGGCAGCCGGTGCGGCTGACGGTGGACGAGTCCGGGGCAAGTTTAATGAAAGGATTTATCAGCACGATGTAGGGGCGGGGCTTGTCCCCGCCCGCCGTTGAACGATTACCGTTGAAGCGGCGCGAACGGCGGGCGGGGACAAGCCCCGCCCCTACGTCGTGCTTTTCAACAGCTCTGGCAGGCCTTCCTTGTCAAACAGAATCCGGCCGATTTTCAGCTGAGACCAGCCGGGCTGCAGGCGGTAGGAAAATACGGGCAGACCATCGTGCAGCGTGCATTCTATGCAAAAAGTGCGGCTGCCGGGCTGGGCAGGCAGCTGGCTTTCGAGCTGAAGGAGGTGGGTGGAAATCAGGAAGCAGGAGCGCGGGAAGGCGGCCAACCCGGCCACGGTAGCCTGGGTGATGTCGAGGGCGTCGTCTACGTTGGTGCCCCGGAACAGCTCGTCGAACACCGCAAACACGCGGCCCGGCCCCTGCGCGGCCTCCAGTACGGCTTTCAGGTTACGAATTTCGGCCAGGAAGTGGCTGTAGCCGCCGCTGAGGCTGTCGGTGAGGTTGATGGCCACCACAATAGACGAGTAGAACGGCAGCCGGGCCGCGGCGGCCGGCACGCCCAGGCCCGCGTGGGCCAGGTACACGCACAGCCCCAGCGCCTTGAGCAGCGTAGACTTCCCCGACATATTCGGACCCGTCAGCAGCAGCACGTTGTCGTGGGGGTCCAGGGCCAGCGTGTTCTTCACCGGCCCGGTCAGCAGCGGGTGGTAGAAATCGGCCAAATGCAGGCCGGAAGGCTGGAACTCGGGAAAGGCAAAACCGTGCTGGTGCAGGCCCTTAGCCACCGACCAGCAGGCTTCCAGCCAGAAGAAGGCGGTCCAGAATTCGGCCAGCTCCTGCTCGTCCACCTCGTGCAACTGGCGGGCAAAATCCACCATCCGGCCCGCCGAAAACTGGTCCTCGGCAATGGCTTCGGCGGCCGAATTCAGGCTAAAACGCTCCAGAAACCGGGTAATGGTGCTGAGGCGGGCGCGGGCGAAAGGCGGGAAACCAGCCGGGTCGAGGCGGCGGAAATAGTGCTGCTCCAGCCGCTGCAGAAATTGAATGACCTGAACGTAGCGGGCCCGGGTGCGGTAGCGCGTTTCTTCCGACATCAGCAGCCGCGCCGCCAGCCGCATCCGGTTGGTTTCCAGCACGAGCTGCCGGCTCACCACCTCGTGCAAAAACCGTTGCACTTCGGCCAGCTGAATGCGCGAATAGTTGAACTCACTGATAACGTCCCACTGCGCCAGCAGCGCCCGAAACACGGCCTGCTTCTGCATTACCAACTCCGGGCTGGCCGGCAATTCGCGCAGCAGTCCGCGCACCGCTGCTTCGGCTTCGCGGCAGTGCGTGAAGTTGAACAGTGGCAGAATATCGGCATCAAGCCGCAGGTCGTCGACAAGGAGCATCTTTGAGCTGTTGGCTTACAACTGATAGCCTTCAGCCTTTAGTATGGCTCCGGGCACATTTGATGCGCAGCCGGACATTGCGGCACAGCGTCCAGAGAGCCGAGCGGCTACTTGATCGAAAACGTTACCGGCACCTCACACGCGGCGGCAACCGGTCTGCCGTTGGTGTAAGCCGGAATCCAGTTGCTGGGCAGCAGCTTCACCACGCGCAAAGCCTCCTCATCGCACCCCGAACCAATGCCATGTACCACCAGGAAATTGCTGGCGGCGCCCGTACTGTCGATTACGAAGGCCACCCGAACCTGCCCCATTACGTTGTTGCGCAACGCCACGGCCGGATACCGGGTGGTCATGCCGATTTTCGCCGACAGGGCATCCGAACCCAGGGCATACTGCGGGTCGGTAGTGAGGGCGCCGGCGCCGGGCATGGGCCGACACACCAGTTGGGAAGGCCGCTGAGCGGGCAGCGAAAACAGGGTTTGTCCGGTGCCGTGGTCGAATTTCAGCTGCAGCGCATCCTTCTCCGAGAAATACTCCCACACGCCCCGTTTCTGGTCGCGAGCGTACTGCCCCCTAGCCTGCAGCACTTTGCCGCGTTCATAATAGGTAGTCCAAACGCTATCCTTCTGGCCCGCGGCATAAAAGCCGGTGGTTACGAGTGTAGTGCCTTTTTTGCCTGCATACTGCCAGTAGGCTCCCTGTTTTGTTTCGGGGGCCGCTTGCAGTACCATGTATTCCTCCCGGCCCAAGCCGAACGCCTGGGGCACAACCACCTTTTGAGTGGCCTGTGCTTGGCTGCTGAACGCAGTAGTCAGCGAGGAAAAAAACAGTAGCAATCGAGTTGAAGCAGGAAGTATCATGGCTTAACGAGGGCCTGACAGGCTATACAGAATGATGAAATTGCGTGCTAAAAGTAAGCCCAAATGGCTGCGGTAGTCTTTGCCAGGCCATCATCAGCACCCCAGAAAACAGCCTGGCAGCTCGCTGTAACCTACTCCCCGTAAATCACCGTCAGCACCGTCTGGCCCACAGCCTTCAGCGTGCGCCGGTCGATGACGCTCATGTTGTCTTTGGTAGTGTGGTGGTAGGGCCGGAACTCGCCGCTGGGCAGGAAGTCAATGACATCAATGGTGCGCACGCCGGCCTGGTTGGTGTACACGTGGTCGTCGCTGACCTGGGGCACATCGGCATACAGGAAGAAGTCGGAGAAGCCCAGCTGCGAGCCCGTGTTCCAGACCTTCTCCACCACATCGGGGGCTTTCTGGCGCGACAGTTCTTCGCGGCCGAACTTGGCTCCCTGAGCGCCTACCATATCGAGCAGAATACCAAAGTTGGGCTTGTAGTTGGCTGGCACCACGTTTTTAGCCCAATACTGCGAGCCCAGGCACCAGGTATCCTGGCCTTCCAGCAGGTTCTTTTTGTCGGATTGGGTTACGCCGTCGTAGCCATAATCTTCCGAGTCGAAGAGAATGAAATCGACCCCTACGCCCGGGGCCAGGCTGTCGGGCTGGGCGGCCAGCACGCGGGCCAGCTCCAGCGCTACGGCCACGCCGCTGGCACCGTCGGAGGCGCCGTCGAGCGGGGCGTTCTTATTCTCGGTATCCTTATCGGCGAAGGGGCGGGTATCCCAGTGGGAAAACACGGCCACCCGGCGCGGGGCACTGGGGTTGAAGCGGGCGATGATGTTGCGTGACTTAAGGATGTTGCCATCGAAGGCTTTGGCCTCAAAGGGCTGCTCCTGCACCGTCAGGCCGTACTTCTTGAACTGCCCAATGATCCAGTCGCCGGTTTTCACGTGGGCCGCCGTGTTGGGCACCCGCGGCCCGAAAGCCACCTGCCTGGCGGTGTAGGCATAGGCCGAATCGGCGTTGAAAGCGGGTGTTTTAGGCAGTGCGGCCTCGGCTACAGCCGTGGTGTCGGCAGTGTCTTTTTGGCCGGGGCAGCCAGTGAGCAGCAGCAGGCCCGCCAGCGCGGCCGGGGCAAGTCGGAAGATATTCATGGGGCAGATAAGGTGCGTTGAGTAACGGGCGGAGAGTGCGCTGAGGGCGGACGGAACACCTAGGTAAGCAGAGAAATCAATTGCGTCGGCTAAGCACAAGGTAGAAACGCAATATTTTGCGTCTCATTGTTGCTAACGCTGTTCATATGAACCGTCCAACATCAGCAACGATAAGACGCAAAATATTGCGTTTCTACACCGTTCTTATTCCTCGCTGTAGGCCCAATCGACGCCGGTTTTGGAGTCTTTCACCACGATACCCTGCTGCTTGAGCGCGGCCCGGATTTCGTCGACTTTGCCGTAGTCTTTGGCGGCTTTGGCTTCCTGGTAGAAGTGCAGCGTGAGGCCCAGCAGGTCTTCGGCGCGGGCGCGGGGCTCGTCGCGCAGGCCCAGCACGTCCTGCACCAGCGTGCGGTAGGTGGCGGTAGCTTCGGCCAGCGCTTCGGGGCTTACCTGCGCCAGGGTATCGGGTTTGGCGGCGTAGCCGTTGAGCTTGCGCAGCAGGTTGAAGAGGCTGGCCAAAGTACGGGCCGTGTTCAGGTCGTCGTTGAGGCCCACAAAGCAGTCGTCGGCCAGCTTGCGCAGCTCGGCATCGGCGGCGCTGGTGTCAACGGCGACTCCGGTGCCTTCGGGCAGCTGCAGCTTGGGCAGCAGGCGCAGGCCGTTCATTATTTTGCGGTAGCCCTTGCCGGCGCCCTGCATGCCTTCGTCGGTAATATCAACGGGGCTGCGGTAATGGGCCTGAAGCAGGAAAAACCGGGTGGTCATGGGCGAGTAGGCCTGGGCCAGCACCTCGTTTTCGCCGCTGAAAAGCTGGCTAACGGTGATGAAGTTGCCCGCCGACTTGCTCATCTTCTGGCCGTTCACGGTAATCATGTTGTTGTGCATCCACACCCGGGCCTCGTTGGTCGGATGCTCGCAGGCCTGGCTCTGGGCAATTTCGCATTCATGGTGCGGAAACATCAGGTCCAGTCCGCCGCCGTGAATGTCGAACTCGGCCCCGAGGTACTTGCGGCTCATGGCCGAGCACTCCAGGTGCCAGCCGGGGAATCCTTCGCCGGGAGCTTCGCCGAAAGGCGAGGGCCAGCGCATGAGGTGGCGCTCATCGGCCCGCTTCCAGAGGGCAAAATCTAGCGGACTCCGCTTCTCGTCCTGGCCCGTCAGGTTGTCGCGCGAGCCGGCCAGCAGCTCCTCCACCACCCGGTTCGAGAGCTTGCCGTACGCGCGGCCGGCGGCGTTGTAGGCCGGCACATCGAAATACACCGAGCCGTTGGATTCGTAGGCGAAACCGTTGGCCATAATCTGCTGCACCATCTCAATCTGCTCGATGATGTGGCCGCTGGCGCGGGGCGTAATATCGGGCGGCAGGCAGCCCAGGGCCACCATATGGTCCTGGTAGAGGTTGGTGTAGCCCTCGGCCACTTCCATCGGCTCCACCTGCCGGGCGCGGGCAATCCGGCCGATTTTGTCCTCGCCCTCGTCGGCGTCGTCTACCAGGTGGCCCACATCGGTGATGTTGCGCACGTAGCGCACCTTGTACTCCAGGTAGCGCAGGTAGCGCGTGAGCACATCGAACACCACCGGGCCGCGGGCATTGCCCACATGGGCCTCGCTGTACACCGTCGGGCCGCAGAGGTACACGCCCACAAAAGGGGCGTTCAGGGGCTCAAACGGGGCTTTCTGGCGGGTAAGGGTATTATAGAGCGAGAGAGGCTGGGACATATTCTGAGCTATTAGCTATTAGCTTTCAGCTGATAGCTTTCGTTTTGATTGACAGGCAATTTCGCACGCTGGCAAGCGGTACCTGTGCATGGGTGGGTGCAGTGCAAAAGTAACGGCAGTTTCCCAGAGTGCAGGAAGACGAGAATATGCAGGACAACAGGCCCGAATTATGATGAACAAAGTATAAAGCCCGACTCAAACGGCACAAAACTTCGTCCAGCCAGTCTATAAAGTTCAATCATCAGTTTATAAAAACGAGTAGCCAGTATAAAAACAATGCCCATACGGTGCACGGATAGCCCCTTCTGCTTGGCTGCCACTACTGCTTCGGTTTCAGCTGGTAGGTGGCCGTCGTCGGGTAGTGGTCGGAGTACGGAATTTCGTAATTCACCCAGAAGTCGCGCACTTGCCAGCGCGGGCCGGCAAACTGGTTGTCGATGCGCAGAAAAGGAATCCGGCCGTTGTACGTGCTGCCCACGCCGTTGCCCACGCTGGTCCAGGCGTTCTGAAAGCCATCGGCCAGCTTATCGTAGCTGTAGCTGTAGGGCACGTCGTTGAGGTCGGCACAGAGCAGTATCGGGTACGGGCACTTGGCAAAGCGGTTGACCAACGTATCAATCTGCGCGTGCCGCAGCACGGCCCCGCGCTTGAAGCGCCGCAGCAGCCCCAGTCCCTTCTTTTTCAGGCCCGATTTACTGGAGTAGCTGTCTACAATATCCTTTTCATCCATGCTCATGCTCTGCAGATGAAAGCTGTACACGCGGATGGTATCCTGGCTGGGCAGGCGCAAATCGGCCCACATGCCGTGGTTCTGGGTGAGCTTGCCGAACTGAATGGTGCCTTTATTGACAATGGGATGGCGCGAGAAGATGGCCATGCCGAACTCGGCCCCGGCGCTGTTAGTCAGCGTTTTCGACAGGAACGACTCGCGCCCCGCCTGCCGGCCGATTTTGTCCATAGCGCGGAACACGTTGCCGTCGGCCGATTTGGTGCCGGCGGGCTCGTTGTAGAACTCCTGCAAACACAGCACATCGGCCTTGCTTTCGGCCAGCCAGCGTACCATCTCTTTGGATGACTGCAGCCCGTCGTTGCGCAGCTGCGGATACACATTGAAGATGCGCACGTTGGCCGACAGCACCTGCACTACCGGCCCGGCCGTAGCCGGCTCGGCGGCCGTGGTCAGGCGCAGCGGGTGCAGGGCCAGCCCGCGCTGGAAGTGGGGCCAGGTAAGCACGGCCAGTGCCAGCGGCAGCAGCGCTACCGGCCAGCGTCGCAGCAGCCAGTAGCCGGCCGCCAGCAGGTTGAGGCCTAGGGCCACGGGCAGCGTGAGGGCCCCGAAAATGGCTGGCCAGAAAGTGTACGCGGGTATCTGCTCGCAGGCAATGCCCACCAGCACCCATCCCATCACCAGCAAAGTGCACTTGAAAGCAAACGAACGACGCACGGGCAACTCTTATTCTACCAACCGGAAGCGGATGAGTAAAGGTAGCGCTTCCGATCCGGCCCCGCATTGCCGGCTCCATCTGGCTACTCGGCAATCCGGGTTTTACGCGGTCAGTTATGTATCTTTCCCGGGCATTCTATCCTTCTTTATATGAGTAGACTACTACCGCTCTGGCTGTGCTTGCTATTGCCTTTATCGTTGACTGCCGCCCCGCGCCCCACAGCTGCCCCGGGCCCCGAAAAAACGCTGGAATTCGTAGAGAATAAGGGCCAGTGGCCCAAGACGGTGCGCTACCAGGCCGAGCTGCCCGGTGGGCGGCTCTACCTCACGCCCACCGGCTTCACCTACTCGTTTCTGAGCGCGGCCACCTTCGCCCAGATAAACCATCGTCATGGCGACGACAACGCGCCGCCCCGCTCGGCGGCACCAGCCCCTACCGAGGCGCGCGGCCACGCCTACACGGTGTCGTTTGAGGGAGGCAACGCCCGGGCCGCGCTGCTGCCCGAGCAGGCCACCAGCGGTACGCGCAACTACTTTCTGGGCAGCAACCCGCGCGAGTGGGCCAGCGGCGTGGCCGGTTACCGGCAGGTGCGCTACCAGGCCGTATACCCCGGTATTGATGTGCGGGTGTACGAAAACGCCGGCCAAAACCTAGAATACGACTTCGAGCTGGCCCCCGGCGCGAAGCCCGACAATATCCGCCTGCGCTATGCCGGCCCCAACGCCGTGCGCCTCTCGGCTGAGGGCCAGCTGCTGATTGAAACCAGTGTGGGCACGGTAATCGAGCAGGCTCCGCTGGCCTGGCAGACCACGGCCACCGGCCGGCGGCTGCCAGTGAGCTGCCGCTTCGAGCTGCAGGGCAGCACGGTGCGGTTTCGCCTGGGTGCCTACGATGCCAAGCTACCGCTGATTATCGACCCAACCGTGCTGTTTTCGTCGTTTACCGGCTCGCTGGCTGATAACTGGGGCTTTACGGCCACCCACGATGCGCAGGGCAACATGTACTCGGGCGGGGTAGCGTTCGGGCCGGGCTACCCAACTTCGCCGGGCGCGTTCCAGACCAGCTTTGCCGGCATGGCCGACGTGGCCATCATCAAGTACAAAGTAACCGCCAGTGGCGCGGCGGCCCGCCTTTATGCCACGTACCTCGGCGGTAGCCGCACCGATGCACCCCACAGCCTGATAGTAAACGGCCTGGGCGAGCTGGTACTACTGGGCAGCACCAGCTCGGGCAACTTCCCGGTTGGCAGCGCAGCAGCACAGCGCACCTTCCGGGGCGGGCAGCCGGTAAACCCGTTTGGCGGCGCAATACTCGACCAGATGGGCTACCCCGAGGGCTCCGACCTGTTCGTAGCTACCCTCAGTGCCGATGGCAGCAAGCTGGTAGCCGCCACCTACCTGGGCGGCTCGGCCAACGACGGCCTCAACCTGAGCCTGGCCAACAACTACGGCGACCAGTTTCGGGGCGACGTGCTGACCGACGGTGCAAACAACGTGTACATCGCCTCTACCACCAACAGTACCGATTTCCCGATGGCCGGAGCCCTGCAGAGAAATCTGCGCGGCGCCACCGATGCAGTTGTCTGCCAGCTGCCCCGCCTGCTCGACCGCCTGAACTGGAGCACTTACCTGGGCGGCACCGGCACCGACGCGGCTTTCTCGCTCCAGCTTTCGACCGGGCGCACGCTCTACGTGGGCGGCGCTACCACCGGCACGGGCTTCCCCACGGTGGCCGGCAGCCTGCACCCACAGTCGGCGGGCGGGCGCGAGGGCTTTGTGGTAGGCTTGGCCGCCGATGCCGGCACCCCGCGCTACGGCACCTACCTGGGCACCTCGGCCGACGATCTGGCCTTTTTCGTGCAGCTCGATAACAGCGGCGACGTGTATGTATTGGGCCAGACCAACTCGAATGCCTACCCCAAAACGGCCGACCTCTACGGGACGCCCGGCGCCCGGCAGTTCATTCATAAGCTCGATGCCACGCTCAGCACCACCATGTTCAGCACCACGTTCGGCTCGGCCCAGTCAGAGCACGAATTTTCGCCCACGGCCTTTCTGGTTGATGATTGCGAGCGGGTGTACGTGAGCGGCTGGGGCGGCGCCACCAACCGGGGCTATAGCACGGGCACCACCCGCAACCTGCCCATTACCCCCGATGCCGTGCAGAAAACCACCGACGGCAACGACTTCTACCTGGCCGAGTTTGCGGCCGGCCTCACCGGGCTCGAATACGCCACATTTTATGGCGAGCAGGGCGGTCGGGGCGAACACGTGGACGGGGGCACCTCCCGCTTCAGCAAAAAAGGCGTGGTGTATCAGGCCGTGTGCGGCGGCTGCGGCGGCACCCAGGGTTTCCCGCGGCCGCCGGGTGCCAGCTTCTACGACACCCGCAACGGTAGTACCAACTGCAACAACGCCGCCTTTGCTATCAACTTCGACATCATCACCGCCGACCCCGGTGCCACCCGCTACGCCTGCGCCACCGATGGCCCGGTACTACTGGGCGGGCAGCCGGCCGGCGGCACCTGGAGTGGCCCCGGCGTGGTGCGCCGCCCCGATGGGCGCTACGAGTTCCGGCCTACGCCTGAGCTGGTGGGTCGTAATGTGCTCCAGTACACGGTAAAAGCCACCGGCGTGTGCGTGAGCACCCGCCCAATGGCCCTGATTGTGGCCAAAACCCAGCCAGTAACCATCGCCCCGCTGGCCTCCCTGTGCGCCAACGCCAGCCCGATAACGCTGCAGGCCACGCCCACCGGCGGTACCTGGAGTGGCCCGCGGGGCCTGAGCGGCAATACCTTCGATCCGCGCCTGTCGGGGCCGGGTACGTTCACGCTCACCTATTCGATAAGCGACACACTGGCCTGCGGCACGGCCAGCACCACCGTTACCATAAACGCCCCGCCCACACCCCAGGCTGGCCCCAACCTGACGCTGTGCGCCTACGAAACCGCGCCCATTCAACTGACCGGTGCCACCCCTGCCGGCGGCACCTGGAGCGGCCCCGGCGTAACGCCGGCCGGCCTGTTCACCCCACCCGATACCCGCCTGCTGGGCGGCATTTTCACGCTTACCTATACAGTGAGCGAGAACGGCTGTGCGGTTACAGCTACCCGGCAGGTACTACTGGCGCCTTCGCCCACCTCCAACGCGCCGCTGCAGGTGCCGGTGTGCGAACGGTTTCCGGAGTTCACCGGCCTGGCCCCGCTCACGCTCACCATGAAGCCGGTACTCACGGGCGGCACCTACGAGTGGGATTTCGGCGACGGCAGCCCCCGCTCGACGGAGGAAAACCCCGAGCACGTATTCACGCAGCCCGGCCGATACAACGTGCGCCTAGTAGCCCGCTACGCCAATTGCGTGGTCGAAACCAGCTTCGCGCCGGTTATCGTCAACCGCACCTTCGTGCCCAACATCATCACCCCCAACCGCGACCTGCAAAACCAGTCCTTCATTCCGTATTTCAGCTGCCGTACCACCCAGCTCAGCCTGTACAACCGCTGGGGCAGCAAGGTGTACGAAACGGCCGACTACCGCAACGACTGGCAGGCCACGGGGCTATCCGATGGCCTATACTACTACCAATTGAAAGATGCCGACGGCCGCACCGCCAAAGGCTGGCTGACAGTAGTGCGGTAAGTATGGAGTACAGAGAGGTAAGAAATCGGGCAGACACGCCTTATGAACGCTGCATGGCCTGTGTCTCACTTCCCTGTACTCATTACTCACTTGATTACGGCGCTTTCTTTTTGTACCTTTGCCCCACAAGTTGACGCAAGACCAGAGGGGACGTATCGTCCCCTCTTTCTTTTTCCTGCCCTTACCAAGGCCCGCTGCCTATGACCCTCGACCGTAACCTGCTACTGGAAATGCTGCGCGACAGTCTGCCCCTCGAAGGCACCCTGTTCGCGGTAGATTTGACCGTTTCGGACTCCGTGCGGCCCAAAGTAACCGTTACGCTTGATGGCGAGCAGGGCCTGGGCATTGACGAGTGCGCGCAAGTGAGCCGCCGGCTGGCCCGTCGCATCGAGGAGCATTATGGCGATGAGCTGAGCTACACGCTCGAAGTAACCTCGCCCGGTGCCGACCAGCCCCTGCGCGACCCGCGCCAGTATGTGCGCCACGTGGGCCGCACCCTGCACCTGAAACTGCAGGACGGCACCGAGAAAACCGGCAAGTTCGAGTCGCTACTGCCCGAGGGCGCGGGCATCGAGCTGGCCGAAATCCTCAAAGAAAAGCACAAGGAGAAAATACTGCCCGTCATCACCGTACCCTTCCAGGATATTACGGAAGCTGTGGTGGTTATCTCGTTTAAATAAGTATTTGCGCTGACAGCGGTTAGCTGTCAGCCCTGTTTCTGAGTTATTCACCTTTTGGCAGTAGCCGGTAGTTCTCCTTCTTTGGAATGCTAACAGCTAAAAGCTGACAGCTAAAAGCTTAAAAAATGAACAGCAGCGTCCTGATTGAATCGTTTGCCGAATTCGCCCGCTCGAAGAACATCGACCGGCCCACCATGATGAGCATCCTGGAGGAAGTATTTCGCACGATGATTCGCAAAAAGTACGACGACGACTCCAACTTCGACGTCATCCTCAACGTGGACCAGGGTGACCTGGAAATCTGGCGCAACCGCGAAATCGTGGACGACAACTCGGAGGATATCTGGGACTTCGACAAGATTCCGCTGGCTGAGGCTCAGAAGATTGAGCCTGACTTTGAGGTTGGCGAAGAAGTAGCCGAGGAAGTGAAGCTCGAAGACTTCGGTCGGCGCGCCGTGCTCATGGCCCGCCAAACGCTGATTCAACGTGTGAAAGACCTGGAGCGCGACAACCTCTACCAGGCCTACAAGGACCAGGTGGGCGAAATCGTGGTGGGTGAAGTGTACCAGGTATGGGGCCGCGAGGCGCTCATTCTGGACAAGGACGACAACGAGCTGAGCTTGCCTAAAGGCGAGCAGATTCCGAAGGACCGCTACCGCAAGGGCGACAACATCCGCGCCGTGGTACACCGCGTGGACGTGCTCAACGGCACGCCCAAAATCATCCTCTCGCGCGCCGCCCCAGCATTCCTGGAGCGCCTGATGGAGCAGGAAGTACCCGAGATTTTTGATGGCCTCATCACCATCAAAAACATCGTGCGCGAGCCCGGCGAACGAGCCAAAGTGGCCGTAGAAAGCTACGACGAGCGTATCGACCCGGTGGGTGCCTGCGTAGGCATGAAAGGTTCGCGTATTCATGCCGTAGTGCGTGAACTCGAAAACGAGAACATCGACATCATCAACTACACCGACAACTTGGAGCTCTATATCGCCCGGGCCCTGTCGCCGGCCAAGCTTACGTCGATGAAAATCAACGAGCAGACCGGCCGCGTATCGGTGTTCCTGCGGCCCGATCAGGTAAGCCTGGCCATTGGCCGCGGTGGCGCCAACATCAAGCTGGCCTCGCGGCTGGTGGGCATGGAAATCGACGTGTTCCGCGATGCAGGCGACTTCGAAGAGGACATTGCCCTCGACGAGTTCAGCGACGAAGTGGAAGCCTGGATTATCGACGAGCTGAAGAAAATCGGCCTCGATACCGGCCGCGCCGTACTGGCTGTAAACAAAGAAGACATCGTGCGTCGCACCGAGCTGGAAGAGGAAACCGTGGAGGAGTTGTTCCGCGTTATCCGCAACGAATTCGATGACGAATCGGAAGCGGCTCCCAAACCCCGCTTTGCCGACGATGAAGAGGCAAGCGACGACGAAACGGCAGCTGCCAACAACGGTACCGAAGATATCAGCAACACGGATGCAGTAGCCAACATCGTCAGCAACGACGACGCAGGCGACGCAGCAAGTGATGAGCCATCGGCCCCTGAAGCTTCTGCTGAACCAACAGCCGAAGCAGCCGAAATGAGTGAGGCGCCCACCGAAGCCACCGCAGAGCAGCCGGCAACGGATGCCGACCCGGATTCGGAGCCGCTTAAGAAAGACGATTCACCAAATTCCGGCGCCGCGCAATGAGTGCGCGGCGGCCGGTACGGCAAGGACACTGAAATCGGGCCGGGTGGCTTGATTTCAGCGTCGCCCGGCAAGATTTAATGTAGTACCTTTGCAACTGAATAAGAGCATCGTTCGCGAGCACAGAATGGCGGAAGCATCAACTAAACGGCTAAATCAGGCGGCCAAAGACCTGAACGTTGGCATCTCCACGATTGTGGATTATCTGACGGAAAAAGGGCATTCCATCGAAAACAAACCAACGACCAAGCTAACGGCCGAGCAGGTAACCCAGCTCAATAAGGCCTTTGCTTCGTCGGTGCAGGATAAGAAGGAAGCCGAAAAAGTCAGCCAGGCCAAGCGCCAGAGCGAGCTGGAAGCCGCTGCGGCTCAGTCGCGTGCGTCTGAGGCTGCCCGGCCGACGCCGCCGCCTGCCCCGGCTCCCGAGCCTAAGCCTGAACCGGCTCCCGCTACGCCTGCTCCTGCCGCCGCCGCGCCGGCCCCCGTCACTCCACTTAAGGCCCCGGAAGCGCCGGTGGCCGCCAAGCCCGCCGCCCCGGCGCCGGAGCCAACTCCTGCCCCCGCCCCCGAAGCCGCCGACACCACCCGGGTGCCAGGCCTGAAGGTGCTGGGCAAAATCGAGCTCGACTCGAAAGGCCGTCCTGTGCGCCCCAAGGCTGAAAAGCCCGCGGCTGCCGCAGAAGCCAAAGCTCCTGAAGCCAAAGCCCCGGCACCCAAAGCTGCAGAGCCTAAGGTAGCCGAAGCTAAAGCAACGGAAGCTAAAGCCCCTGCCGAAGTCAAGGTTTCGGAAGCCAAGGCGCCCGAGGCAAAAGCCCCGGCAGCCAAAGCTCCTACTGAAGCGAAGGCACCTACTGAAACAAAGGTACCCGAGGCGAAAGCCCCGGAAGCCGCCGCCAAGCCTGCCGAAGCTGCTAAGCCCGTGGCCGAAGCCAAGCCTGCTACCAGCACTCCGGCTACACCGGCTGCTGCTCCGGCCGCGGCCACGCCGGCTGCCGATACACCTGCCGAAGACAATACCATCGTTGCTAAAGCCGATCAGCTCAAGGGGCTGACGGTACTGGGCAAAATCGAGCTACCTACTGACTCGTCGCGCCGCGGCGGCCGGGGAGCCCGTCCGGTGGCTTCGTCCGATGTACGCAAGAGCGGCCTCAGCGCCGATAAGAAAAAGCGCCAGCGTATCCCGATGAATGGCCCCGGCCAGACTGGTGGAACTGGTAACTCTCGTCCAGTAAGCCCTAGCCAAGGTGCCCGTCCGACTGGTACTGGCCCAGCTGCCAACCGGGGAACCGGTGGTCGTGGTGGCAACACCAACACCCGTCAGCCGGCCGTTCCGCTCACGCCCGAGCAGAACGACAAGCAGATTCAGGAGCAGATCAAGGCTACGCTGGCCAAGCTCAGCGGCGGCCGTGGTCAGTCGCAGAACCGCGCCAAGTACCGCCGCGACAAGCGCAGCAACGCTGCCGACGACCGGGAAGCTACGCGCGCTCAGAACGAGCTCGATGCCAAGACGCTGAAAGTAACCGAGTTCATCTCGGCCAACGACCTGGCATCGCTCATGGACGTGTCGGTGAACGAGGTGATTAAGGTGTGCCTGAACATGGGCATGTTCGTCTCCATCAACCAGCGCCTCGACGCCGAAGCCATTACTGTAATTGCCGACGAGTTCGGCTACGATATTGAGTTCCTGTCGGCCGAGGAAGAGGAGACAGTAGCCGAAATTGAGGATGATGAGGCTGATCTGCAGCCCCGCGCCCCCATCGTGACCATCATGGGTCACGTCGACCACGGCAAGACCTCGCTGCTTGACTACATCCGGAGTGCTACGGTAGCTAAAGGTGAAGCCGGTGGCATCACCCAGCACATTGGAGCCTACGACGTGATGACCAAGTCGGACAGGCGCGTAACGTTCCTCGACACGCCGGGTCACGAAGCCTTTACCGCCATGCGAGCCCGTGGTGCCAAAGTCACCGACATTGCCATTATCGTGGTAGCGGCCGATGACTCGGTGATGCCCCAGACCCGGGAAGCCATCAACCACGCCCAAGCGGCTGGTGTACCCATCGTTATTGCCCTCAACAAAATCGACAAGCCCGGCGCCAACCCCGATAAGGTGCGCGAGGAGCTGTCGGTTATGAACATTCTGGTAGAAGAGTGGGGCGGCAAGTACCAGAGCCAGGAAGTATCGGCCAAAACCGGTGCTGGCATTGATGACCTGCTGGAGAAAGTACTGCTCGAAGCCGAACTGCTGGAGCTGAAAGCCAACCCCGACCGCAAGGCCGTGGGTACGGTTATCGAAGCCTCGCTCGACAAGGGCCGTGGCTACGTAACCACCATTCTGGTGCAGACCGGCACCATGGAAGTAGGCGACATCGTGCTGGCTGGTCCGCACTTTGGCCGTGTGAAAGCCATGACTGACCACCGCGGCAAGAAGATGAAGAAAGCTGGCCCGGCAACCCCGGTACAGGTTCTTGGTCTGACGGGCGCACCCCAGGCCGGCGACAAAATCCAGGTAATGGAAACGGAGCGCGAAGCCCGCGAACTGGCCACCCAGCGTCAGCAGCTGGCCCGTGAGCAGAGCATGCGCACCAAGAAGCACATCACCCTCGACGAGATTGGTCGCCGTCTGGCTATCGGCTCGTTCAAGGAGCTGAACGTGATTGTAAAGGGCGACGTGGATGGCTCGGTGGAAGCACTGGCCGACTCCTTGCTCAAGCTCAGCACCCCGGAAATTGCCATCAACATCCTCAACAAGGGTGTGGGTGCCATTTCCGAATCCGATGTGTTGCTGGCTTCGGCTTCCGACGCTATCATCATCGGTTTCCAGGTGCGGCCTTCCATCAGTGCCCGCAAGCTGGCCGAGCAGGAGCAGATCGACATCCGCCTCTATTCCATTATTTACAACGCCATCAACGAGGTGAAGGATGCCATGGAAGGCATGCTGGCCCCGACGGTGAAGGAAGTGGTGGTGGCCAACGCCGAAGTTCGCCAGGTGTTCAACATCACCAAGGTGGGCGCCATCGGTGGCTGTATGGTTACCGACGGTACGTTTACCCGCAAAACCAAAGTGCGCCTGGTGCGCAACGGCATTGTGGTGTACTCGGGCGACATCAAAGACCTTAAGCGCTACAAAGACGATGTGTCGGAAGTACGCCAGGGCTACGAGTGTGGTATTTCTCTCAAGAACTTCGACGACCTCCAGGAGGGCGACAACATCGAAGGCTTCGAAGAGCAGGAGATCAAGCGGACGCTATAGTCAGCTGCTACGCTGCCAGAAAGCTGCTTTTAGCAGCCTGATTGGCTAGCTCTTTTTTATAAAAAAGCCAATGGCCGCCATCCTATTTGTAGGATGGCGGCCATTGGCTTTCACGGGCAACGAAATAAGCGGGTGTCAGTCTACTCCCCCAGGTCTGCTTATAAAGCAACCGGCCCCTGTCCTTTGAAGGATAGGGGCCGGTTGCTTTGCGAGGAGGTATAGGCGCATTGGTTCTACACCAATTCTAGCTGCTTAAAAAAACAGAAAGCCTTTTTTACTGCGGTTACGGTTGCTCCTCTGCTTGTCAGTCATGGGTTTGCCCTTAGGATTGACATACCCGCCTTGGCGAGTCTGGCCGCGCTTGGGTGGTTTAGCCCCAACGCGCTTGTCTTTAAACTTGCGCACCGTGAAACCGCCACTGCCCTTATCGTACTGGCGGTAGCCGCCATCGGCGCGGCTGAGGCTGGAGTTACCTGCCCCCGAGCGGGCATCGAGCACTTCCAACTGCTGGTCGCGCTTGCTTTCCGCGGCGTTCATGTTCATGCGGCGCTGCATGTTCGCTACGTCGTCGGCCGAAGCTTTGCCGCGCTTGCGGGCCTTTTTCTGAGTAGACTGCCGGGCCTGGGTTTCCTCGCGGGTCTGGCCGTCGAGCACGGCCGTTTGGGCGCGGGCGGCGGGGGCAGTAGCCCAGGTAACGGCGGCAAGAGCCAGCAGGGAAAGCAATTTGTTCATTAAGACAGCGAAAAGTTCAGCAGTTGGGAGTTCAGCAAACGAACTGGCACCTAACGAAGTTAGTTCAAAGCGTGCAAAAAGTTGCGGGTAAGCCGCCCAACCCATGCTAACAACGCCGGCCCCGGCAGCCCGAAGGCAACCAGCGCCTGCGTTGTTATGCTGGACTTTAGAACTTAGGCCCGATTGCGGAGCGCGTCACGGATTTCGGTGAGCAGTATTTCCTCCTTAGTTGGAGCAGGATCGGCTACGGCCACCACTTCCTGCGGCTTCTTGTAGCGGTTGGCGATTTTCACGAGCCAGAAAATGGCGAAAGCCATTAGTAGGAAGGTGATGATGGCATTCATGAACAGGCCGTAGTTGATGGTGGCGGCCTTCGCTTCCTTGGCCAAAGCCAATGTAGCGTAGGTATTTCCATCGAGCGAGAGGTACCATTCCTTGAAATCGAGGCCGCCGGTAAGCAGCGTCAGAATGGGCATCAGAATATCGTCAGTGAGTGAAGCGACGATTTTACCGAAAGCCCCGCCGATGATAACACCAACGGCCAGGTCGAGCACATTGCCCTTCGATATGAACTCCTTGAATTCGGAAACAAAACCCATACGCGAAAAACGATTGAGAGTGAGAGAGAGAAATGCGAATTCAAGATAGAGTTTTTGCTATTTAAACGAACATTGGGCAAGTACCACGCCCAAAGGTGGCTATTTGGCCTCGAGCCCGGCCCGGTAATTCGCCCAACGCCACCATTCAGGCGTTCGGCCAGCTGCCACGGCGGGTGGGCTGGGCAAACTGAGGCGCGGCATTTCGTTCTATCTTTGGCTCTCGCACTGTTTCAACGTTTCCCACCCTCTCCCACCACTATGCCCGCTTCTTTCGCCACGCTGCTCTACGACCTCAATGCTGCTTCCGGTATCCTCACCATCACCGTTAACCGTCCCGATAAGCTTAACGCCCTCAACGCCGCCACCATCGAGGACATCGGCAGCGCCTTTGCGCAGGCCCAGGATGATGCGCAGGTACGCGGCATTGTGCTAACGGGTAGCGGCGAGAAGGCCTTCGTGGCCGGAGCCGATATTGCCGAGCTGGCCGGGCTCGATGTGCTGGCGGCCCGCAAAGCGTCGGAGCGGGGTCAGGAGATATTCGGCCGGATTGAGGAAAGCAGAAAGCCCGTGGTGGCCGCCGTGAACGGCTTCGCGCTGGGCGGCGGCTGCGAGCTGGCCATGGCCTGCCATATGCGGATAGCCGCCGACAATGCCCGCTTCGGCCAGCCCGAGGTAAACCTGGGCCTGATTCCGGGTTACGGCGGCACCCAGCGCCTGGCTCAGCTGGTGGGCAAGGGCAAGGCCATTGAGCTGCTGCTGACGGCCGACATGGTGAAGGCCGACGAGGCTCTGCGCCTGGGCCTCGTCAACCACGTGGTGCCGCAGGCCGAGCTGCTCGATTTCAGCCGTCAGCTCCTCGCGCGCATCCTGGGTAAGGCTCCGCTGGCCGTGGGCCTGTGCCTCGACTCCGTTAATGCCTACTACGACCAGCAGCGCCACGGCTACCAGACCGAAGCCCAGGGTTTCGGCCGCTGCTTCGCCTCCGACGACTTCAAAGAGGGCACTACCGCTTTCCTGGAAAAGCGCCCGGCTGCCTTTACGGGTAATTAAAGATTGAAAGCGAAAAATTAAAATTGACTGATAAGACGGCCACATTCAACATTACCCAGTAATTCCAACGGCCATTTTTAATTTTTCACTTCTAATTTTTAATTAGAAAAATGAGTTTAGCGAAAAAGCTGGCTTCCCAGACGGCTATTTATGGGGTGAGCAGCATTTTGGGCCGTACGGTCAGCTTTCTGCTTGTGAGTGTGTACACCGAGCGTTTTGCGGCGGCCGAGTATGGCATCGTGACGGGGTTGTTTGCCTCCGTGTCGTTTCTGAACGTGGTGTTTACCTACGGCATGGAAACCACGTATTTCCGCTTCGCCAACCGCCCTCTTACCGACCGGCGGGAACTCTACGACCGGACCCTGACGCTGCTGTTGCTTAGCAGCGTGGTACTGACGCTACTGCTAATGATCCTGGCCCGCCCGCTGACAGGGTTGCTGAGCTTACCTCCCGGCCACGAGCACTATGCCTACTGGATTGCTGCCATTCTGGGCCTTGACGCGCTGGCGGCATTGCCCTTCGCCCGCCTGCGCCTCGAAAACAAAGCCCGCAAGTTCGCCGCCATCCGGCTGGCCAACATCGCCCTCAACGTGGGCCTGAACCTGTTTTTTATCGTGGCCTGCCCCGATATTCTAGACGGCAAATACCTGTCGACGCTGCAGCCACTGGTACGCGCCATCTACGACCCCAGTATAGGCGTGGGCTATATTTTCATCTCAAACGTGGCGGCCAGTGCCTTCACGCTGCTACTGCTGGGCCGCGAGCTGACCGACTTCAGCTTCCGCCTGAACCTGGAGCCGTTGCGGCCAATGCTTAAATATGCCTACCCCATCATGCTGATGGGCTTGGCGGGTATGGTCAACGAAACGCTCGACCGGATTCTGTTGCCCCGTTGGCTGCCTGAGGGCTTCTACCCTGGCCAAAGCAGCCTTGCGGCAGTAGGCGTGTACGGGGCCTGCTACAAGCTCAGTATTCTAATGAGCCTAGTTATTCAGGCCTTCAAGTATGCGGCCGAGCCCTTCTTTTTCGCCCAGAGTACTGATCAGAACTCGCCCCGTACTTTTGCCCTGGTACTAAAGTGGTTCACGCTGTGCTGCGCCATGCTGTTCGTGGGCGTGAGCGTGAATCTGGATATTGTGGCGCAGCTATTCCTGCGCAGCCCCGAATACCTGCAAGGGCTGGCCGTAGTGCCGGTGCTGCTGCTGGCCAACCTGTTTCTGGGCGTGTATTGGAACCTGTCGGTGTGGTTCAAGCTTACCGATAAGACGTATTATGGCACCTACATCAGCTTCGGTGGGGCCGTGCTCACCATTGCCCTCAACTTCCTGCTGATTCCGCTGCTGGGCTACATGGGCTCGGCGCTGGCCACGCTGGCCTGCTATTTTATGATGGCCGCACTATGCTGGTGGCTGGGCGAGCGGCACTTCCCGGTGCCCTACCCGGTGGCCCGGCTGCTAATCTGGTTGCTGATAGCCGTGGCTGTGGTAGCCGTCAGCTGGTATGCCCCCGTGGCGCCCGGCTGGGGCCGCTACGGCTTCCACGCGCTGCTCACTATGGGTTTCGTGGGTCTGGTGGCCGCTGTGGAAGGCCGGCGGCTGCGAAGCATCTAGTCTTGAGTTGCGGGCTGTCAGTTACCAGCCGCAAGCTTTTTGAACGTGCTTGCGGCTGGTAGCTGACAGCTTGCGGCTCAAAACCTACCTTTGCCCTATGCAGATTCCCGTTATCAACCGCTCGCGCCACGCACTGCCCGAGTATCAGACGGCCCACGCGGCCGGCCTCGACGTGCGGGCCAACCTCGACGCGCCAGTTACGTTAGGGCCTTTGCAGCGCGCCCTCATTCCAACAGGCTTGTTTCTGGAAATTCCGGTGGGCTACGAGATGCAGGTGCGGCCCCGCAGTGGGTTGGCTTACAAGCATGGCATCGGCCTCGTAAACAGCCCCGGCACCATCGACGCCGATTACCGTGGCGAGCTTAAGGTGCTGCTCGTTAACCTCTCGGACCAGGAGTTTGTGGTGCAGGATGGGGAGCGGATTGCCCAACTCGTGGTGGCCCGCCACGAAGTGGTAGCCTGGCAGCCGGCCGAGGCTCTGTCGGAAACCGGCCGCGGTGCGGGCGGCTACGGCAGTACGGGCGTTGTTTAAATTTCGAATTAAAAATTAAAAGCGAAGAATTGAAAACTGGTTACTTTATCTCTTCTCAGCAGATAATTGACGGCCGATTTTTGTAATGATTCGCTCGCAATTTTTAATTTTTCACTTTTAATTTTAGTTAAATGAAAATTATCGTCCCGATGGCTGGTATGGGTAAGCGCATGCGCCCCCACACGCTCACCGTTCCAAAGCCTCTGATTCCGATTGCCGGCAAACCCATTGTGCACCGCTTGGTGGAAGACATTGCCAAAGTATGCGCCGAGCCGGTAGAAGAAGTGGCCTTCATCATCGGGCGCAGCTTCGGGAAGGAAGTGGAGCAGGACCTCATCAAAATTGCTGAGTCGGTGGGCGGCAAGGGCACTATTTGCTACCAGGATGAAGCTCTGGGCACGGCCCACGCCATCCTGTGTGCCCAGTCGGCCCTCGACGGGCACGTAGTGGTAGCCTTCGCCGACACACTATTCAAGGCCGATTTCACGCTCGACACATCCGTTGATGGCACCATCTGGGTGCAGAGCGTGGAGGACCCTAAGCCCTTCGGTGTGGTGAAACTCGATGATGCTGGTCAGATTACCGATTTCGTGGAGAAGCCTCAGACGTTCGTGTCGGACCTGGCCATTATCGGCATCTACTACTTCAAGGATGGCGAATACCTGAAGCGTGAGCTGCAGTACCTGCTCGACAACAACATTATGGACAAAGGCGAGTACCAGCTCACCAATGCCCTCGAAAACATGAAGAACAAGGGCACCCAGTTCGTGCCCGGCCGCGTAACCGAGTGGCTCGACTGCGGCAACAAGGACGCCACCGTGTACACCAACCAGCGCTACCTGGAGTTCCTGCAGGAGCGCGGCGAAAACCTCAAGGCCTCCTCGGCTCAGGTAACCAACTCGGTTATTATTGAGCCGGTGTACTTGGGTGAAAACGTGACGATTACCAACTCGGTAGTGGGCCCGCATGTATCGGTTGGTGACGGCAGCAGCATTACTGGTTCGGTGGTGGCCAATAGCATTGTGCAGCAGTCGGCTACCATCGAACACGCCAACGTCGCGGGCTCCATGATTGGCTCGCACGCTACACTCAGCGGTAAGTCGCTGGACCTGAGCGTGGGCGACTATAACACGATGCGGTTGTAATATTTCGCGCCGTTTGCTGTTATCCAGCAGTACGTCATTCGGAGCGAGGCGAATAAGGTGGCGTTAACCCGTTGAACGACAATCGTTTCAAGGTCATTGCGCCACCTTATTCGCCTCGCTCCGGATGACGTACTGTTTTGCGGCCACCTTCTGTTTTATAGCTGGCCGCCGGCCTTTTCTTTATCTTCACGGCAGGCCCTTGCTCCCGGCTTATCTGCTTTTCCTATGGTCCTTTTCCGTGCGTTGCTGCTGCCCTTCCTGTTGAGCCTGCTACTGGCCGGGCCAGGGTATGCCCAGCGTAAGCCTGCCCCGGCGGCCCGGCCGGCCGAGGCCAGGCCCGAGAGCAAGCCCGAAGCCAAATCGGGCAAGCTCAGCCGCAAAGAGCGCCGTGAGCTGGCGCGCCGGGCCACGCTCGATGAAGCTGCCCGGCAGCCGCGGGTACTCACGCCCAAGGAGCGTGAGATGAGCGAGTCCTACTTCGTGGATGGCGTGCGCTATGTGCTGCTCGAAGACTACAATAAGGCCCTGGAGCGCCTGCTGAAGGCCTATGCGCTGAACCCGGGCAATGCGGCCGTTAACTACAAGATTGCGGAGGCCAACCTGCTCAGCGGAAACCTGCAGGATGCCACCAACTTTGGGCGGGCTGCCGTGCGGCTCGATCCGCAAAACGCTTACTATTACCTGCTGCTGGCCCAGATTTACACCTCGCAGAAACAGTACGAGGAGGCCACCAAAGTATATACCGCGCTTATCGGGCAGGTCCCCGACTCCAACTACTACCTGTTCAACCTGGCTGACCTGTACGTGGCCCAGGGCCGGCTCGATGAAGCCCTGACGACGTTCGGGCAGGCCGAGCAGAAATTTGGGCCCCAAGACGAAATATCGTTTAAGAAACAGCAGATTTACCTGCGCCAGAACAAGCTCGACCAAGCACTGCTGGAAGGCGAATCGCTCATCAAATCGAACCCCGACGAGCCGCGCTATGTGCTGGCCCAGGCCCAGCTATACGCCACCAACCGCCGCTTCGATGATGCCGTGCGGGTGGCCAACCAGGCCCTGCGCTCCGACCCCGACAACCCCCGGGCCCGCATGATTCTGGCCGACGTGTACCGGCTCCAGAACAACCGGCCCGAATCGGAGCGGCAGCTGAAACTCGCTTTCGAGAGCCCCAGCCTCGATATTGACGACAAGGTGCGCATCCTGATTGAGTACCTGAAGCAGCTGCCCGACCCTGGCCTCAACGAGATGGCCCGCGGGCTGGCTGCCGTTACCATGCGGGTTCATCCGCGCGAGGCCAAAGCCTTTTCCATTGCCGGCGACATCGAAATTGTAACCGGCAACCGGGCTGCCGCCCGCGCCAGCTACCTGCGGGCCCTGCGCCTCGATAACTCCCGCTACCAGATCTGGCAGCAGGTGGTGCTTATTGACGCCGAGCTGAGCCAGACCGACTCGTTGCTGGCCCATACCACGCAGGCGCTGGAGCTGTTTCCGAACCAGGCACCGCTCTGGTTTTACAACGGGGTCGGCCATCAGCTGGAAAAACAGCCGGCCAAGGCCGTTAAGTCGTTTGAGTACGGCCGCAAGCTGGCCACCGACAACCCCGAACTGCTGGCCCAGTTCGATACCCAGCTCGGCGACGTGTACCATGAATTGAAGGACTATCCCAAATCGGATGCCGCTTACGAATCGGCTCTGACGTTCGATGCCAACAACGCCCAGGCCCTCAACAACTACAGCTACTTTCTGTCGATAAGGCGCGAAAAGCTGGACAAGGCCAAGGAAATGTCGGGCAAGCTGGTGAAGCAGTTTCCTGAGAACCCTACATACCTCGACACCTACGCCTGGGTATTGTACCAGCTGAAAGACTACGCCGGTGCCCGCCGGGCCCTCGAAACGGCCCTGCGCTACTCCTCCGATGCCACCATTGTGGAACACTACGGCGACGTGCTGTTTCAGCTCGGCGACAAGGAGAAGGCCGTAGCCGAGTGGCAGCGGGCCGACCAGAAAGGGGGTGCCTCGGCGCTCATCAACCGAAAAATAAAGGACAAAAAGCTGTATGAATAACCGCCCCGCGCTGCTGCTGAGCGTACTATTGGCCCTGCCGCTACTGCTCGGCAGTTGCACCAAAAAGCTGCTGCCGGATGCCAGCCAGCCATCGGCCACCAACCCGGTGCCGGAGGCCGTGAAGGCCGTCAACCTCGATTTTCAATTCATGACGGCCAAGGGTAAAGCCCAGTTTGGCGACCAAACTGCCAACGTGAACCTGCGGATGCGCAAAGACAGTGCTATCTGGCTGTCGGCGTCGTTGCTGGGCATTGAGGGCGGGCGACTCTACATCACCCGCGACTCGGTGCAGGTGATTGACAAGCTGCGCCGCGAGTACTATTCGGGCGACTTTGCCTACCTCAGCCAGCGGCTGAACGTACCCGTTACCTTCGATATGCTGCAGGCGCTGCTGCTGGGCAATTACCTGGCCCCCATCAGCCCCAACACCCAGCCGGCCATAACAACCGAGGGCACGGTGCAGCGGGTGCGCTACGAACAGGCCGGCTTGCTGATTATGCAGCTCGTGGATCTGGCCCAGGGCCGCCCGCGCCAACTACTGGTGCAGGACTCGGTGCAGGCCAACCAGGTAACGGTCGACTATGCCGATTTCCGCCAGCTTGAAAGCAATCCGCAGCCCTTCGCCTTCGAAACGCAGGTGCAGGTACAGCAGCGCCAGCAGCCGCCTACGCTGGTCACGCTCACCTACCGGGCCGTCGACCTGGACAAGGGCCGGCTGCAATTCCCGTTTTCCGTACCCAAAGGCTATGCACGCAAGAAGTAAAACCGGCCGGCTGCTGCTGTTACTGCTCTTGCTGCTGCTGGTTGGCCCAACCGCTCCGGTAGCGCTGGCCCAAAAAAAGGCCCCGGCCGCCAAAAAAAGCAAAGCCCAGCTGGAGCGCGAGCGGCGCGCCAACCTCAAGCGCATCAAGGAAACCAGCCGCATTCTGGCCCAGACCCAGCAGAAAAAGCAGGCGTCAGTGGGGCAGCTCAACGCCATTCAGGAGAAGCTGGTGGTGCAGCAGGGCGTCATCAAAAACATCAGCTCGGAGCTGCGCTATATTGAAGGCGACGTGCAGCAGACCGAAGGCCAGGTGCAGCAGACGCGCCAGCGCCTGGAGCGCCTCAAGGCCGAGTATGCCCGTCTGATTTATGCCGGCTCGAAAACGGCCAACGGCTACAACCGCCTTATGTTCTTGTTTGCGGCCGAATCGTTCAACCAGTTCCTGCTGCGTTTGCGCTACATCCGGCAGTACACCGAGGTGCGCCAAGCCCAGGCCAAACAGATTACCCAAACCCAGCAGCGCCTGGGCCAGCAGCTGACCGGCCTGCAGCAGCAGCGCCAGGAAAAAGGCTCGCTACTCAGTACCCAGCTCTCCGAAAAGAAGACCCTGACTACGCTGAGAGTGCAGCAGAACCAAGTGATTACCAAACTCACTCAGCAGGAAGAAGGCCTGCGTAAGGAGCTGGCCAACCGGCAGCGGGCCATCAGCCGGCTCGATAACCTGATTGCGCTGCGCGTACGCGAGGAAATTGCCCGCGCCGCCCGCGAAGCCGCACGGCGGGCAGCGGCCAGGGCCCGCGCCGCCGAAGTGGCGGCCAACGCCGGCCGCAGCCCCGGTGCCACCTCGCGCACCCCTACTACCGCCGCCGCTGAAGAAGCCGCCGCCACTAAGGCCGAACGCACCGACCGTGTAACACTGACGCCCGAAACGGCCAAGCTGGCCGCTTCCTTCACCGACAACCGGGGCCGCCTGCCCTGGCCCGTGGGCAAAGGCTTTATCAGTCAGCGCTTCGGCCGCCACAACCACCCGGTACTCAAAAACGTGGTGGTCGAGAACCGCGGCGTCGATATTCAGACCAACTCCGGCGAATCGGTTCGGGCCGTATTCAGCGGCAAGGTGCTGACGGTGGCCAGCGTGCCAGGCATGGGCAACATCGTGATGGTGCAGCACGGCGACTACTTCACGGTGTACGCCAAGCTGCGCAACGTGAGCGTGAGCGAGGGCCAGACAGTTGAGGCCCGCCAGACCCTGGGTACGGTTTCGACCAACGCCGAGGGCACCTCCGAAGTACAGTTCCAGGTGTGGCGCAACAGTGCCAATCTCAACCCCGAAAACTGGCTCGGCCGCAAGTAAGCGCTACTGATGGTGAGGAACATTGTTCCTCTTCAACCAGCGAGGTGGTTTGGAAACCCAAAAGAAGGTGGGGCTTCGGGAAGATCGGCCTCACCTTCTTTTGGGTTTTGATGCCTTTCTGAACTGCCTCACCAATAAAAAAACCCGGCTCCAAAGGAACCGGGCTTTCTAAGCTATGAAAACAAACTTAGCTACCGGAATCCCCCGCTACCGGCGTGCGGCTATACTAACCGCCCGCAGATAAGGTAAACTCCCGATAACCAGGTGAAAGATACTGGAGGGCAAAGCCCACCCAATGCCAATTTCGCCCAATACCCTTTTTCTCTCGGTGAAAAGCGCTATTAGTGCGTTGCGGCCGGACCAACCGGTTCAGACAAGGTTGAGCCGACTTAGCAGCCCGGCTTTAAATGAGTTGCCGATGGGCACGGGCAGCAGGCTGGGGCCACCTTCGGCACCACGGTCGGCCTCCACCAGCAGCGCGTCGCTCTCAATGGCAATAATACGGTCGAGGCGCACGATGTACTTGCGATGCACCCGGGCAAAGTCGCGGGTCGGCAGTCGGGACTCCAGCTCCTTCATCGTGCTGTAGATGGTATACCGTTCGGGGCCTGCGTAAATATTCACGTAGTCGCCCAACGCCTCCACATAGCGGATGTCGGCCGTTTTCAGGCGCAGCAGCTTGCTATCCTGCTTGATGAAGATTTCGTTCTGGCTTTTGCTGAGGTACAGGCTCTCGGCCGTGTCATTGGCCAGGCGCAGCAGGTCATCGAGCTTGCGGCGCTCCTGCTCCAGCTCGAGGCGGGCCCGGCGCAGTTCCAGGTGGGCTACCACCTCGCGGCTCAGCACGGCCAGGGCATCGCGCTGGCCGTCGGTAAGACGGCGGGGCACGGTATCGATAACGCAGAGTGTCCCCAGCGCATCGCCCTGGGGCGTGAGCAACGGGTAGCCGGCATAGAAGCGGATGTTAGGCTCGCCGGTTACCATCTGGTTGTGCTCGAACAAAGGGTGGCAGGCAGCATCTTCTACTTCGTAGAGCGTGCGGCCCTGGATGGCGTGCTGGCAGAAAGCCAGCTCGCGGGGCGTGCTGGCGGGCCAATGGCAGTCGGTGCGGGCTTTAAACCACTGCCGCTCACCATCGAGTAGCGAAACCAAGGAGACGGGCGTGTTGCAGATCACAGAGGCCAGCCGCGCCAAATCGTCGAAGGCGGCCTCCTGGGTGGTGTCCAGGATTTCATAGGATTGCAGAGCCGTGAGGCGCCGAATTTCCTGAGCCCGCGAAAGGCCGGCCTGCACCCTGGGATAGGAAGTTGCTTCTTCCAACAACATAATATGGCAGTAAGATATAAGAGGGAAACGGCCTTCTGGAATCACTAAATAACACAGCACCCCCCATTTAAACTGGGTGAAACCGCTAAAGCGGGCCTTTTACCGGATCAATAGCCTCCTTTACTGGCTGGGGTCTTCGTCTGGAATAAGCACCGGATTGAAAACGCGGCTGGCTGCACCAACTGTACTGTTATGGCTGGGTTGACGGAACTGTTTTTCAAATTATGGGGTACCTTTACAATCTACCCGCGCATGTGTTGCGTATACTCTGCTTTGACCTTCTAATTCTGGCCCTCGGGTCTGCTACATATGAACTTTGCCACCCTCCTGCTCGGAATCGGTAACTTTGGTGGTACCGAAATCCTGCTCATCGGCCTCGCCATCATCCTGCTTTTCGGAGCCAAGCGCATTCCGGAGTTGTTCCGCGGCATGGGCCAGGGAATCCGCGAGTTCAAGGACGCCTCGAAGGAGGAGAAGCCTGAGTTCCGCGACCGGCCCGTAAACCCGGTTAACCCCAACGACCCGGCTGCGCCCCGTCAATAAACCCTTCAGTTATGCAAATGCCTGTTCTTTTGTTTTTAGGCGACATTGGTGGTGCTGAGCTTATGCTCATCATGGTCGTCATCCTGATTTTCTTCGGAGCCAACAAGATTCCTGAGCTGGCCCGCGGGCTGGGCAAAGGTATTCGGGAGTTCAAAGACGCTTCGCGCGAGATTCGTAGCGAGGTGGAGAACTACGGCCAGCCGGCCCAGCAGCCCTACCAGCAGCAATTTCAGGAGCAGCCGCAGCATGCTTACCAGCCCGCCGCACCGGTAGCCGAAGCTGCCCCTGTTATAGCGCCACCCATGGATGGTGGCATTGCGCCCGTTGTAACACCCGAGCCGCTCGCCACGGAGCCCGAACGCTCGCGCCTCGACCAGACGAGCTAGTTTCAGCAGCTTTTAGCTACGTAATATCCGAACCGCCGGCAGCCAAAATCTGCCGGCGGTTCTGTTTTTAGCGGTGAGGGTGCTATTTTCGCGCTTCCGCCTCGCTTCGCAGGCCTCCTCTTTAATTTCTTCGTCTTGAGACGTTTCGATTCCCTTTCCGAAGTACGCCGCGACATTGCCGCCGGCACCGCATCGTGCCAGCAGCTGGTTGAGCACTATCTCAACAATATCGCCCGGCAGGAAAACCTCAACGCTTTTCTGGAAGTGTGGCCTGAGGAGGCTCGCGCCCAGGCCGTGGCCGTCGATGCGAAGCTGGCCGCTGGCACCGCTGGCAAGCTTGCCGGCATGGTTATCGGCCTGAAAGATGTGCTGGCTTATGAAGGCCACGCGCTGCAAAGCAGCAGCCGCATCCTCGACGGCTTCAAGTCGCTGTTTACTGGCACGGCCGTGCAGCGGCTGCTCGATGAGGACGCCATTCTGATTGGTCGCCAGAACTGCGACGAGTTTGCCATGGGCGCTTCCAACGAAAGCTCCTATTTCGGGCCCGCTCGAAATGCCCTAGCCCCCGACCGGGTGCCCGGCGGTTCGTCGGGTGGCTCGGCAGTGGCTGTGCAGGCCGATATGTGCCTGGCCTCGATTGGCTCCGACACAGGTGGCTCGGTGCGCCAGCCAGCGGCTTTTTGCGGTATCGTAGGCTTCAAACCCACGTATTCGCGCATTTCCCGCTACGGACTGGTGGCCTACGCTTCGTCGTTTGATCAGATTGGCACGCTTACCCGCTCGGTAGAGGATGCGGCCCTACTGCTCGAAGTAATGGCCGGCTCCGACCAGTTCGACAGCACCGTGAGCCAGCAGCCGGTGCCCGCCTACAGCCAGGAGCTGACGCCCGCGCTCCAGTACCGTATCGGCTACATCCAAGACTGCCTGGTTCGCCCGGGTCTCAACCCCGAAATAAAGGCGGCTACCGAGGCCACACTGGAGCAGCTGCGCGGCCAGGGCCATGTGGTGGAGGCCGTGGAGTTTCCTTACCTCGACTTCATTGTACCAACTTATTACATCCTGACCACGGCCGAAGCCAGCTCGAACCTGAGCCGCTACGACGGTGTGAAGTTCGGCTACCGCGCCCCCGACGTTACGGACCTGGAGTCACTTTATAAGAAGACCCGCTCGCAGGGTTTCGGGCCCGAGGTACAGCGTCGGATTATACTGGGCACGTTTGTGCTGAGTGCCAGCTACTACGACGCCTATTACACTAAGGCCCAGCGGGTGCGTCGGCTCATCAAGGAGAAAACCGACGAGCTACTGCGCGACTACGACTTCCTGGTGCTGCCCACAACGCCCACCACAGCCTTCAAGATAGGCGACGAAGACCGCGACACGCTGTCTATGTACCTGGCCGATATTTTCACGGTTCAGGCCTCGTTGGCAGGTGTACCGGCCATTTCGGTGCCCAACGGCCTTGATTCGCAGGGCCTCCCGATTGGCCTTCAGGTGCTGGCCGGAGCCTTCCGCGAGTCGCAGCTGCTAGCCTTTGCCGGCTCGTTGAAATTTTAGCTTACTCCTACCCACTTCTGCCCAACGAACGATAGGTAACGGCTGTCAGCTAGCAGCTTGCTGTTGAAGTGCTACTTTAAGTCGTAGGGCTGGGAGTTATGATAAACTGTGCTATTTTTGGCAGAACGCTGGGTTGTGGCTCAGCGTTTTGCGTTTGGGCCAACCGGCCATTGTCCTTTTGAGTGAGTTAGCATGATGAAGTTGCTGCGGTTTGCCGCTCCCGTTCTGCTGGCCTGCACGTTGGTTCCCGCCGCCCGGGCCCAGGTGCGGCCTGGCGCTTCAAAAGCCCCGATTGCCCTACCTTCCGATTCGGTGCTGACTGCTTTGCCGCTGCTGCCCGATTCGTTGGCCGCCGCGCCCGTGGCACCCGACTCGGCGAAGCTGGCGTGGCTGCGCACCCCACCCGAGCTGCGCGACCTGGTGGGCGACCGGGTGAGTTGCTTTGACACCGATGTGCCCCACGTGTTCAACAACCACGTGATGAGCTTTGTGAAGCTGTTTACCGAGCGGCAGCGGGGCTACACGCAGCGGGTGCTGGAGCGTGAGAACCTCTACTTTCCGCTTTTCGAAAAGTACCTGGCCAAATACAACCTGCCGCTCGACCTTAAGTACCTGGCCGTGGTGGAGTCGGCCCTGATTCCGACGGCCAAGTCGCGGGTGGGCGCCACCGGCCTGTGGCAGTTTATGGGCCCTACTGCCAACGACCTGCGCCTGCACCGCGACGACTGGGTAGATGAGCGTATGGACCCCGAAAAGGCTACCGAAGCGGCCTGTAAGCACCTGCGCTACCTATACAGGGTGTTCGGCGACTGGGAAATGGTGCTGGCTGCCTATAACTGGGGAGCCGGCAACATGCAGCGCGTAGTGAAGCGCACCGGCAAAAAAACCTACTGGGAAGTGCATAACAGCCTCCCGGCTGAAACCCGCAACTACGTGCCCACCTTCACGGCCATTATGTACGCCATGAAGTACGCCAAGGAGCATCAGCTGCACGCGCCCACGCTCAACTACCAGTATGCCCAGGCAATGGACACGCTGCAGCTGGGCGGGCGGCCCTTCGACCTGACGCGCCTGGCGCAGGCCATCGGTGCTCCCGATTCGCTGGCACTGCTGCGCCTAAACCCGGAGCTGCGCAAGCCCTACCTGCCGGCCGGCTACCGCCCCTACATACTAAAGGTGCCAGCCAGCGCCCGCCCCGCTTTGGCCGTAGCCAGCCGTGAGGCCCTTTTTGATTACTGCCGCCCGCTGGCCGACCTGCCCCGCCCACTGGCCCCGCGCCTGGTGGCGCTGAGCGGAATTATGCCACTCCCCGGCCGCAACCTGGCGGTTTCTTCATCTGCGGCGGCAGCAGCGGCGGCCGAACCACGCTTCGAGCGCCTACGCCATACGGTGAAGCGCGGCGAAACAGTGAATTCGGTAGCAGCCCGCTACAAGGTGAGTCCGGCCCAGGTGCGCCGCTGGAACAAGCTGGGCTCTGGTGCCTCGTTGGCGGGCCGGCAGCAGCTGGTGCTGTTCCGGGCGCTGCCGGCCGTGGCCGAACCCACAGCCACCGCTTCGGTTGCCGCTGTAATTCGGCCGGCAGCAGCCCCGACTCGGGTAGCCGCTACCAAAGCCGCTTCGGTAGCTCCGGCCACCGAACCAGACTCGACTACCGAAATGCTGGCCCGCGTTCCGGCCAAACAGGCCGCCGAGGTGCGCCGGACCGTGGCCGCAGTTTCAGCAGCTACCGACAATGCTACTGTACCCAACCGCTACGTGGTGAAGCCGGGTGACTTTCTGGAGAAGATTGCCACCGCCAACGACCTGACCGTGGCACAGCTCAAGGCCTGGAACCAGCTCGGCAGCTACGTGTTGCAGCCCGGCCAGGAATTGATGCTGAAAGCCCCGCCGGAAGCAGCCGCAAATGAAGCGGTGGCCGACCTCACGGAGGCGACCCGCAACGTAGCAGCGGCCGCTCAGGCTCCGGTGCGGCGCGCGGCCCGTCCGGCTACCCCGGCCGCGGCTTCCGTAGCATTGCCCTCCGCGCCGCCGCTGCACTTGGTGCAGCCCGGCGACACGCTCTACAATATCTCGCGCCGCTACCAGGGCCTGACGGTGCAACGGCTGCGGGAGTTAAATAACCTGAAATCAGATGCCGTGCAGCCTGGGCAGAAGCTGGTAGTGGGTGGGTGAGGAGACAGATGCTGCTTTCAGCCCCGTCCGCTACTCCCTGAAAATTTTCAGGAGCCGGTGAGGGTTCTGCTGACCGAGGGAAATAAGCGAGGCCCGATGACGTACTCAATGTGGGTACGCCATCGGGCCTCACTTATTTCCTTCAGACGTACCATTTCAGGCATATTCCCAGCGCCCGATGACGGCAGGTTGTCCACAACTTTTAGGCGACTCAATAAAAAAACAACCTGGCAGGGAACTATTTTATCAAAGCTGGCACAACTTTAGATTTACTCGTTGAAGCTGTTTAGAAAGTCAAAAGAACGTCATGCTTCATCTGGCGTCCGCGCAGCCGAAGCATCTCTACCGTTTCGTTACAGTCATTCAGCGAAGCGGTAGAGATGCTTCGGCTACGCGGACGCCAGATGAAGCATGACGTTCTAATTGATTCCGGTGACTTCCTGAAAAGCTTGGTTTTATCCTTCTACACCTGCCTCGCATTATTATGTTCAAAAGCCTATCATTATCCGCGTTAATCGTTTCCTCTCTATTTATGTCTTCCTGTCAGAAAGAGGACGACCCGCAGCCCGGTGTGCCGGAAGCGGAGGTGGAAATGCAGCGGGCCACTACCTACCTGTCGACCAGCCGCTTCAACAACGAGCAGGGCTATTCGCAGAAGACGCTGCAAAGCACCGCTACCCTCGCCACCGATAAGCTGCAGCTGGATTTCGACGCAATCGAGGGCAAGGATGCCATCAGCTTCACGGTGCCGCGTTCCAGCCTGACAACCGCGTTTGTCGGCGTCTACGAGCTCCGCACGTTGGCCAGCCATGCGGCACCGGTAGCCAGTGTGTATACCTTTTTCAGGTCGCGGGCCGCGGGGTCTATCAACAGCACTACCTATCGCAACATGCGGGGCCAGCTAACCATTACGGGTTACGATGCCCAGCGCCAGCTGCTGGCCGGCTCCTACCAGGCACAGCTGGAAAACGTGGCTGACCCGGCCGATGATAACGGCGCCAGCGGCGATGCACTGCGCTGCAACGTGGAAATCACGGGGTCGTTCACCAACCTGAAAGTCCAGTAAACCCGTTTTGGGTTCTTCGGCATTCACGCAGTATGATTTCCTATTCCCTATCCTACCAACATGCGTAAACTTCTCCCCTCTTTAGTGCTTACCGTTTTGAGTTTGGTCGGCGCTTCATGCCAGAAGAATGATGATCCGACTCCGTATGTGGTGCCTGTTGCGACCTACGAAATGTACAGCATGGTGAGTTACCCCGCCAGCCGTGAGTCTGGTGGAATCAGCCACTCTCCTAAGGATTTACTGGGACGGGCAGCCTGGGAAAACGGCCGTATGGCGTTGTATTTAAGCTCCGGAAATCTGCCGGTAAACCAAGTGCGGTTTCTGATGCCAAGCAGCTTTCCCGGCAAACTGGGAACATTTGCCCCCGAATCGGCACAGGCACCAATGGCCGATGAGGTGCAGACCACTTACACGCTGAGCTACGACCTTACGCCTACCACCCGGCTGAGTAAAATTCATCGAGGCCGTGATTATGCTACCGAAGGCCGCCTGATAATTACCGCCTACGACGGGCCCCGGAACCTTATCAGCGGCAGCTACGAAATAACTTTCAAGAACGTGGCCGACCCCTACGCGGAATTGTTGCCCAATCTGCCGGTCAGAAATAGCGTGGTCGTCGTGGGCGGGGAGTTCACCAACCTACCCATCAAGCCCTAGCAGGCCGTTACCTCCCCGTGTTCAGAAAGCCCCGAACCCTGCCCGGTCCGGGGCTTTTCGGTTCCGGGTGGGGCTTGTACCTTTGAAGCCGGCTCATTTTGCCGCATCTTGCTTCCTTGTTCTTTTCTTCGGAAGCTCATCTTCTGCCCTGCCTCATGCTCAAAATAAACAAACAGGACGCCCTCGATTACCACTCCCGCACGCCGGCCGGTAAAATTGAGGTGGTGCCGACCAAGCCCGTGAGCACCCAGCTCGACCTGGCCCTGGCCTACTCGCCGGGCGTGGCCGAGCCGTGCAAGGAAATTGCCGCCGACAAGAATGCCGTGTACAAGTACACGGCCAAGGGCAATCTGGTGGGCGTTATCAGCAATGGCACGGCGGTGCTGGGTTTGGGCAATATCGGGCCCGAGGCCTCCAAGCCGGTAATGGAAGGCAAGGGCGTACTGTTCAAGAAGTTCGCGGGCATCGACTGCTTCGATATTGAGATTGATGCGACCGACCCCGACGAGTTTATCCGTATCGTGAAGTCGCTGGAGCCAACGTTTGGCGGCATCAACCTGGAAGACATCAAGGCCCCCGAGTGCTTCCGGATTGAGACGGCATTGCGCGAGCAGATGAACATTCCGCTCATGCACGACGACCAGCACGGCACGGCCATCATCACGTCGGCGGCGCTGCTGAACGCGCTGGAAGTGGTGGGCAAGCAGATTGAGCAGATTCAGCTGGTGGTGAGCGGAGCAGGCGCAGCGGCCATTTCGTGCCTGCGCCTGTACCTGGCGCTGGGCGTGCGGCGCGAGAATGTGGTGGTATTCGACAAAGACGGCCTCATTACGCCGGCCCGCACCGACCTAGCCGACATGCAGCTCTTCTTCGCCACCGAGCGGCCCATCAGCACGATGGCCGAGGCGCTGGAAGGGGCCGACATGTTCCTGGGCCTGTCGGCTGGCAATGTGCTGGCGCCCGAGCTGCTACTGAAGATGGCCGCCGACCCCATTGTGTTTGCGCTGGCCAACCCCGACCCCGAAATCGGCTACGAAATAGCCATGGCTACCCGGCCCGACCTGATTATGGCCACCGGCCGCACCGACCACCCCAACCAGGTGAATAACGTGCTCGGTTTCCCCTACATTTTCCGGGGGGCGCTGGATGTGCGGGCCACCGAAATAAACGAGGAAATGAAGCTGGCCGCCGTGCGCGCCCTCTCGGACTTGGCCAAGGAGGCAGTGCCCGAGATGGTGAACCGCGCCTACGGCGACAATACGCTGAGCTTCGGCCGCACCTACCTCATTCCCAAGCCCCTCGACCCGCGCCTGATTACCACCGTGAGCCCGGCTGTGGCCAAAGCGGCCATGGACAGCGGCGTGGCCCGGGTGCACATTACCGACTGGGCCGGCTACGAGGACGACATCCGGGCGCGGCTGGGCGTGAACCAGAAACTGATGAACCGCATGACGTCGGCGGCGCGTAGCAACCCCAAGCGGGTGGTGTTTGCCGAAGGCGACACATACAAAACCCTCAAGGCCGCCCAGATTCTGCGCGAGGAGGGTATTGCCTTTCCTATTCTGCTGGGCAACCGCAACAAAATTGAGCGCATCGCAGCCGAAACGTCCCTCGACCTCGAAGGCTGCGAAATAATCGACATCATCCGCGAGGAAGCCAAGCGCGAAGAGTACGCCGAGCTGTTTTACCAAAAGCGGCAGCGCCGGGGCATTACAATATATGAGGGCCGCCGGCTGCTGCGCGAGCGGAACTACTTTGGGGCTATGATGCTGGAAGCCGGCCATGCTGATGCCTTTATTACAGGCCTGAGCAAGGACTACGGCAAGTCTATCGTGCCGGCGCTGCAGGTAATTGGGGTGGCCGAGGGCGCCAAGCGGGTGGCCTCGATGTACATCATCCAGCACAAAAAAGGGCCGTTCTTCTTCGCCGATACCACCGTCAACATCGACCCTTCGGCCGAAGAAATGGTGGACATTATCGGACTGACGGCCCGGGCCGTGAAGTTCTTTGACGCCGAGCCGCGGGTGGCCGTTATCAGCTACTCCAACTTCGGCTCGAACCCCGGCGAACTGCCCGACAAAGCCCGCCGCGCCACCGAAATGGCCAAGCAGCGCTACCCCGACCTGCTAATTGATGGCGAGATGCAGGCCAACACCGCCCTCAACCCCGAGCTGCTGCAGGAGCAGTACCCCTTCTCGCCGCTGGCGGCCAAAGGCGGGGCCAACACGCTCATTTTCCCCAACGTTATCAGCGGCAACATTGCCTACAAGGTGCTCCAGGAAATTGGGGGTGCCGAGGCCATCGGGCCGGTGCTGATGGGCATGCGCAAGCCGGTGCACATTCTGCAGCTCGGTGCCTCGGTGCGTGAAATCGTGAACATGGCCGCCATTGCCGTAGTCGATGCCCAGCAGCCCGGCAACAAAGGGCTGTAAGCAGCAAGGACCAGGAAAGAACGTCATTCAGAGCGAAGCGAAGAATCTCGCGGGCCACACTAACTCCTGACAGCAGGGTTACTTGGGGCCGCGAGATTCTTCGCTTCGCTCTGAATGACATTCCTGCTTCCCAGCCTTTGCTGCACTCCCTTCTTTCTACGCGCTTCTCTTTCCACTCCTTTCTAAAGTGCCTAACTTGGCACCAAAGCGGCCAGCGTCGCGTTCGGCCGTTTCCACCCCGTTTCCTCTACTCCGCTCCCACCCCGCATGATTGCTTACGTTGACGGCAAGCTCGCCTACAAAGACCCCGCCCAGGCTATTCTCGACGTGCAGGGCATCGGCTACGAAATCCGGATTTCACTGGCCACCTATGCCAAGCTGCCGGCCGAGGAAGAGAAAATCAAGCTCTACACCTACCAGCACATCAAGGAAGACGGGCAGACGCTCTACGGCTTCCTCGACCCCAACGAAAAGGCGCTGTTTATGCTGCTGATTTCGGTGTCGGGCATCGGGCCGGGCACGGGCATCGTGATGGTGTCGTCGATGTCGGTGGGGGAAATCCGGCAGGCCATTGTGAGCGAAGACGTACGGGCCATCCAGAGCATCAAGGGCGTGGGCCCCAAAACGGCCCAGCGCGTAATTCTGGAGCTCAAAGACAAGCTGCGCAAAGACGAGCTGCTGGCCAAAGCTGGCATCGATACCGTGCCACTGGCCAAGGCGCACAATACCAGCCGCTCGGAGGCGTTAGCCGCTTTAGTGATGCTGGGCTTCGCACGGGCAGCGGCCGAAAAGTCGCTCGACCAGATCCAACGCAAGCACGGCAACGACCTGACGGTAGAGGAATTGATTAAATTCGCTCTTAAGTCCGGTTAAGGATGAGTTGTTAGTTGTCAGTGATGAGTTGTTAGTGATTAGGGAATTTGCGGGGCTGAAGCCACGAAACGCAGGTCCGCCCCGGCCTCTGACAACTATTATCCAAACAGCTTAACCGACACTAACAACTGCCCACTGACAACTAACAATTAACAACTCCTCTCTCGACGGATATTGACGTTTGACTACCGGTAAGAAGTTCTCCGCCAGCGCCTTCGTGGTCCTGGTTTCGTTGGTGGCCTGGTGGTCGGAAGCCGCACCGCTGGCAGACGGCACGACGGGTGCCTTTGCGCTGGGCCAACTCTGGGCCGACTGGCTGCCGGCCGGCTTGCGGCCGGCTGGCCAATGGGGTTTCGCTGCCGATACGCCCCGCATTGATACCACCCGCTACCAGCCCGGCACCCGCCCCCGGGTAGAGCCCGCCGACCGGCGCGGCTCGCGCTTTTCGAATGAGCGGCGCCGCTCGCCGCTGGTGCTGCCACTGCCCGACAACGTGCAGCTGCAGGTGCAGCCCGACGACAGCCTCAAGAACTTCGACATCCGCGAGGGCATCGGCCAGAGCCTCGACTTCCGCGACCCCAGCCGCATGACGTTCGAGGAATACTCGCGCTGGCAGCAGCAAAAGGCCGTGCGCGACTACTTCCGCGAGCGGGCCAGCGGCGGCGGCGTAGCCGGCGACCCCAACCAGCCCGACAACCGCCGCCTGATTCCCAAGATTTACCTCGGCCCCATGGCCGACCGCATTTTTGGGGGCAGCTACGTGGATATTCGGCCCCAGGGGGCCGTAACGCTGCGCATGGGCTACCGCGGCAACCGCAACGAAAACCCCACCCTCACGCTGCGCCAGCAGCGAAATGGCGACTTCCAGTTCGATCAGAATATGAACCTCAATCTGAGCGGTCAGATTGGGCAGAAGCTGCGCCTGACGTTTAACTACGATACCAAGGCGGCCTTCGACTTCGAGAACAACATGAAGCTCGATTACACGGGCTTCGACACCGATATTATTCGCAAGGTGGAGCTGGGCAACGTGAGCCTGCCGCTCAACAACTCGCTCATCACCGGGGGCCAGAACCTGTTTGGCGTGAAGGCCCAGCTGCAGTTCGGCCGCCTCGGCGTAACCACCATTGCCAGCACCCTGCGCGGACAGGCCGATGAGGTGCGCATCCAGAACGGGGGCCAGAGCCGGCCCTTCGAAATCAAGGCCAGCCAGTACGAAAAGGACCGCCACTACTTCCTGAGCCAGGTGTTTCGGGAGCGGTACGACAACTCGTTGCGCAACCTGCCTACCATTCAGAGCGGCATCAACATCACCTACCTCGAAGTGTGGGTGACCAACGACAACCGCCAGAGCGACAACCTGCGCAACGTAGTCACGCTCATGGATGTGGCCGAGCCCCAGCGCGTGTATCGCCAGCAGTTTCTCAACGGTGCCCGCCCCAGCGCCCTGGCCGACAACCAGGCCAACAGCGAGTTGGGGGTTATCCGTGGGCTGCCGGGTTTTCGGCAGGATCTGCAGGTAGACGACAACCTGCGCGACCTGGGCCTAGATAAGAACATCGACTTTGAGCACGTGCGGGCCCGCAAGCTCGACCCGCGCGAGTACACCTATAATGCCCAGCTGGGCTACCTTTCGTTGAACACCCAGCTGCTGCCCGAGCAGGTGCTGGGCGTATCGTACCAGTATATCTACAACGGCCAGACCTACACCGTTGGCGAGATTCAAAACGACTACTCGCAGGTCGGCACCGACCAGGTGATTTTCCTGAAGATGCTGAAGGCCACCAACCCCGCCGTGGGCCTGGCCAACCCGAGCGTGAACCCAGCCAACGAGAACCTGCTGACGCGCAACCTGCCGACCTGGGATCTGATGATGAAAAACATCTATGCCCTGAACGCCCAGCAACTCAACCGCGACAAGTTCGAGCTGCAGCTAGTGTACAAGGACGATGTGACAGGCGTTGACCTGATTTCGCTGAAGGAGGGCCAGAACATTGCCAACAAGCCGCTGATTGAGGTTTTCAACCTCGACAACGTAAACCCCAATAACGACCGGAACCCCGACGGCAACTTCGACTTCTTCCCCGGCATCACCGTTGATACCGAGCTGGGCCGCATCATCTTCCCCGAAATCGAGCCGTTCGGCAGCTACCTGGCCGCCAAGTTCGATACCGCAGCCTCGCCCACCGAGCAGCAGCTGGCCCGCAAGTATGCCTACCGCGAGTTGTATAACCAGGTACAGAGCGACGCCCAGCAGATCCAGGAGAAAGACAAGTTCTATCTGCGCGGCCGCTACCAGGCCACCAGCACCGACGAGATTAACCTGCCCGGTATTGGCGTGGCCGAGGGCTCGGTGCGGGTACGCTCGGGCTCCACGCTCCTCCAGGAAGGCGTCGATTATCAGGTGTTTTATGATCAGGCCAAGGTGAAAATCCTGAACCCGGCCTACCTGAATTCGGCCAACGAGCTGCGGGTGGAGTTCGAGAAAAACGCCCTGGTGCAGGTGCAGCCCCGCAAGCTGATCGGGGCCCGGTTCGATTACCGGGTATCGTCGGATATGTTCTTCGGGGCCACGGTGCTGCACCTGCGCGAAAACCAGGCGCCCGGCATCAACCGCGTGAACATCGGCGACGAGCCGGGCAACAACACCATTTACGGCTTCGACGTGAATATGCGCCGCGAGTCGCGGGCGCTGACCCGCTACCTCAACGCGCTACCCTTCATCTCGACCAAAGAAATTTCGACGGTTTCGTTCAGTGGCGAGTTTGCCCAGCTGCTCCCCAGCCAAAGCAAGCTCGGCGACGATAAGAGCGGCGGCGAAAATGGCGTTTCGTACCTCGATGATTTCGAGAATGCGCGCACGCCCTACACGCTGGGCGGGCTGAACTCGGCGGTAGCCTGGCGACTGGGCAGCACCCCGCTGCCGCTACGTGGCGCGCCCACCGGTCTGGCTACGGCCTACAACCGCGCCAAGCTGGCCTGGTACACCATCGACCAGACCTACTACACCAACGGCCAGAGCAAGCCCGACAACATTGGCACGGGTGATTTGAAGAACCACTACATTCGCGGCATCAAGCGCGACGAGGTGTTCCCGAACCGCAACCTGGGGGCCAACGGCAACTCGTTCGAAACGACGTTCGACCTAGCCTACTTTCCCGACCAGCGGGGCCAGTATAATTACACGCCTGAATTCGACCGCACGCGGCCCACGTTTTTTGCCAGCACGACGGATGCTGCCAATGCGGCCCGGCAGGCGGCCATTTCGCGCGAAATCACCTTCGATACCGACTTCGACAACGCCAACGTGGAGTACCTGGAGTTCTGGCTCATGGACCCCTTCCTGACGGGTGAAAACGGCCGGGTAGTCGACAACGACGGGCACAACGCCAACAACACCAGCGGCGGCGACCTGTTCGTGAACCTGGGTTCGGTTTCGGAAGACGTGCTGGCCGACAACAACCGGTACGAGTTTGAGAACGGCCTGCCGGTAGAAAACCCCAGCTCCGACGCCACCAACACCGTCTGGGGCCGGGTGTCGCGCCAGCCCTTCCTCACCGACGCCTTTAACCCCGCCGCCGGGGCCCGGGCCCAGCAGGATGTGGGCCTCGATGGCATTATCGACGCGGCCGAGCAGGCCCTGCCCGAACTGCAGGGCGCTTACGCGGGTGTACCCGACCCGGCCGGCGACAACTTCCGCCACCACCTCGACCCCAGCTACGACCAGGCCAATGCCAAGGTGCTGGCTCGCTACAAGGATTTCAACGGCATGGAGGGCAACTCGTCCGAGGGCAGCCGCCTGAGCTCGACGGCCTACCCCGACAAGGAAGACCTGAACCGCGACAACGTGATTTCGGAGATTGAGCGCTACTACGAGTACCGCGTGCGCCTGCGTCCCGGCAGCCTCGAAGTGGGCCAGAACTATATCGTTGACAAGGTCACGAACAACAACGACGACACCAACGACGAGCCCGTCAGCTGGTACCAGTTCCGCATTCCCATCCGGCAGTACGACCGGGCCGTGGGCACGCCCGACGGCCAGGAATTCGGCTTCAAGTCGATTCGATTTTTGCGCCTGGCCCTCACGGGCTGGCAGCAGCCGGTGGTGCTGCGCATGGTGCAGCCCCAGTTTGTGGCCAACCAGTGGCGCCGCTACCTCACCAAAATTGCCGAGCCCGGCGGCATCCTCAACCCCGATACCGATGCCGACGAGTTCAGCATTTCGACGGTGAGCATTGAGGAAAACGGCCGCGTGGAGCAGGCCGGGGCCGGCTCGATTCCGTACCTGCTGCCGCCCAACATCCGGCGCGACCAGGAGTTCGGCTCGACTACTACCAGCCGCCTGCAGAACGAGCAGAGCCTGCGCCTGGTGGTGGGCGGCCTGCGCGACGGTTTCGCTAAGGCAGCCTACAAAAACCTGACGGTAAACATGCTGCGCTACAAGCGCCTGAAGCTGTTTCTGCACGCCGAAACCCAGGACCGCAACCTGCGCAGCGGCCAGGCCCGCGGCTTCGTGCGCCTGGGCACCGACTACACCCAGAACTACTACGAGTACGCGCTGCCACTGGAGCTCACGCCCCAGCCCACCGGCGCGGGGGCCAGCTACACCGTCGACCAGGTGTGGCCAGTTGCCAACCGCATCGACCTGACGCTGCAGGATTTGATTGACGCCAAGTCGGCCCGCAACAAGGCCGGCGTGAGCTACGGCACCCCCTACGTGGTGCAACTGGCCAACGGCAACACCATTACGGTAGTCGGCAACCCCGATCTATCGTCGGTGCAGGGCGCGATGATTGGCGTGCTGAACCCCGGCGACGATGGCGCGAGCCAGTCGCTGACGCTGTGGGCCAACGAGCTGCGGGTATCCGAGTTTGAGAACGAAAGCGGCTGGGCCGCCACTGCGCGCTTCAATACCAAGCTGGCCGACATTGCCAACATTACGGCTACCGGCAGCTACGTAACCACCGGTTTCGGCGGCCTGCAGGACCGACCCCAGCAGCGCTCCATCGATAATATTCTGCGCGGCGACGTGAATGCCACCGTGGCGGCCGACAAGTTTTTCCCGGAGAAGCTGGGCCTGCGCGTGCCGGTGCTGCTGCAGGCCGGCATTGAAAGCCGCTCGCCCAAGTACGACCCGCTCGACCCCGACACCCGCCTGGAGCAGAGCCTGGAGAAGTTTGAGGATGCCGACGAGCGCGCCGCCTACCGCCGCGAGGTAATCGACCAGACCAGCCAGCGCAGCATTTCGCTGCTGAACGTGCGCAAGGAGCGCACCAACCCCGAGAAGAAGGTGCAGCCCTGGGACGTGGAAAACCTGGCCCTGAGCTACTCGCTGACCGAGCGCACCCACACCGACATCCGCACCGACCGCGACTACACCCGCACCTACACCGGCGCGTTGGCTTACGTGTACCAGGCCAACCCCAAAAACTACACGCCGCTTGCCAAGGTAAAGGCCTTCGACTCGCCTTACCTGGCCCTGTTCAAGGAAGTCAACTTCACCCCCTTGCCCTCACGCTTCTCGTTCCGGGCCGACCTGGACCGGCGCTACAACGAGCGGTTTTTGCAGCGTACCCTCGAGCCCGGCCAGGTGCCCGTGCGGGGCAATATTCCGGGCGTGTTCCAGAAGGTGTTCTATTTCAGCCGCATTTACGATTTGCGCTGGGACCTGACCAAAGCGCTGGCTTTCGACTACACGGCCACCAACCGGGCCGTAGTGGATGAGGGTCCCGGCACTACCCTCGGCGAATCGCAGATTGCCCGGGACAACCGCCAGCAGCTGCGCGACAACCTACTGCGCGGCGGCCGCACCACCAACTTCAACCAGACCGTCGCCCTCACCTACCGCCTGCCGCTCGACAAGTTCCCGCTGACCGACTGGCTTTCGGCCGATGCCCGCTACGCTGCCACCTACGGCTGGCAGGCCGCTTCCACGGCCCTGCGCCGCCCCGCCAACCCGGCCAACCCCGCCGATACGGCTACCGTGCCACTGAACCTGGGCAACACCATTCAGAACACCGGCGAGCTGAGCGCCAACGGCAAGATTGATTTGGTGAAGCTCTACAACAAGGTGCGCTTCCTCAACATCATCAACAACGCGCCGCCTCCCGGCCAGCAGCCCGCCGAGCCTAAAATCGCCAAGCCCGGCGTGGTTGGGGCCGCCGGCGCGGGTCCTGAAACCGCCGAGGCCGACTCGGCCAAAGGCCCCGAGTTCCGAGCCCTGAAAGCCGTGCTCCGCTCCCTGATGACGGCCCGCTCGCTTAACTTCACCTACGTACGCTCCAACGGTACGCTGCTGCCCGGCTATCTGCCCGACACCCGCTTTTTAGGCTTCGATAACGGGTTCAACGCGCCGGGCCTGCCCTTCATCCTGGGCCAGCAGCAGGACCTTGATGGCCTGTTCAGCAAAGCCTACGGCAACGGCTGGTACACCGACCAGAGCCAGTACCTCAACGCCCCGCTCAGCTCGCTGCTCACCGAGGCCCTAACGCTGCGCACCACCCTAGAGCCCATCCGCGACTTCAACATTCAGCTCGATGCCCGCCGCAACCTCGTGCGCAGCCGCCAGGTTTTCTACCGCCGGCTCGTAGACGATGACTTCGTGCCCGTAGCTGACCCCACGCCCACCGCCAGTAATCCGCTGGGCAATGGCACATTCAGCACCTCGTTCATTGCCATTCAAACGATATTCGGCGACCTGAGCCGCGCCGGTACTATGTCGAAGGCGTTTGAGCGTTTCGTGGCAAACCGCGAGGTAATCCAGCAGCGGCTGACTGCGGCCAACCAAACCCCGGGTGATGGTGTCTATGGCTACAACTCGCAGGATGTACTGCTGCCGGCATTTATCGACGCCTACAAGGGCCGCTCATCGGATGGCTACAAGGCCGAGAAGTTCAAGCCCTTCGCCCAGCTGCCGCTACCCAACTGGAACATCAGCTACAACGGCCTGTCCGAAATACCGTTTGTACAGCGCTACTTCCGCTCGTTCCGCCTCAACCACGTGTATGGCTCCAGCTACAACATTGCCGGCTACAGCACTACGGTCGATTATGAAAAGGAGCCTGATGGTCTCTCGACTGTCCTCAATAACGCCAACCGCTTCGTGCCCTACTACATCATCGGGCAGGTAACCATTGCCGACCGGCTGGCCCCGCTCATCGGGGTTGACTTCCAGACTACCAGCCGCCTCACTGGCCGCCTGGAGTACCGCATCGACCGCACCATTGGCCTGAACTCGACCGTGGCCCAGGTAACCGAGCTGCGCCGCAACGACATCGTGATTGGGGTGGGTTTTGCCACCAACAAGTTTCGGCTGCCCTTCAAAATCGGGGGCGAGCAGCGCGTATTGCGCAACGAACTCAACGCCCGCCTCGACCTCAGCATCAGCGAGAACTACGCCATCCAGCGCACCATTTTGGATGTGGTAGACCCTGTGGATGCTAGAGATGCCACACCTACCGAGCCGGCCAAGGTGACTAGCATCGGGCGGGCCTCCAGCCAGGTAACGGCCGGCACCCGCCAGGTACAGCTGCGCCCCACCGTCGATTACGTGCTCAACCAGCGCCTGAATCTGCAGTTCTTCTTCACCCAGAACATCACAACCCCCAAAACCGGCAACGCCTTCAAAAACACCTCCACCGAAGCCGGCATCCAACTCCGCTACAGCCTGTCGCAGTAGGTGAAATGGTGAGATGATGAAATCAGGGACTTAGAAAGAACGTCACTCTGAGCGCAGCGAAGAATCTATCGTGCTGCCGCTGCAATGCTGACGCAATGACTTGCGGGAAATTCTTCGCTGCGCTCAGAGTGACGTTCTTTCTAAGTCCCTAATTTCCCTGTACTTTTGAAGCGGCGCGCGGCGCGCCTCGCTTTTCAGTTCATTCCCTAAGCACCATCCCATGAATCTGCCCGCCTCCCTGAAGTATTCCAAAGAGCACGAGTGGGTCCGCGTTGAGGGCGACGTGGCCTACATCGGCATCACCGAACACGCCCAGAAAGAGCTCGGCGACATCGTGTACGTCGACATCGACACCATTGACAAAGAGGTATCCCAGAACGACGTGTTTGGTACCGTAGAAGCCGTTAAAACGGTTTCCGACCTGTTCAGCCCCCTCAGCGGCACCGTGCTCGAAGTAAATAACAAGCTCGACGGCAACCCCGAGCTGGTGAATTCCGACCCCTACGGCGACGGCTGGATCATCAAGCTCTCGATAAGCGACGCCTCCGAGCTGGACAACCTGCTCACGTCTGAAACCTACGGGGAGCTGGTAGGCGCCTAAGCGCCGCTGCTACCGTTGGCTTTGCCTTCCGAAACGCCGCCCATGCCGCGTCGGCGCCCTCTGGTAGGGCTGCCGCTGGCGTGGGCGGCGTTTATTTTGGTGAGCACCCTCACGCCCGCCGCCGATATGCCCGTAACGCCCCATTGGGAGTTACTTTCCTTCGACACGGCTGCCCACGCCGGCGTGTTCGGCGTGCTCACGATGCTGGCCACCTTCTCGGCCCGGCGGCAACGGTGGTCGAGGTGGTGGCAGACACAAGCCTTCCGCGTAGTACTCACCCTGGCAGTGGGCCTGGGCGCGCTGGTCGAAATGCTGCAGCACCTGCTGGCCATGGGCCGCCACGGCGAGTGGTCCGACCTGTTCAGCGACGCCCTGGGCGCGGCAGCCGGCACCGCCTTCATGTGGTTTACCCGTCGTTTCTGGCAGTGAGATTCCTTAGCTGACAGCTTTCGTTGCGAAAGCCAGCGCCCGGTGGGGTGAGGCTTGTTGCCACTGTAGTTTCACCTGAGCCCTGACTATGCCGTTGCCGATACACTTCCCCCTGTTTTCTGCCGCCCGCCCCCTGGCGGCCCTGGGTCTGCTGCTCGGCAGCACGCTGGCCTGCCTTACTCCAACAACGGCGCAGGACATGGCCCGCACCCGGCAGACGATTGATCGGCTCACGGCCTCCGACCTGCACGGCCGGGGTTACGTGAGCGGCGGCGAGCAACGGGCCGCGGCTTACCTGCAGGACCGCTTTTGCGCGCTGGGCCTGCAGCCGCTGGCCCCCGACTATTACCAGTTCTTCACGCTGCCCGTTAACACCTTTCCCGGCCGCGCCGAGTTGAGCGCCGATGGCCAGTCGCTACGTCCCGGCCTCGATTTCATTGCTGCCCCCCACTCGGGGCCCGGCGAAGTGCGCGGCCCGGTGTATCAGCTCGATTCTTTGGTTTTCGCGCAGCCTGCAGCCCAGCAGAAGCTGCTGGCCATGCCGCTGGCCAAGGCGGTACTGGTACTAACCCAGGCCCAGGCCGGGCGGCTGGCTGAACTGCCGCCCGAGGTGCAGGCACACTTGGCCACGGCCGCCGCACAGCTCACGCTGGTACCCGGCAAGCTCACGGCCGGCATAGCCGGCGAGCAGTCCCTGCGGCCCCGGCTGGAAGTACGGGCCGCTGCCTGGCCCGCCACTGCCCGCACCGTGCGCCTGCATCTCGATGCCCGCCTGCATCCCGCCTACCGCACCCAGAACGTGGTTGGCTACTTACCCGGTACCGCCCGCCCCGATTCGTTCGTGGTAGTATCGGCGCATTACGACCACTTGGGCCGGCTGGGGCGCGACACCTACTTCCCGGGGGCCAACGACAACGCTAGTGGCGTGGCTATGCTATTGGAGTTGGCGGCCTACTATGCCCGCCCCGAAAACCGCCCGGCTTACTCGGTGGCCTTCCTGGCTTTCGGAGCCGAGGAAGCCGGCTTGGTAGGCTCGAGCTACTTTGTCGAGCACCCGCTGATACCGCTGCCCGCCATTCGGGTGCTGGCCAACCTTGACCTGCTGGGTACCGGCGGTGAGGGCCTTACCGTTGTAAACGGGCGAGTATTCGAAGACCAGTTTGCGCGGTTGCAGCGCCTGAACGCAACGGGCAATTACATAACCTCATTGGCTGCCCGCGGCCGGGCCGCTAACTCCGACCATTTCCCCTTCTCAGAGCGCGGCGTGCCGGCCCTGTTCTTCTATACCCGCGGCGGCATTACGGCCTACCACGATGTGCAGGACCGACCCGAAACCCTACCTCTCACGGCCTTCCGCGGCGTTTTTGGTTTATTGCGCGACTTTTTGAACGACGCGGGCGCAGCTCCCGGCAAATGAGACTATGAAGCTATTTAGGAAGTACCTGAAATCAATCAGAACGTCATGCTGAGCTTGTCGAAGCATCTCTACCGCTTCGCTGAGCGACTGTAACGAAACGGTAGAGATGCTTCGGCTGCGCGGACGCCAGATGAAGCATGACGTCCTTTTGACTTTCTAAACAGCTTATATAACAAGTAAACCGAGTATCATCCTTCATTCCGCCAGAATGATTGCCGCCCAAGATTCTTCCTGACGATAGGATTGCCATTGCACGCGGAACTCCTCGCTCCGCTCAGCACGGCACTCGTCTAGCGTCATATTCTATACGCCCTAAAAGCACTTCACCCGGAATCTACCTTGCGGTGAATTCCGGGTGAAGTGCTTTTAAACTGTGGGGGCCGACAAGCGGCGACGCTTTAGCTGTTGCTTTTGAACGAGCCCATGATTTGCTTGGCTACGTTCTCCCACTCAGGCTTCTGGCGGTCGGCACAGGTGAAAGTGCACATCAGCAGCTTGCCTTCCACATCGGTGAAGAAGATGAAGGTGTACGACTCGCGGCCCAGCTCCGGCTTCATCAGCTCGAGGTAGCCCACTTTGCGGCCGCTCACTTCTTTTACACCGTGGCTGAACCATTTAGCCTCCTTGTACTGCTTGGTGTAGATCTTGTAGAAGTTGTCGTGGTACATGTCCATCATGTCCTGATCCGCCGTGTTATCGGTGTAGGAAAAGGCCAGACTAACTTCCTTGTTGTTGGTGTAGATGACGCTCGGACGGCTCTGCGACTTGGCGTAGTTGAAGTCCATCTGCTCCTCGCTCATCACATCAAACCCCTTAGGGATGAGGATTTCAACCCGCTCACTCAGAACGCGTTTTTTGATCAGCTCCACCTCGGCGAAAGGACGGGCTGCCATCAGCAGCACCATCAGGAAGAGTACGGGTAAGGTAAGTAGTGCTTTTTTCATAGAAGTAGGCTGAAAAAAGATGGGTTGCTAAGTGAGGTAATCCAGCGGCAAGGCGTTTGCCGGGCTGCTTGGATAACACAATTTACGATTAAAAATTCGAAGCGCAAGTCATTGTGTAAAAAACAACCTGCTTTCGGGCTTGCTTAGGCGTTTTGAGTGGCCATTAATGCCACTTCAGTGAGGTTACTAGCGGTTTAAGTCAGAAGAATTATTTTTATGTAATATAAGTGAATACTTGAAAATATTCAACACAGTATCGGGAACAGCCTATACATAACAATGTTCTTAAAGTTATATTAGTCAGTTACGCTGGCCAGCTCGTTTCGGTTTTGGCACTAGAGAATATTGTTGATCTGCTCCTTGATTTTCTCCAGTTCTTCCTTCATGCTCACAACCAAATGCTGCATGGTCGAGTCGTTGGCTTTGGAACCGATGGTGTTTATCTCACGACCAATTTCCTGCGAAATAAACGCTAATTTCTTGCCTGTGGGTTCGGGCAACCCGGCCGTTTCGATGAAGTAGCGCAAATGGTTGCCCAACCGCACCTTTTCCTCGGCAATGTCAAGCTTCTCAATATAGTGCAGAATCTCCTGCTCGAAGCGGATGCTGTTAAAATGCTCGTTGGCCGAGATGTCGGCCAGGTGGCTTTGCAGGCGCTGGCGCACCTGGGCCACACGGCTGGGGTCGTGGCGCTCTACCTCGGCCAGCAGCCGGCTGATGTGCTCTACGTAGCCCAGGATTTCGGTGGTGAGAGCCCGGCCCTCGGCGCGGCGGAATTCGTGCAGGCGCTCCAGCGCCTCGTGCAGCAGTGGCAACAGCTCGTCCCAGCTGGTTTCGGTTTCCAGGGGCTCGGCGGTGGCAGTAGTATCGGCGGCGGGCAGGCGCAGCGCCCCGGGCAGGGCGTGGGCCACGGCCGTTACCTGGTCGAAGGACAGGCCGGTGCGCAGGCTTAGGGCCTGCAACTCCTGGCAGGCGGCCGTTAGGGCCGCTTCATTCACAATAGACCCACCCGTGGCCGTAGCGCGGGGGCGCGTGAAATCGAGGTTGAGATTGACTTTGCCCCGCACCAGGCTTTTAGCCAACAGGTTACGGATTTCCAGCTCCTTGTCTTGCAGAAAGCGGGGCAGGCGCAGGGTGAGGTCGAAGCTTTTGGAGTTGAGCGACTTGATTTCGACTGTAGCAGCGTAGTGGTCGGTTTCGCGGGTGGCGATTCCGTAGCCGGTCATGGACTGGAGCATGGGCAGAGACAGGGGTAATTGGGGCCGCGAAAGTAGTTCTTTCGGCGGGCAGATGGGCGGCAATCCGTGGTAGTAACACAAACATAACGGCTGCGCAATATTAGCATAACAGGCCCAGGGTACTTTTGTAAAACTCTTTTCGAGCCTTGTATGCAACGCACGCTTATCCTGTTTTTCCTGCTGATAACCAGCTCACTGGCCTGGGCCCAGCAAGCCACACTGAGCGGAACGATTCGTGATAAAAAAACCGGCGAGGGCGCCATCGGGGCCACCGTCATCATAACCGGCACCACCCAGGCCGCCCCCGTCGAGCTCGATGGCACGTACCGGCTCCTGGCCGCGCCGGGCACCTATACCATCAGTGTCCAGTCGATTGGCTATAAGCCGCTCACTTTCCCGGGCATCGTGCTGCGAGATGGCCAGACGACTACGCTCAACGGTGCGCTTGAGGAAAGTAGCCAGACGCTGGGCGAAGTGGTGGTGACGGGCCAGAAGCAGACCGGCACCGAAGTGGCCCTGCTCCAGGATCTGAAGAAATCGGAAGTGGTGGTGAGTGGCATGAGTTCCGACCAGATTGTGAAGACGCTGGACCGCGACGCGGCCGAAGTGGTGAAGCGCATTCCGGGCGTAACTATCCAGAACAACTCGTTTATCGTGATTCGGGGGCTGGCCGAGCGCTACAACACGGTGCTGCTCAACGATGCCCTCACGCCCTCGTCGGAGGTAGATACCCGCTCCTTCTCGTTTGATATTCTGCCTTCGTCGGTGATTGACCGGATTCTGATTTTCAAGTCGGGCGCCCCGGAGCTGCCGGGCGAGTTTGGGGGCGGCGCGGTGAAAGTGTACACCAAGAACTCGGTGCTCGAAAACACGACCAGCCTGTCGGTATCGGCCTGGCACCGGGCGGGCACCACGTTCAAGAGCGGCTACCAGCAGAGCCCGCAGCGCAGTAGCACCCAATGGGCGGGCTACGACGGCGGCGAGCGGAAGATGCCCACCACGATAGGCACCGAGCCCTACGACAGCCAGAACCCGCTTAGCGACGCCCAGCTGCTACAGGCTGCCCGCGCCCTCGATAATAACTGGAAGCCCCGGCTGAGCACCGCTCTACCCGACCTGCGCGCCTCGTTGGGCCTGACGCGCAAGTATGAGCTTGGGCGCGCCCAGCTGAGCAACGTCACGTCGGTGTCGTACTCGAATACCCACCAGCAGTACCAGGTGCAGCGGCAGCGGCTGGAAACGGGCACCGGCAACTACATCTACAACTACACCGACGAGCAGGCCCAGACCGCCAGCCGGCTGGGCGTGATTCATAACTGGCAGGTGCGCCTGAGCGACAACCACCGGCTGGAGCTGCGCAACTTCCTCAACCAGTATGGCACCGACGAGGTAACCCACCGCACGGGCCTCGACTTTGCTCAGGGCGGCGACGGCCGGGCCCGCGACAACCACGCGCTGCACTACCAGAGCCGCACGATTTACTCGGGCCAGCTGGCCGGCACCCACGAGCTGGGCGCGGCCAAGAACTCGACCCTGACCTGGCAGTCGGGTTACAACTACGTGTTCCGCAATGAGCCCGACTACCGCCGCTACCGCACCGGCAGCGACGTGCCGCTGCCCGGCGACCCTACCCCGCCTTTCCAGGTCGAAATCAGTCAGATTGGCTCGCAGCAGGATGTATCGTCGTACTACTCGCGGCTGCGCGAAGACACCTACATGGGCAGCGGGCAGTGGGAGCAGCGCCTGAGCGGCCGCGATACCACCCGCGAAAGCCAGTACAAGCTGCGCGCCGGCTTCTACACCGAATATAAGGAGCGCAGCTACGCCAGCCGCTTTTTCTCCTTCGTGCCAGCCCGGCCGGCGCGCTTCAACTACGACCTGCTACAGCTGCCGATTGAAACGATTTTCTCGCCCGAAAATATCGACCCCAACACCGGTTTCACGCTGCGCGAAGGCACTGGCGACGAAGACAGCTACCGCGCCGACAACCTGCTGGCGGCCGGTTACCTGAGCGCCGTGGCCCCGGTGTCGGATAAGTTCAGCGTGTCGGGCGGGGTGCGGATGGAGTATAACCGCAAGTTTTTGCGCTCGGGCCTGGCCAGCGCCGCGCCCTACGAGGAGCAGCGCACGTTTTTCCTGCCCTCGCTCAACAGCACCTACAACTTCAATCTGCGCAGCCTGCTACGGCTGGCGGGCAGCGTTACGCTCAATCGCCCCGAGTTCCGCGAGGTGGCCGGCTACGCTTACTACGATTTCAACAACAACGCCCTCATAAAGGGCAACCGCGACCTGCGCACGGCCAAAATCTACAACGCCGACCTGCGCTACGAGTTCTACCCCACCAAGGCCGAGCTGCTATCGGTGGGCGTGTTCTACAAGAAATTCAACAACGCCATCGAGCAGGTAACCGGCTCGACAACCGGCAGCACGCTGGAGCTGGGCTTCGTAAATGCCCGCAGCGCCTACGATGTGGGCGTGGAGGTGGAAGCCCGCAAAGGTCTGGCCGACATCACCGAAAACCGGTTTCTGCAGCACTTCGCCTTTGTACTGAACGCCTCGCTGATTAAGAGCCGGGTAACGCTGAGCGACGATGAGCAGCTGGCCGGCAACCTCAACCAGCGTGCGTTGCAGGGCCAGTCGCCCTACGTGGTGAATACGGGCGTTTTTTACCAGGATGATGCCCGGGGCTGGCAGGTGTCGGCGCAGTACAATGTTATCGGGCCGCGGATTCTGTTCGCGAGCAGCAACACTCAGAACTTCACCATTTTCGAGCTTTCCCGCCACGTTATCGACCTGGCGGCTACCAAGAGCGTGGGCCAGCACCTGAGCGTGCGGGTGGGCATTCAGGACCTGCTCAACCAGCATACCCGCCAGTACTACGACTCGAACCGCGACGGCAGAATTACGGGGGCCGACGGAGGCGCGTTTGCCCGCTTCCGCCGCGGCCAATACTCCACCGTGGGCCTGACTTACCAGTTTTAACGGTGTAGGGGCGAGGCTTAGCTTCGCCCCTACACCGTTCTTCTGCCTCGCATAACACAACCTTTCGGTAACCCAATGATAACGGCCCGCTAACGCCCCTGCGCTGCCGCTGCCGGACCTTTGCAGGGTAAAAAATCCACTCGTTTTCACCTCACTTCTTTCCGTTGATGCTATGAAAAAGATTGTACTCTCGCTGGCGCTGGCCGCCGCTGCCGTTGCCGGCGCCAGTTCCGCTGCGCAGGCCCAGACGACCTGCCCCGTGGCCCCGGCCCCGGTAGTGGTGGAGGGCTCGATTACGACCAACACCACCTGGACGGCCGACCGCGTGTACCTGCTCAAAGGCTTCGTGTTCGTGGAAAGCGGCGCGACGCTCACCATTCAGCCGGGCACCATCATCAAGGGCGATAAAGCCTCGAAGGGCACGCTTACCATCAAGCAGGGCGCTAAGATTGAGGCCCGCGGGACGGCGACCAAACCGATAGTGTTCACCTCGAACCAGGCTCCCGGCGAGCGGGACCGGGGCGACTGGGGTGGTCTGATTCTGGCCGGCAAGGCTCCGCAGAACATTCCGGCGGCCCCCGGCCAGCCGTTGCCCAAGCTGGAAGGCGGCCTGACGCCCGACACCTTTTTCGGTGGCACCGACCCCAACGATAACTCGGGCGTGCTGCAGTATGTGCGCATCGAGTTTCCGGGCATTGCCTTCACCACCGACAACGAAATCAACGGCCTGACGCTGGCCGGCGTGGGCGCAGGCACCACCATTGACCACATTCAGGTATCGTATTCCGGCGACGACTCTTTCGAGTGGTTCGGGGGCACGGTGAACGCCAAGTACCTGATTGCCTTGCGCGGCACCGACGATGAGTGGGACACCGACAACGGCTTCGCGGGCAAGGTGCAGTTTGGCCTGGCCCTGCGCGACCCCAACATTGCCGACGTATCGGGCTCCAACGGCTTCGAGTCGGACAACGACGCCAACGGCTCGGCCAACAGCCCCCAGACGGCCCCGGTTTTCTCCAACATAAGCAACTTCATTGCCCCCGCTACCGGCACGCTCAACAGCAACTACAGGCGCGGGATGCACATCCGACGCAACTCGGCCCTGAGCGTGTACAACTCGGTTATTTCGGGCTACCCAGTGGGGCTGCTGCTCGACGCTTCGGCCAGCGAGGGCAATGCCACCAGCGGAGCGCTGCAACTGCGTAACAACGTGTTTGCCGGCTACGCCGATAACCGCGTGGCTAATGTACTAACGAGCAGCACCTACGACGCCAAGAAATTTCTGACCGACAATGGTAATGACATCACCTCGACCGTAGCCGACCTGAACCTAGCCGTCGAGAACTTCAACCTAACCAGCCCTTTCTTCCAGCCCAAGGCCACCTCGAAGCTGGGAACCGGGGCCGCCTTCACGGGTAAGGCCGCCGATGCCTTCTTCGACAAGGTAAGCTACCGCGGGGCCTTCGCGCCGGAAGGTGCCACCGGCCCCAACACCGGCAACTGGGCCGCCGGCTGGACCAACTTCAACCCCCAGATAACCTGCTACAACGCCCCGGGCCTGACGTTGGCCACCAACCCGGCTTCCGACCAAGTGCAGCAGCTGACCGTGGTGCCCAACCCCAGCACCGGCCCGGCCGAGCTGCGCTTCGGCCTGCGCCGCAACGCCACGGCCACGGTGCAGCTGTTCGACCTGACCGGCCGCCAGGTAGCCACCGTGCTGGCCGACGGCCAGCTGCGCACCGGAAACCAGGCCCTACGCCTGCCCGATAACCTGCAGGCCGGCGTGTACCTGGCCACGGTGACCACCAACGAAACCCGCCAGTCGGTGCGCTTTGTGGTGGTGCGTTAGTAGTTGTATTAACGTGAGGTATTCAGGTTCTTAATTTACTGCGGCGGAGCCCGCACTGTTAGGGTACACCTATACTGGCCTATTTATTTCGAGCCGGCTACCCCAGGGTAGCCGGCTCTTTTATTGCGGATAAGGCCGGCGCACTATTGCAGCTTGGCATAACTTTACCCCCGTGTCTGCTTCCTCTTTGCCCCTGCCCCCATTACGCGTTCTGCACCTGCCCAAGTGGTATCCGCACCGCTACGACGACCAGGATGGCGACTTTGTGGCCCGGCACGTGGCCGCCATTGCCGCCACCGATGCGCCACAGCAGCCACTGCAGAGCGCCGTGGTGTTTGCGGCCGTAGCGCGGGGGCCGCTTGGCAGCATCATCGAAAGTGAAGTAGACTTGAGCGGCCCGGTGCCCACCTGGCGCTACTACTACCGCGCCCGCCTTACGGGGCTGGCCCCGCTGGATAAGCTGCTGAAACTGGGTTTGTGGCTGGTGTGCATGGGCAAGGGCTGGCGGGCCGTGCGCCGGCATTGGCAGGGCCAACGGCCCGATATTGCACACGCCCATATCATGCTGCGCACCGCGGCATTGGCGCTGGCGCTGAAGTGGCGCTACCAGATTCCGTATTTGATTACCGAAAACTGGACCGCCTTTCTGCCCGTGAATGCCCACCGGCTAAGCTGGTGGCGCGGCTGGCTGGCCGGGCGGCTGGTGAGCCAAGCAGCCGCCTTCACCCCCGTTTCCGACGACCTGAAACGCGCCCTGGAGCGGCTGGGCGGCCGGGCCCGGCAAACTGTCATCATCCCCAATGTGGTGGATACCGACCGGTTCGGGCTGCCTGCCGAGGCCGGCCAACGCCGGGGCCTGCTGAACGTGGCCGCCTTCAACGAGCAGGCCAAAAACCTGAGCGGCACGCTGCGCACCGTAGCCCGGCTGCGCACCAATCACCCAGAGCTGCACCTGCGCATTGCCGGCTACGGTCCGGCCGAGGCGCAGATGCACCAACTGGCCGCCGAGCTGGGTTTGCTGGCCGATGGCACGGTGGAGTTTCTGGGCAAGCTGACCTCGGAGCAGGTGGCCGCCGAAATGCGCCGTGCCCAGGCCTTCGTGCTGTTTTCCAACTACGAAAACCTGCCCTGCGTGCTGATTGAGGCCCAGGCCAGCGGCCTGCCCGCCGTGGCCACCCGCGTGAATGGCGTACCCGAGCTGCTACCACCTGATGGCTCGGCCGGCCTGTTGGTAGAGCCCGGCAACGAGCAGGCGCTTTACGCCGCCCTGCTGGAAGTGCTACAGGCTCCGGCCGGCCGCTTCAACGAGCAGCAGATGCGCGCAACGGCCCTGGCTCGTTTCAGCTACCCGGCCGTGGGCGCTACCTTCCGGCAGGTATACGCGGGCATCAGGAGCAGCAAATAGCCCCGGCTTCGGCAGAGCATTCAGCGCGAAGCCGCGCGGGCGGCTTCGCGCTGAATGACGTTCTTGCGGCCGACACCCGCTCTGGTTGAACTCCATTTCCCCACCGGCCAAAATTCCCTTATGCTGCGCCGAGTCGTTCAGAATTTTACCACCCGCCTGGCTACGGCCCTGCTCAGCTTCGGGGTGGTATGGCTGACGGCGCGCTACCTGGGGGCGGCAGGCCGGGGCGCGGTTAGCCTGTTCGTAACCGACTGCGCGGCCATTCTGCTCTTTATCGGGCTGCTGGGTGGCTCCTCGCTCATTTACCTGGCTCCGCGCCGCAACCTCTGGCACCTGCTGCTGCCGGCCTACGGCTGGGCAACGCTGGTGTGTGTGCTGGGCACGGGCATGGTAGCGCTGCTGCGGCAGCCCGAACCCTCGTACCTGCTGCACTTGGGCATATTGAGCCTGCTACAGGCTTTTTTCTCGATAAACACGGCCCTGCTGTTGGGCCGCCGCCGCGAGGCCATCTACAACCTACTCACGCTCGCCCAGGTGGCGCTGCTGGCCGGTACATTGCTGCTGGCGTTTAAGCTTGGTGGGCGCTGGGTTTCCGTTGAAACCTACTACTACGCCGCCTACCTGGCCTTCGGGCTGCCACTGCTACTGAGCCTGATGCCACTGCTGCGCCTGCCCGACCCGCGCCGCCGCCACGGCCGCCGGCTGCGGGCCACCACCCGCGAGCTGGCCCGCCACAGCCGGGGGGCGCACTTTTCCAACGTGCTGGCCTTCGCCAACTACCGGCTGGGCTACTATTTCGTGGCCTACTTCGCCGATGCCCGGGCCGTAGGCGTGCTTTCGGTAGGCGTGGCCCTGATGGAAGCCATCTGGCTGATTCCACGCAGTGCGGCCCTGGTACAATACGTCGATCTGGTGAACACGCCCGGTGGCAGCCCGCTGCCCGAATCGGCGCTGCGAGTGGGGCGGCTGGCAGTGCTGGGCACGGCCGCGGCCGTGCTGGTGCTGGTGGCAGTGCCGCCCGCCGTGCTCACGGCCGTGTTCGGCCGCGAATTCGGCCCTGCACAGACGGTGATGCAGCTGCTGGCTCCCGGCTCGGTTATGATGGCCGTGCAGATGCTCATCAGCAGCTATTTTGCCGGCCGCGCGCAATACCGCATCAATAACGCCGCCGCTGTGGCCGGCTTGGCGCTCACGCTGGCCGGGGGGCTGCTGCTGATTCCGCGCCTGGGTATTGAGGGTGCGGCGCTGGCTTCCACGCTCTCCTACACTGCCTCCACTGCCTTCCTGCTCTGGCACTTCCGCCGGACCACAGGTCTGGGCATCACCTCCTTCCTGCCCGGCCGCACCGACATCACCCGCGCCTGGCAGCTCCTGCGGAGCCGTTAATGCGCCGCGCCCGGCCAGAGGGCTTCTTCATCAGAATAGCCGACCTCGCTTACTTGCTGCCAGCCACTCGCACCGTTACCTCAAAGGCGGGCACCGGGTCGGCCAGCGGGTTAGGCGACTGCGTGGGGAGCGGAACCGGTAAATACAGGGCGCAGAGCGTGTTTTCGACCTGGGTGAGCTGGCCCGGCGCGGCGGCCGGCAATCCGTCGAGGATACCCGCCAGCACCTCCCAACGGGGCCGACCAGGCTGACGGCTGGCATCGTGCCACACTACCACCGTTTCAGGCCCTACCAGGTGCTCGAATACCCGCTGCGTATCAGTACGCACGGCCTCGTACCGGTGGTCACCATCGATAAACACCAGGTCGAAGTGCCCCAGCGCGGCTAAATTGTAGGTAGCGGAGTTACCGTGCAGGTGTGTTACGTTGGGCAGAGGGCGCGAGAAGTAACCGTGTAGCTCGATGTAGCGCTCCGGCAGCCCCAGTGCCCGCAGCTCTTCAGCCGCCAGATTAAGCGTCTGAACCTCGGCGGCTACGGCCGCTACGTTGGCCGCGCTTTCGCCCCGCCACGTCCCGATTTCAAAGTATCGGCAGTCGGGCTTCCGGCGAGCCAGCGCCCGCAGCAGAGCCAGGTCGGTGGGCAACGAGCCACCGTCGCGGAAGGCAAAGGGCGCAACTGTTTCGCCGGTAGCCGACAGCAGGGCCGTCAGCGGTACCACTGGCAGCCCGCCTGTTGGCGCTACGCCCCACCGGCCCGCGTGGCGCAACGCCCGGGCCTGCCAGCTGGTTTCGTCGGCGGCCAGCACGTGGTTAAGCAGCCAGGGGTTACGAAGCAGGCTCCCGAGCCCGCGCAGGGTTTTGCTGAGCTTTGACAAAAGGGGAGAGAGTGAAATGGTGAGTGTAGCCGTTTCAGCCACGCGGCCGGAAAAGCCGGCGGCGCTTACTTGTATTATCCGTGCCGATTCTCCCCTAGCTGATGGGCACCTTACGCAGGATGGCCTCAATCATGTCCTGGGTGCGGATACCGTCGGCCTCGGCTTCGTAGTTGAGCAGGATGCGGTGGTTGAGCACGTCGGCGGCCACGTCCTTGATATCCTCGGGGAGCACGTAGTCGCGCTCATCGAGGAAGGCCACGGCCTTGGCGGCGCGGTGCAGGGCAATACTAGCCCGGGGGCTTACCCCAAACTGCAGGTACTGCTGGAACTCGGGCAGGTCGTACTCGGCCGGCTTGCGGGTGGCAAACACCAACTCGATGATGTACTTCTCCAGTGTCTCTGAAATTTGCACCTGATTGATCTGGTGCCGAATGCCGAAGATATCGTCGCGCGTGAGCACCGGGCGCACATCATCCATGTAGCTCAGGTTAGCCATGCGGCGCATCACCTCCAGCTCGTCGGTTTTCTTGAGGTAATCGACGTGCACTTTTAGCATGAATCGGTCGACCTGGGCCTCGGGCAGTGGGTAGGTTCCCTCCTGTTCCACCGGGTTCTGGGTGGCCAGCACCAGAAACGGCAGATCGAGCGGATAGGTGGTTTCACCGATGGTCACCTGCTTTTCCTGCATGGCCTCCAGCAGGGCACTCTGCACTTTAGCCGGAGAGCGGTTCACCTCATCAGCCAGCACGAGGTTGGCGAAAATCGGCCCCTTCTTCACCTCGAACTCCGAGCGGCTCTGGTTGTAAATCATGGTGCCCACCAAATCGGAAGGCAGCAGGTCAGGCGTGAACTGCACGCGTTGAAAGTGCAAATGCAACACCTTAGCCAAGGTGCTTATTGTCAAAGTTTTGGCCAACCCCGGCACACCTTCAAGCAGCACGTGCCCGCCGGTAAATAGCCCGATCAACAGCCGGTTCACCATGTACTGCTGGCCCACCACCACCTTGCTCATTTCGGCAAACGCCTGCCTTATTTTCTGCTGGTAATCGTCGGAAGAGAGCATAGCGGAAGACATAGGCACAGGGCGGCAAGCGGAAGTCAGGAGCTTAAAGGTAGAAATTTGGCTTCGTTCGGACCCACCCCGCCGTTGCAATTCCGGCCCGGCAGCCCGCTAAACGAAAAAGCAGCCCCGCGCTTGCGAAGCTGCTTTTCATAAGTACCAGAGACGGGACTCGAACCCGTAAGCCACTGAAGGCAAGTGAGTTTAAGTCACTCGTGTATACCATTCCACCACTCCGGCCTATCGCTGCTGCTGATTTTTGCCGCGGTAATTTTTAGTCTGCGCGTGGCAATTTGGGCAAAGCACCTGCAAGTTAGCAATCCGATGATCATTATTGATGCCGTTCTTATGGTGAAGCTCCAACGGAATAGCTTGACCCTGCCACTCAGTCAGATTACATTGTTCACACTGATACGGCTTCCACCCTTCTTTAAGTAACCGACCACGTAGCCCGTGAGTAAAAGCATAGGCAGAGTTTTCTACGAGTATTTCTTCCAGCTTAGCCTTTCGGCCAAAGGCTTTATACCGCGCGCCTTTATTCCACCCCGCCCCCGTCCAGTGGCTCGTATCCAGCCCCAAGCGAGCAACACGGGTATGCACCGTTTTGTAGTTGCCGCCGGCCGGCACCAGCCCGATGCGGCTTAGCACCTGCCGCACCGAGAGGCTTTCGGCGACGGCCTGCCGAAACGCATCATCGGTGCTCAGGCATTTGCGGGTGTTGGCCATACCGGCAAGAAACGAAAAAACCTGCCGGATGGGGCAGGTTTTTCGTGTTGGAGCGGGAGACGAGGTTCGAACTCGCGACCTCGACCTTGGCAAGGTCGCGCTCTACCAGCTGAGCTACTCTCGCTTGAGATTCAAACGCCCTGGAGCGTTTTGGTGTGACAAAGGTAGTACAGCAAATCCTGAAGTCAAGCCCCGGCCCTAAAAAAACCGGTTGATTCGGGCCGTTTAAAGGCTTTTGCTTTGATTTTCAGGCAGAAAATTTTTCATCCCCGGGCGCTGCCATTACCGAAACTTGTCCTGGGCCGGCAGCCCGACCGGCCAAAAACCAAGCCGGGCCGCCGGTGCACAGGGTTATTTGCCGCCCACCGCCAGCTTCAGCTCGTTTAGCTTCAGGAGGGCCTCGATGGGCGTTAGCGTGTTCACATCCAGCTTCTCCAACAGTTCGCGCAGGCGTTCCAGGGCCGGGTCGGCGGGCTCGAACATGCTGAGCTGCAGGCTGGGGCGCGGGGCCGAATGTACGGCGGCGGTCGGCTGAGCCTTAGGACCCGCTGGCCGCTGCCGTACCTCGGTGGGGGTGACGCGGCCGTTCAGGGGCACCACTTTGCCGCCGGAAGCGTCGTCAGTGTCATCGTTGAGGCCCACCAACAGGTCATCAAACTCGGTGGGCTGGTCGGTTTCGACGCCGGTAGAGGCCCGCTCCTGCTCCAGGTGGTGCATGATTTCATTAGCCCGCAGCACGACGGCCGTGGGCATACCGGCCATGCGGGCCACGTGGATGCCGAAGCTGTGTTCGGAGCCGCCCTCGCGCAGTTTGCGCAGGAACAGGATGCGGCCGTCGGCCTCCTTCACGGCCACGTGGTAGTTGCGCACCCGCGGGCAGTCGGCGGCCAGTTGGTTGAGCTCGTGGTAGTGGGTGGCAAACAGCGTTTTGGCCCGCGCCCGGGGCGAATTGTGCAGGTGCTCCACAATGGCCCAGGCAATGCTGATGCCGTCGTAGGTACTCGTGCCGCGCCCGATTTCGTCCATTAATACCAGGCTCTGATCCGACAGGTTGTTGAGAATGGACGCCGTTTCGGTCATCTCCACCATGAAGGTACTTTCGCCCTTGCTCAGGTTGTCGGAGGCCCCTACGCGGGTGAAAATCTTGTCGATTACGCCGACGTGGGCAGCATCGGCGGGCACGAAGGAGCCAATCTGGGCCAGCAGCACAATCAGGGCCGTTTGGCGCAGCAGGGCCGATTTACCGGCCATGTTGGGGCCCGTTATCACCACAATCTGCTGCTCGTCCTGGTCGAGGCGCAGGTCGTTGGGAATGTACTGCTCGCCGGGGGGCAGTTGGCGCTCAATCACGGGGTGGCGGCCGGCCGTGATGTCGAGGGTCGTGCTGTCATCGACCACGGGTTTCACGTAGCGGTGCTGGCGGGCGATGGCGGCAAAGGAAGCCAGGCAGTCGGCTACGCCGATGGCGCGGGCGTTCTGCTGCACCTGGGGCACGTATTCGGCGGCCGTGAGCACCAGCTCGGTATAGATGCGCTGCTCGATGATGAACAGTCGCTCCTCGGCGGTCAGAATCTTCTCCTCGTACACCTTCAACTCCTCGGTGATATAGCGCTCGGCATTCACCAGCGTCTGCTTCCGAATCCAGGTGGCCGGCACCTTTTCTTTGTGCGAGTTGGTTACCTCGAGGTAGTAGCCAAACACCTTGTTGTAGGCGACTTTGAGCGAGGAAATACCGGTTTCCCGGATGGCTTCCTGCTGCAGCTTAAACAGGTAATCCTTGCCAGAGCCGGCCATACGGCGCAGTTCATCCAGCTCAGCATCAATATTATCGAGCAGCACGCCGCCCTGATTGGTGAGGATAGGCGCGTCTTCCCGGATTTTGGCCTGGATTTCCTCGCGCAGCGTGGCGCAGGGGTTGAGCTGCTCGGCCAGCTTCTGCAGGGCCTTCACGCCCGAGGCAGCCAGCTCGTCGCGGATGGGGCCGATGGCTTCGAGGGCGCGGGCCAGCTGCAGCAGCTCGCGCGGATTGATGCGGCGTACCGCTACCTTGGAAATCAGCCGCTCCAGGTCGTTGATCTGGCGCAGGTGCTGCTGCAGGTTTTCCAGCAGCTCGGGAGTTTGCAGCAGGGCGTCCACGGTGTCGAGGCGGCGCTGAATCTGGGCCGCCTCTTTGAGGGGCAGTACCACCCACTTGCGCAGCAGCCGTGCCCCCATGGGCGTTATGGTCTGGTCGAGAATATCGATGAGCGGCACGCCGCCGGGGTGCTGAGCCTGCACCAGCTCCAGGTTGCGCACCGTAAACCGATCCAGCCACACGTACTTATCCTCCTCCAGCCGCCCGATGCTGCCGATGTGGCTCACATTGGTATGCTTGGTTTCGGCCAGGTAATGCAGCACGCAGCCAGCGGCGGTTATGCCCTCGCGCAGCCCATCAATGCCGAAACCCTTGAGCGAGGTGGTGTTGAAGTGGCGCGTGAGCAGCTCGTGGCCGTAGTCGTGGCCAAACACCCATTCTTCGAGGGCGAAGTGGCAATAGTCGGGGCCAAAATGCTCCTCGAACTCCTGGCGGCTTTTCTTGCAGAACAGCACCTCGGCCGGCTGGAAATTCTGGAGGAGCTTACCCAGGTACTCAATGGTGCCCTGGGCCACCAGAAACTCGCCGGTACTGATATCCAGGAAGCTGATACCGGCCTCCTGTTTGCCGAAATGCACGGCGCAGAGGTAGTTGTTGGCGCGGCGCTCCAACACGTTGTCGTGCAGGCTCACGCCGGGCGTTACCAGCTCGGTTACGCCGCGCTTCACGAGGCCTTTGGCCTGCTTGGGGTCTTCGAGCTGGTCGCAGATGGCCACGCGTTGCCCGGCCCGCACCAGCTTGGGCAAATACGTATCGAGCGAGTGGTGGGGGAAGCCGGCCAGTGGGGTTTCCGAAGCCGTGCCCGCTCCTCGCTTGGTGAGCGTGATATCGAGGATGCGCGAAGCCGTTACGGCATCCTCGCCGAAGGTTTCGTAGAAGTCGCCCACCCGGAACAGCAGCACCGCGCCGGGGTAGGTTTGCTTGAGCTGCTGGTACTGCTTCATCAGCGGCGTATCGGCCACCGGGGCGGGCCCCAGCGTACCGTGCGTGCGGACGGGCTTCTTTTCTTTAATGACTTTCAATTTCAGTTGATCTTGTATAGTTCCCGGTTGTCAGTAAAGGGGCGTGTCATGCTGAGCGAAGCCGAAGCATCTCTACCGTATCTCTACCGTATCTCTACCGCTTCGTTGCAGCCGAATAGGTTAGCGTTGTGGTAGAGATGCTTCGCCTTCGCTCAGCATGACGTGCTGTTTGCCTGTTCGACCCAGACCGATTCGTTCTCAACACCCTGCGGCCCGGCGGGCGTTCCTACCTTTGCCGGATGCGCAAACTCTCGATGGACGAACTGAACCGGCTGACGGTGGCCGACTTCAAAAATACGCGAAAATTCCCCCTCACCCTCGTGCTCGACAACGTGCGCAGCCTGCACAACGTGGGCGCGGCCTTCCGTACGGCCGACGCCTTTGCGGTCGAGAAAATCTGGCTCTGCGGCATCACCGGCCGGCCGCCCCACCGCGACATCACCAAAACGGCCCTGGGCTCCACCGACTCGGTAGCCTGGGAGTATGCGCCCACTACCCCGGAGGTATTGCACCAACTGAAGGCCGCCGGCTATATGCTGATAGCCGTGGAGCAAACCACCACCAGTGTGCTACTGCCCGACTTTGCCATTGACGCCGACCAGCCTTATGCTCTGGTGATGGGCAACGAGGTGTTTGGGGTAGAGGACGAGGTGCTGGCGCTCTGCGACGCGGCAGTGGAAATCCCGCAGTTCGGCACCAAGCACAGCCTCAACGTGAGCGTGGCGGCGGGCGTGGTCCTGTGGGAGTTCATAAGTGCCATGAATCGCCAAAAATCCAGTTAATGCGCTGGCCTGTTGAAAAGGATATAAAATGCCGTAATCTTTTTTAAAATTACGCTAAATAATACCCCGATTGGGCGTAAGTTTGGAATCAGGAATAGCCACCGTGGCTCACTTCTGTAGCTTAGCACCTATTTACACCCGCTTAATGAACCCAACTTTTACTCCTGCGGCCCGGGCACTGGCCGTTGCGGCTCTGCTGGCCCTACCCAGCCTGGCCGCCGCCCAGAATGCTACCTCCGACAACCGGGGTCTGCAGGCGCTGCAAAACCGCGCAGCCAGCCTCGGCCTGGTAGCCACCGATGCCGCCGACGCGGCTGTAACCAGCCAGTACACCGATGCCCGCAACGGTGTTACCCACGTGTATCTGCGCCAGCGGGTGCAGGGCATTGAGGTGTACGGAGCCGTAGCCAACGTGCACCTGACGGCCGCCGGCAAGGTGGTAAGCCTGCACAGCAGCTTCCAGCCTGGCATCGAAGTACTCGCCCGCGGCGCGGCACCCACGCCCGGCCTCTCGGCCCAGCAGGCGGTAGGAGCTGCCGCCCGTGCGTTGGGCATGCCCGCACCCGGCAACCTTACGGTACTCAAGGCCGGCTTGGCTGCCGAGGGTATGGAGTTCAGCAACGGAGGAATTTCGCTGGATAAGATTCCGGCCAAGCTCATGTACCTGCCACTGGCCGACGGCTCGCTCCGGCTGGTGTGGGATGTAACGCTGGCCCCGCTCAGCGGCGACCATTACTGGAACGCCCGGGTAGACGCCTCATCGGGCGTGCTGCTCGACAAAAGCGACTACACCGTGTCGGACGATTTCAGCATGATGAACCTGACCCGGCCCCTGACCCAGGCAACGGTTGCGGCGGCTATCAAGGCTACGCCCGCCACCCCGGCCCGGCCAACGGCCGCGCCCAATAGCTACAACGTGTGGCCCCTGACGATTGAAAGCCCCATTCATGGCCCGCGGCAGGTGGTTACTGACCCCGCCGACCCGAAGTACTCGCCCTTCGGCTGGCATGATACCGACGGCGTAACCGGTGCCGAGTACACGACCACGCGCGGCAACAACGTACACTCCTACGACGACTCGCCTAACAACAACAACACCGCAAGCACCAACTACAGCCCCGACGGTGGCAAAGACCTGATCTTCGACTACCCGTTTGATGATTCGAAGAACGCCCCTGCGAAGAAAAACCAGGACCTCGCCATCACCAACCTGTTCTTCTGGAACAACCTGATGCACGACGTAATGGCCAAAAAAGGCTTCGACGAAGCCAGCGGAAACTTCCAGGCGAACAACTACACCGGCCAGGGCAAAGGTGCCGACTACGTGCAGGCCGAAGCGCAGGACGCCTCCACGGCTTCGCCCGTCCGGCTCAACAACGCCAATTTCTCGACACCCCTCGACGGGAGCCGTCCCCGCATGCAAATGTACCTGTGGGACCGTTCGGAGTTGAACGTGGCCGTTACGGCTCCCAGCACGCTGGCCGGCCCACTGAACGCGCTGGAAGGCTCACTGGGCCGCAGCCTGCAGGCCGTGGGGCCCATCACGGGCAAGCTGGTTGTAGCCGACGATGGCTCGGCCAAGCCCGAGCGCGGCTGCAACTCGCCGCTCGTGAATGCGGCGGCCATCAGCGGCAATATTGCCCTGATTGAGCGCGGCAAGTGCGGTTTCGCTTTGAAAATTAAGAACGCGCAGAATGCCGGTGCCCGCATGGTTATCATGATGGACAGCATTCCGAACTCTACCACACTCACCCGCATGGGCGGCGCGGCCCCCGACAGCGTTGGCCTGCGGATTCCATCGGTTTTCATCACCAAAAGCGAAGGTGAGAAGCTGAAGATTGCAGCTCGCGCCGGCCAGGAGGTTACTATTTCTGCCTCGGGCCAGGTGTTTTACCGTGATGGTGACTTTGACAACGGCATTGTTGCCCACGAGTATGGCCACGGCATTTCGACCCGCCTGACCGGCGGCCCTAACGTTAGCTGCCTCAATAGCGCCGAGCAGATGGGTGAAGGCTGGAGCGACTTCTTTGCGCTCTGGATGACTACCAAGCCCGGCGACGTGAGCACCACCGGCCGCGGCATTGGCACCTACGCTTCGTTCGAGGCCACTGATGGCGGCGGCATCCGGCCCACCCGCTACAGCACCGACATGAAAATCAACCCTGCTACCTATGCCCTGCTGGGCACCGGCAGCTACGTTACTGCCGCCGACGGTACCAACCCGGTACATGCCATTGGCTACATTTGGGCTACTACCCTCTGGGATTTGAACTGGGAGCTGATTGCCAAGCATGGCTACAATACCGACCTGAAGTCTTCTACCGGCGGCAACAACATTGCCCTGCAGCTGGTGATTGACGGCCTCAAGCTTCAGCCCTGCCGCCCAGGCTTCATCGATGGCCGCAACGCCATTCTGAAGGCTGACTCGGTGAACAACAAGGCGGCCAACTCGGCGCTTATCTGGCGTGTATTCGCTCGTCGCGGTATGGGCTTCAGCGCCAGCCAGGGCAGCAGCAGCAGCCTTACCGACCAGAAGGTGGCTTTCGATATGCCAACCGTGGTACTCGCCAACAACAAGCAGCTCAACGCCGCTCTTCTCGACGTGTACCCTAACCCGGCCAGCAACCAAGTGCTCATCCGTACCCAGGTAAGCAGCTCGGTGCCGGTGCAGGTAGAGCTGGTTTCGGTACTCGGACAGCGCGTATTCACCCAGACTATTTCGGCGGCCCGCCTGCAAAAGGATGGCCTGACGGTGAACACCTCCTCGGTAGCACCGGGCCTGTACCTGGTACGCCTGACTACCTCGGAAGGCACGCTTACCAAGAAGCTGCTGGTGCAACACTAAGCACTACCCTTGATCTTAAATTGAAAAAACGCCCGGCAGCCTGCCGGGCGTTTTTTTTGTTGCTACCAGCACCGTCCATCCAAGGCGGGCGCAATGCCCCGCTTCCTTCTATCTTGCTCCCGATGCCCGACTTCCCTCGTCCCGATGCTGCCCTGCAGGGCCTGCGGCCCACCGTAGCTGCCGAAACCGCCGCCACTCCCGCTACGGCCGGCGACTTTCTGCACGCCACCCTGCGGCCCGTGCTCAAGCTCCAGAACCCACTGTTGCTGGCCGTGGTGGCCGATTTTGTGCGCGACCACCACGTGCCGCTGGCCTCGGCCGACCCCGCCGACCGGCTCCGGCTGCTGACTGGGCTGCTGGGCCGCAACACCAAGCTGCGCTATACAGTGGTGGGGCTGATAACCGGCCAATTCACGCAAGCCGAGCTGGCCTTCTATCGTCAAAACCGCTCCGAACTCAACCGTCGCCTGCTGGAGCTGGCCACCCGCCGGGTACTGGACCAGACCGATGTTGTAGTTGCACTGAGCGTGGCCCCATGAGTACGCATTACGCCATGCTGGGCCTGCCCGCCAGCGCCTCGGCTACCGATATTAAACAGGCTTACCGCAAACTGGTATGGCTGACGCACCCCGACCGCACGCCCGACCCGGCTGCCCACGCGCGGTACCTAGCCGTGAACGAGGCCTACGAGGTGCTGAGCAACCCCAGTCGCCGCGCCAACTACGATGCCGCCCTGGAGTGGCGGGCCCCGCCCCGCGCTCCGGCCCCGCCGCCCGCCCCCAATGCGCCGCCGGGCCCCAGAGCCCACAGCCCGGCGGCCCGGCCTCGCCGGCCACATGCGCCCCCGCCGCATGTGCTGTATGCGAAGCAGTTCGCCTGGGCCCTGCCGAAGCTGCGAATGGTGGCCGTGGTGAGCGTGCTTTTCGCCTTAGCCGTGCTACTGGACTGTCAACGCTCAGAGTTACTGCCAAATGAGCGCGTGCAGGCAGCTGACTTTTACAGCAACTACGGTTTCACGGTTTCTACCGGCAATACCCTCATCCGAGGTTGGAAAAATGTGGATCTGGCGGTCGGTGACCTGCTGGAAGTGTCCCGGACGCCTTGGTTGGGCAAGATCAGGTCAGTACAGGTAACGTCGGGCGCATCGCAGGGCAGCCACCTCACCGTTAATACGTTTAAGCTGGTTCGGCTGCTTTCAATAGTGGTGCTGGTCACGGCTGGCGCAGTATTGTCCGGTGGGCTTCGCCCCGACCAAGCCTTTTCGGCCGGCTTTGTCAACTGCGTCGGCCTGCTCTTCCTGGGCATCTGCCTGCTGATGATTTAGGAGCAGGGCCATACTTTTTCAGTTCTGGTGTGTACACAGCAAAGGGCCTTACCGCACCAAACAGCCGTAGTAACGGCTCATTGTGGCGCGGTGAGGCCCTCCGAAAACTGGCAACCAGCCAGGCTCTTCTGCTTACTTCATATTCACGAACTGCAGGGGCTGGCCGATGTCGGCGCTGCGAAGCGCGGCAATGGCGGCCTGCAGCTCGTCAATCTTCTTGGCCGACACCCGCACCTGGTCATCCTGCATCTGGGCCTCCACTTTCACCTTAGCGTCTTTGATAGCCTTGATGATTTTGCGGCCCGCGTCTTTATCGATGCCGGCGCGCACTTTCACGGCTTTCTTCATCATAGTGCCGCTGGCGTGGGCCTCTTCCGTGAAGTCGAGGGCCGTACCATCGATGCCCTGCTTTACGAGGCGGGTGAGCACGATGTCTTCGAGGGCCCGGATCCGCATGTCGTTTTCCGAGGTGAGGGTGATGACGTTCGTTTTCTTATCGAGTTCGATGCCGCCTTTAGTATCGCGCAGGTCGTAGCGGGTCTGGAGCTCTTTCTTGGCCGTGTTCACCGCGTTTTCGAGGGTCTGCGGATCAACTTTACTTACAATATCGAAGGAGGGCATAGGAAGAGGAAAAAGTGAAGAAAGAGTAGACACTGCCTTAACGCAGAAACAGGTGGCAAAGATAAGGGCGCGCCGCCGGCCGGCCGATGACAACAGGCTTTGCGCATTATTCCCGTATTTAGGTGCCGCTCATGTCCATCATCACGCCCCACACGCCGGCCCACTGGGCGGCTTACTACCGCCTCCGCTACGAGGTGCTGCGCCAGCCCTGGCAGCAGCCCCCCGGCTCGGAGCGCGCCCCCGACGACGACGCGCCCACTACCACCCACGCCCTACTCCTGGCCCCCGCCGACACCACTCAGGCCATTGGTGTGGGCCGCCTGCATTCCTCGGGGCCGGGGCAGGGGCAGTTGCGCTTTATGGCCGTGGCACCCGCCTGGCAGGGCCACGGCGTAGGCCAACAGCTGCTGGCACACCTCGAAGCCTCCGCCCGGCAGCAGCAGCTGCACGAAATAGTGCTCCACGCCCGCGCCGAAGCCGTGCCGTTTTACGAACGAGCCGGTTACGCAGTAGTGGCACCTTCGCACATGCTTTTCGGCCGCATTCCGCACTTTCTGATGCGTAGGGAGCTGGTTGGCGACAACACCGAAGCCCCATAGATAGCCGCCAGCCAGTAGCCTAAATCGGCTACAGATACCGCAGAACACCTGCCTTTATTCGTCCACCCCGTTTCATTCTCATGAATAGTTCGCTCGATATCAGTGCCCTCATTGCCACCTACAACCAAATCAACCACTACGGCCGCGCCAACGGCATGATGCTGCACGTCGACCAGCCGGGCAACATCCGCTACACCATGCGCGTGCTCGACGAGCACCTCTCCTCGCCCAACACCTGCCACGGCGGCGTACTGGCGGGCCTCATGGATGCGGCGCTGGGTGCGGCGGCCCTTTCGCTGGCTTTCACGGCCGGCGAGCTGGTTTCTACGGTCGAATTCAAGATGAACTACTTCCATCCGGTATACCTGCACGACGAGCTGGAGGCCCACGGCAGCATCGAGCACACCGGCAGAACCCTGCTCGTCACCACCACGACCATTCGCTGCCCCAGCCGCGACAACTTGGTAGTGGCCCGCGGCCTGGGCACCTTCAACCGCTACCCCGCCACCAAGCGCGACTTCCGCGACCTGCTGTTCCCCGGCACTGCCTGAGCTGTTAGCTGTTAGCTGTTAGCTGTTAGCTGTTAGCTGAAAAACGAAGAAGGCCCTGCACTCGATTGAGTGCGGGGCCTTCTTTTTGTTGAATTATTGGGGCTTCTGAACGAAGGCTAACAGCTAGAAGCTCTCAGCTAACAACTCCAAAAAACTACAGGCGCTCGGGCGAGCTGGCCGATTCGTGTTCCTCGTGCTCGTCGCCGTAGTTATCGTCGTCGTCGTCCTCTGCACCATCCGGAATTTCGGGGGCATCGACTTTGCGCACGTTGCGGGCGCAGTCTTCGTCGCGGTGGTTGCGGCCCACCGTGAACTCCACCCAGTCGCCTTCCTGCAGCTCGTTGAAGTCGCCCTCCGACATATCGGCGTAGCTAAAGAACAGGTTGTTGGGCGGCATCACCACAAAGCCGAAGCCGTTTTTGAGGTTTTTGATGGTGCTCATGCCGATGGTACCAACCGGGCCGGCGGCCGTGGGGCCGGTGGGGCGCACGGGCTTGGTGCTGGGGAAAGCGGCCGGCTCGGGCGTGTTCACGAACAGCGACTCAATCAGGTCGTCACCATCGGTGAGGCCCTGGTCGATGATTTCGTGCATCTGCACCGGGTAGGTAGCCTGGTCGAGTAGCTGCTGCGAGGCGCGCGTTACGCGGTTCTCGCCTTTAAAATCGGTGTATTTAAAGTCCCAGTTGAGCAGCATAACGCGCGTGCCCACGGTGTTCAGCTTCTTGATGAGGGGCGCGTAGTCCGAGTCGCCGGCAATAAGCACCACCACGTCGAGGCTCTTGTGGATGGACAGCTCCAGGGCTTCGAGCGAAAGCCACACATCGATGCCCTTTTCCTGCAGACGGCCGTCGCGGGTTTTCAGGGGCATGTAGTGGGTGGCGATGCCCATATTCATGAGGATATCGTCGAGCAGCCGGTCATGGAACAGCCGGTCCTTGTCGCGGGCTTCGGTAGCCGAGAGGCGGCCACGGAAGAAGTGCGAGTCGATGATCTGGCTCAGACGCACGTCTACGTCCTCCTCCTCGGCTACCTGATGCCGGATAAACTCATGCAGGCCTTCGAGGCTGATGCGGGCTTTACGATCGTGCTGGAAGTAGTAGTAATCACTGATTTTCAGGAAATAATTTCCGTCATAAAAAATACCAATCCTGATCAGCGGGCTATTCATCTGGTTCATAAAGAAATCTGGTTAAGCGCGAAAAAAGTAAGCGAAACGGTTGTGGATGAGTGAGAGAACAACTGACCGTCTTCGGAGCCGAAGCCGGTGCAAAGGTACAGCTTGTTGAGGTTACGATATGGTAATAATCCATAGCGGCAATACAGCGCCCGTACTCTGCCGGCAGCGGAGTGAGGCATGCTGAACGCTGCTTAGCCGGGCAATTGGCTGACAGCATGAATGCTAGGCGACCATAGACTATTTGTGAGGCAGCTACCAGGAACTGATTGGCAGAGCATGCTATGAAGTTATCGTTAACTACAGTGCAATACTAAAACATCGCCGGCTTTTAAGCCAATCTGCAGAATACTAATTTCTTAATATTCCTTAACTGGCCGTAGCCGACTGCTTTTCCAGCCACCGGATTCTGCCGGCTTTTCCTGGTTAAGTCCAATTAGCATCCATTCCTCCAGTTTCCCCGCCGACTGCGAAGTTTGTGAGCTTGCCTGTACCGAAAGATACGTTTCAGGGGCGTGCCCGGCCGGGAAATTCGGCCAATCGCCCTATTTTATGGCCCGGGATACTGTTGCAGCAAGCCAACCGCCTGGCCGCACCAACCGGCAATACCGCCGGACCAACCGCTTAAAACTGCAGACGACTTACGATTAGAGCCAGCACGAGCACAGCGTAGGCGACGCAGATAACGACTTCGAGCAGATTGCCGCTTTTGGAGCCGGTGCGGATGAGTGGGATTCCCAGGCTCGCATCGGCCAGGGGCATAAACCACTTGACACCGGCCTTGGTGAGCGAGTCGGCCAGCAGGTGCGACACGTAGCCGCCGCCCGCAAACAGGGCCACGCCGTGCCAGCCCAGGCTCTGGTTGGCCAGGTGCCCGATGTAGGTCCAGGCGGCGGCGGCCCAGAGCGTGTGAGTGTAGGAACGGTGGCTGGTGAATGGGGCCAGGGAGATGAAGCAGCCCAGCATGCTCAGCCACACGAAGCCGGTGTAGAGGCCCGCCACCACCGTGCAGAGGCCGGTAAAGAGCAGCGCCAGCTTGCGGGTGGAGTCGCCCTGCATGGCCGCGCCCACCAGCCCGAAGGCCAGGGCTACCGTGAAGGCCAGCCGCCGGTCGGCGCCGGGCGTGAGCTGCCACTGCGCGTAGGCGGCTACCACGGCGGCCACTAATATAAAGGCCCAGCGCACGTAGTTCTGGGCGAAACCGAGGCGCTTACTCAGGCGTGAGGCGGGGTGGTCGAGGTCGGGGGCCAGGGCCGAGAAGCCGGCCAGGGCAATGCCGGCCGGCGAGAACGGTATGCCTGGCACGAGACCCGCCACGGCTACACCGGTAATCAGGCCAATGGCCAAATGAGAAGAACCGCGCAATTTTAGTTGTTGTGAGGGGATTAACGGTTACAAAAGAACGTCATGCTGAGCGAAGGCGCAGCCGCAGTCGAAGCATCTCTACCGAAATGCTATTCCAATCGTCAGTAATTACTAATGCGGTAGAGATGCTTCGACTGCGGCTGCGCCTTCGCTCAGCATGACGTTCTTTTGTTCACTACTACCCGCTAAAAACTGCCGCCGCTGCCTTTCAGGCCGTTGTGCATATCCTGAACCTCGTTTTCGAGGTGGGTGAGGCACTGGCGGAAGGCATCTTCTGCCTCCGACTGCTCCTGCCGGGGCAGGGGGCCATCCTGGCGCACATGCTCGCTGATGAGGCGTAGCTGCTCCACCATGCCGTTCCACTCCTCGTTGCTACCTGCTGCTGTCTGCTTGTCTGCCATAGCTTTAGGTGCGGAGCTCGGCCCCGGTGCCGCGTGAAGAGGGAAGGTACGAAGGGAACCGGCAAAAGTTGCGGAAACTTTCCGGGGCCGGCCGTGGTATTGACTAGCGCGCGAGCCGCGCCATGTGCCCGTACTGCCCGACCGGTTTTGCTCCCGGCCGGGCTTCTACCGTTGCCGGCTGCACTATTTTAGCCGCGCCGTTATCCTGATTTTCGCTTTAGCCGCCCCGCCCTTTGCAGGTTTCCGACTTCCTCAAGCTCTACCTCCTCGACCCCACTGTACTCACCGTGGGCGCCCGCCTCAACCCGGCCACCCGCCGCTCGCTCGGCAAGGACGCCGATAAGGCCGAGGCTGCTCCTGCCCGCCTGCATTTGCGCGGCTTAGTAGGCTCGCAGGATGCCGTGCTGGCCGCCGCGCTGCACCACAACTACCCCCAGCAGCCCCAGCTCTTCATCCTCCACGACCGCGAGGAAGCGGCCTACTTCCTGGCCGACCTCCAGCACCTGCTGCCCGACGAGGAACCCCTGATGTTCCCCAGCTCCTACAAGCGCCCCTACGCCTTCGACGAGACGGAAAACGCCAACGTGCTGATGCGGGCCGAGGTGCTCAATCGGTTGAATACGCGTACCCAGAATGAGGCAGCACCCCCGACTACGGCCAAAGCAGCGGCGACGGCAGCTCCTGGCAAAAGCTCACTTAACGGACTTGCCAAGGCGGAATCGGCGGATGCTCCTGCGCCGAAGGAGAAGGAGCTAAACGGCGCCCTCATCGTTACCTACCCCGAGGCGCTGTTCGAGAAGGTAATCAACAAGAAAAGCCTGGTGGCCAACACGTTTATCGTGAAGGTGGGCGATAAGCTCGACGTGAACTTCATCAGCGAGATGCTGGCCGAGTACGACTTCGAGCGGAGCGACTTCGTGTACGAGGCCGGCCAGTTTGCGGTGCGCGGCGGCATCGTGGACATCTTCAGCTACGCCAACGAGCTGCCCTACCGCATCGAGCTGTTCGGGGATGAGGTGGAGACGATTCGCACGTTTGACCCCGAGAGCCAGCTTTCGGTGGATAAGAAAAGCCAGGTGAGCATCATCCCGAACGTGCAGACCAAGCTGCTGCAGGAGACACGGGAGGCTTTTCTGGACTTTATTCCGGGCGATACGGCCATTTGGGCCAAGGATTTGCGCCAGACCCTGGACGTGGTAACCGAGTCGTTTGAGCGGGCCGAGGCCAACTTTCAGCAGCTGATGGCTGGGGCGGCGGGCATGCAGATTGTGAGCAAGCCTGACGATTTGTTTGAGTCGGGCAAGAGCTTTAAGAAGCTGCTGGAGGGCTTTGCGGTGGCCGAGTTCGGCAAGCGGTTCTACTTCAAAACCGGCGAGAGTTTCACGTTCACGGCCAAGCCCCAGCCCAGCTTCAACAAGGACTTCGGGCGGCTGGTAAAGAACCTGCACGAAAACCAGCTCAACGGCTACACCAACATCATTGCCGCCGAATCGGTGCGGCAGGCCGACCGGCTGCGCACGATTTTCGACGAGCTGGACAACAACGTGCAGTTCCAGCACCTGCTGCTGGGGCTGCGCGAGGGCTACATTGATGAGACGCTCAAGCTGCTCGTTTACACCGACCACCAGCTGTTCGAGCGGTTTTACCGGGCCCAGGAGGGCCGCAAGTTCTCCAAGAAAAAAGCCCTCACCCTCAAGGAACTGCGCACGCTGGTGCCCGGCGACTACGTAACCCACCAGGACTACGGCATTGCCCGGTTCGCGGGCCTCACTCAGGTCGAAATCAACGACCGGATGCAGGAGGCCATCCGGCTGATTTACCGGGATGATGACGTGCTGACCGTGAGCATTCATGCCCTGCACAAGATTGCCAAGTACAGCGGGGCCGAGGGCACGCCGCCCACCATGAGCAAGCTGGGCTCGCCGGAGTGGGAAAACAAGAAAAAGGCCGTTAAGAAGAAGGTGAAGGACATTGCCGCCGAGCTGATTCGGCTGTATGCCAAGCGCAAAACCGCCCCCGGCCACGCCTTCGCCCGCGACTCGTTTATGCAGGCCGAGCTCGAATCGAGCTTCATTTACGAAGACACCCCCGACCAGGGCAAGGCCACCGAAGACGTGAAGCACGACATGGAGCAGCCCCACCCCATGGACCGGCTGATATGCGGCGACGTGGGCTTCGGCAAGACGGAAATAGCCATCCGGGCCGCGTTTAAGTCGGTGGCCGATGGCAAGCAGGTGGCCGTGCTGGTGCCCACCACCATTTTGGCCATGCAGCACTACAAAACGTTCCGGGAGCGGCTCTCGAACCTACCCGTAACGGTGGAGTACGTGAACCGCTTCAAGAGCACCAAGCAGATAAAGGAGACGCTGGGCCGGGTGGCCGAGGGCAAAACCGACATCCTCATCGGCACCCACCGCCTCACCAACAAGGACATCAAGTTCAAGGACCTGGGCCTGCTCATTATCGATGAGGAGCAGAAATTCGGCGTGAAAACCAAGGACAAGCTCAAGGAGCTGAAGGTGAACGTGGACACGCTCACGCTCTCGGCCACGCCCATTCCGCGCACCCTGCACTTCTCGCTGATGGGCGCCCGCGACCTGAGCGTGATTGCCACGCCGCCGCCCAACCGCCAGCCGGTGCAAACCGAGCTGCACGTATTCGACGAGCTGCTGATTCGCGACGCCGTGGCCCGCGAGGTGAAGCGCGGCGGGCAGGTGTTTTTCGTGCACAACCGCGTGAAGGACATCGAAGAAATGGCCGCCATGATTCTGCGCCTCGTGCCCGACGCCCGCATCACCTACATTCATGGGCAGATGGAGGGCGACCAGCTCGAAAAGCGCATGATGAAGTTCGTGGACGGCGACTACGACGTGCTGGTGAGCACCAACCTCATCGAAAGCGGCCTCGACATTGCCAACGCCAACACCATCATCATCAACCGCGCCCACATGCACGGCCTGAGCGACCTGCACCAGATGCGGGGCCGCGTGGGCCGCTCCAACAAAAAGGCCTACTGCTACCTGCTCACGCCCCCGGTGGCCGGTTTGCCCTCCGATGCCCGCAAGCGCCTGAGCACGCTGGAGGAGTTCTCCGACCTCGGCGACGGCTTCAAGGTGGCCATGCGCGACCTCGACATCCGGGGCGCGGGCAACCTGCTGGGCGGCGAGCAGTCGGGCTTCATCAACGATTTGGGCTTCGAAACCTACCACCAGATTCTAGACGAGGCCGTGACCGAGCTCAAGGAAACCGAGTTCCGCGACCTGTTCCTCGGCGACCCCACCCAGCGCCTGCAGCAGGCCGCCGCCACGGCCGGCCCCAGCGAGTGCAGCATCGAAACCGACCTGCAGGTGCTGATTCCCGACGGCTACGTGAGCAACGTGTCGGAGCGGCTGCAGCTCTACAGCAAAATGGACCGCGCCAAAGGCCCCGAGCAGCTGCGCAAGCTGCTGGCCGGCATGGTCGACCGCTTCGGCCCGCTGCCCGAGGAGGTGGAGCAGCTGGCCGACATCGTGCGCCTGCGCTGGCAGGGCCGCCACGCCGGTTTCGAGCGCCTCACCTACAAGAAGAACGTGCTCAAAGGCTACATCGCGGCCGAAAACAACGCGGCCTACTTCCAGAGCGACACCTTCGGCAACATCCTCTCCTATGTGCAGACCCACCCCAACTCGGCCACCCTAAAGGAGCGCAAGCAGCAGCTCATCCTCAGCCTCGAAAACGTGACCAGCGTAGCCGCCGCCAAGCGCCTGCTCAGCGAGCTAGGCAGCGAGGAGCCGGTGGGGGTGTAGGGAATTTTATACAAGAGTACAGCATCTTTCATAGCTCAATAGCTATACTCTTGTATAAAGCTCATGCAGCTGCTAAACTTGAACTTAGTATTGTAGCAATACAAGTGACAATGCATTTAAAAAATTTGATACAGTCTTTTACATCACCAGTAGAAGGAGCATAGTAACTGCGACCTCTATGAATTACCTCATTTCTCTTTTGAATAAAATCATCCAATTTTAACTTAGATAGCCTTTCTACATTTTCGACGCTACTGCCAGGAAAATAATTCTGCATTTCGGCTTCTCTGGAAATTCTTTTCCACAAATCTTTAACTCCAATCCTTTTAGAAAAAATTTCATCTATTAGATTAGATTTGAAATTTCTTTCGTTATCTGAAAACACTTCTGGAACTAAATTAAAACTTTTATTTTTCTTAATACTTATCAAGCTGTTGATAATAATATCTATAGATATATGCTTAAACTTATCTTGTGTTATATTACTCATAATAGAAGCGCACCCATGTGGATAAAAATTTCTTATAACTTCAGGCATATGAGTGAAGAGACCACACTTAGCAGATAGAAGATCCACATATTTCTCTATCATTTCCCTAATACAAAGTTCAAACTCAGCACATACTGACAGGAAGCTACCTTCGTATGCCACTATTGAGAATAAACTAGAGGTAGAGACAAGAGGATACAGTTTCCCAATTGGTATACCAATATCATGCTTGGTTCTGAATCTATTTATATTTATTTTACCGAGCTGAAGTAGTTCTTCATTTATTTGTATAAATTTATCAACTTCGTCAAGCTTTGCAGAAAAATTATTTGAAATTGAAATCATGATCTATTTTATGATTTCCTTGAAAAGATTGGATATCATATCAATTCTTTCAGTAATTGTCTTTTTAGTATTACCCCGACCAACTAATATTTCATAAGTAGCGGGATTCAATAATAGACTTTTTGTTGCCTCGACAATATCAATCCTTTTTGAAATAAGATCCTTTGCAACTTTTTTATTCGTATGAACCGCTAGCAATACTGCATCGGACAGTGGAACCGATCTTCTACCGTTTAAATCACCTGTTTTACCGAGAAGTTTAAACAAGCCATCTCCGTAAATATCTTTTGCAATTTGCAATGATGTCAGATAATCTATTTTCATTATCTGACATTTCTCTTCACTAGTATTTTTATTATTATACATACAGCTATCCAGAGTTCTTTTCACCCCCCCTTTAAATTGCTCTATATCGATTAAGGCAAAATAACGAAGAACTATTTCGCAATCAGCCATAGTAGAGTATAATTTATCAGCAGCCAACTTTCTTGATATTTTCTGCGGTTCATCTGGCTCTTTCATTGGTATAGACCATGCAGAAGTAAATAAATCATCTCTTGATATTTTTATAATCATATTATTAAAATCACTAGCATATATACAGTTTCTAACTTCTTGTTGATTCAGCTTTTCACCGCCGGTATTAAGCCTTTCAAATACGTACTGTCTGATGTCCATTGCCTCTTCAGTATTCTTACCACTTTCAGTAAGAATAATTGTTGCAGATATACCCCTACGCTCTAAGCCTCTCTGAATCCTATTAGGAAGATCTCTAAAATACCTTCCATTCAATTCAGGCCATTTTTTCAAATCCTTGAGCTTGAATTCATTTCCTATAAACCCTCTTATAGCATCTATCCGCTGCTGCCCGTCCATCACCTCGTATTGAGCTAAGTCACTTTCATATAGAAATATTGGCGGAATCGGAATATTAACTAGTAAAGATTCGATTAGATGTGACTTTTTTATATCATTCCATCTCTTCCTTCTCTGATAATCAGGGGAAAGATTTAAAACATCTTTATTATTAATCATCTGTATTAGATTCGGAACTAGAAAATCGTTTCTCTGAACTATTATTCTAGCCTGACCTTGATCATACTTATTAATAATATCAGCTTCAGTTATAACACTAGCAATGGCCAGATCCTCTCCTAGCTCATTTACGATATTGTCTTGTTCTTCTTTCGACATTTGTTTTTTTATTTTAATTGAGTGAGCGAAAACAAATATATAAATATTCTTTAGGCAAACAAGGTATAGATATCTTTCTAGATGATAAAGACTTTATACGATACGAGTGGTCGTCCGTAGCTAGTTCCCAAGTGACGTTAGTTTGTAGCTCATATTCAGCCTCAATGATCTATCATATCCTATTCGCATTCTAGCGGCAAACCCTCCCTGCTACTGCAGTAGCAACACGGCCAAGGTAGCGGTGGGCAGTTGCCAGACAGGAAGGTTGATAAACCATCAAAACGCATTGTCAACCCTACAGCAGATCATATCAAACCTGCCGCGCCCCGCATCCAGCCTCATGCGCGGTCGATCAAACCTATAGCGCGGCCATGCGAACATACAACGTGGGCAAACGAACCCATAAAGCGGGGGAGTGAACCTATAACGCGGCCGAATCAAGCTGCTACGTAGCGTTTCGATGCCGCCACGCGAGCCGGCGCCGCTACCGCGGGCATCAGAACTGAAACTAGGCAACGCCCGAAGCCAACGATGTGGCCAGCCACCCTGGCCGGGCTAGCCCAGTCCGCCTGCTGCTCGGGAGCCGGTGAGGGTGGCGCGGCAAGTTGGGGCTACACCGTTTGGGGTTTGTGCCAACTAGCCTTCTGCCTACAAAAAAAGGCCGCCCGAATCGGGCGGCCTTTCTTATGCTGGATTCCGACGCTTATTTGGCGGGCATCAGCACGGTATCGATGGAATGCACCACGCCATTGGTGGTTTTGATATCCGCTTTCGTGACGGTGGCCTTGCCGCCTTTGGCATCCGTGAGGGTCACGGTGCCGTCTTTCACGCCCACGGTCAGCGACTCGCCCTGCACCGTCTTCACTACCTGGCCGTCTTTGAGGTCGGCGGCCATTACGTTGCCGGCTACCACGTGGTAAGCCAGCAGGTTGGCCAGTTTCTTTTTGTTGGCGGGCTCCAGCAGCGTGTTCACGGTACCGGCGGGCAGCTTGTCGAAGGCCGCGTTATCGGGGGCGAATACCGTGTAGGGGCCGGCACCCTTGGCCTGGTCGGCGAGGCCAGCGGCACCCAGCGCCTTAAGCAGCGTGCTGTGGTTGGGCGAAAGCGCCGCGCTGGCGGCCAGGTCTTTGCCGGTCGAAGCCGTGGCGGCCGGAGAAGCCATGGCTTGGGCCGAAGCCGTTTCGGTTGCGCCTACATACAGTAGCCCAGCCAGTAGGAGAGCGAACAATGGTTGCTTTTTCATAGGGGTTTGGAAGGAATTAGAGTTGGTGAAACACCAGATGCGCGAGCACCCAGTCGTCTTCAACAGCCAACACCCCGGATTGTCGCCGATTGCCAAAATCTTGTAAATGAACCAGTAAGCCTGTCCCGGTCGACTCGCTAAACAATCAACACGGCCGCTCGAAGTGAGAAGCGAGAAGTGAGAAGTGAGAAGTGAGAAAAGGAACGTCATTCTGAGCGAAGCGGAGCGCAGTCGAAGAATCTCTACTGCTTCGTTGCAGGCAGCGAGGTTACCACTGCGGTAGAGATTCTTCGACTGCGCTCCGCTTCGCTCAGAATGACGTTTTTATGTACTCACTTCTCTGTACTCGCCTCTCACCTACTCCGCGCCCAAGCCGCGCTTTTCCAGAATCAGGTGGTTGCGGTAGTCGTAGAGGGTTTCTTCGAGGCCCACGGGGTAGGTGTGGGGGTTGAGGAAGCGGCGGATACTGGGGTCGAGGGCCAGCACTTCGCGGTGGGCGCGGGCGCGGCTTTCGGCCAGCGTGGGCAGCGGCTGTACCAGCCGGCCCCGCCGGAACACGGGTTCCAGCAGCTCGCGATAGGGCGTTTCGGGCCGCACCACGCGGCGGCGGGAGGCGTCGAGCGGGTCGATGATGGTGTGCGGACCTTCCGCCAGGGGCTCGGCCGTGTTGTAGAGCATATCGGCGCGGGGCTGGCCCTTGTCGGTTTCGTAGCGGCGCACCTGCAGAATGCCGGGGATGCTGGTTTTGGCCAGCTGCTCACTCAGCTTGATGGTGAAGTCCCAGCCCGAGTCGTCGGATTTGCGCAGGGCCGCCAGCTTGTACACGCCCCCCAGCGCCGGTTGGTCGTAGGCCGTTACCAGCTGCGTGCCGATGCCCCAGGTGTCAATCTTCGACCCCTGCGACTTGAGGCTGACAATCAGATTTTCTTCCAGGTCGTTGCTGGCCACGATGCGCACGTTGGGGAAGCCGGCCTCGTTGAGCAGCTCCCGGGCCTCGCGGCTCAGGTAGGCCAAATCGCCCGAGTCGAGGCGGATGCCGCCCAGCTCGTGGCCTTCGGCCCGCATGGCGCGGGCTACTTTGATGGCCTTGCGCACGCCCTCCAGCGTGTCGTAGGTGTCCACCAGAAACACCGAATCGTCGGGGAAGGCCTTGGCGTAGGCGGTAAAGGCCGTTTCCTCGTCCTCGAACGCCATCACCCAACTGTGGGCGTGCGTGCCTTTCACCGGAATGCCGAACCGCTGGCCCGCCAGCACGTTGCTGGTGGCATCGACCCCGCCCAGGTAGGCAGCGCGGCTGGCCGACAGGCCGCCATCGGTGCCCTGAGCGCGGCGCAACCCGAACTCCAGCACCGTATCGGAGCCGGCAGCCTCACGGATGCGGGCGGCTTTGGTGGCCACCAGGGTCTGGAAGTTGACGAGCGTGAGCAGGGCCGTTTCGATGAGCTGGGCCTGCAGCAGCGGCCCCTGCACCCGAATCAGCGGCTCGTTGGCGAAGGCCACGGTGCCCTCGGGCATGGCGTCCACGTCGCAGCTGAACTCCATGGTGCGCAGGTACTCCAGGAACTCCTGCGGGAACATAGCCGTGCCTTTCGCGCCCTGCAGGCTGGCCAGGTAGGTCAGGTCATCGTCGGAGAACTTCAGGGTTTCCAGGAAGTCGGCCACGTAGGCCAAGCCCGCGGCCACGGCGTAGCCGCCCTTGAACGGCGGGCGGCGAAAGTAGAGGTGGAATACCGCTTCGCGGTCCTGCAGGCCCTGCTGCCAGTACCCGTAGGCCATCGTGAGCTGGTACAAGTCGGTGAGCAGGCTGAGCGAGGGCGTGTAGAGGCCCGAAAGGGGAGCAGGGTTCATGGGCAGTAAAGGCGTTGGTAGCTCAAGCTTACGCAGATAATTCAAGTAGGGTCCGCTCGCCGGGCTTTTATGCTATACTTGCATCCCTGCCCTAGCTGCTACCCGATGATTCGCATTCTACTCGCCGACGACCACACCATTCTGCGCGACGGTATCCGGGCCCTGCTGGAGCAGGAGGCCGACCTGCAGGTGGTGGGCGAGGCCGCCAACGGCCAGGCCCTGCTGGAGCTGCTGGACCACACCCCCGCCGACCTGGTGCTGCTCGACATTAATATGCCCGTGCTCGACGGTTTTGGGGTGATGCCGCAGCTACGGGCGCAGTTTCCGGAGGTGCGGGTGCTGGTGCTGTCCATGCTCGACCACGAAAACTACGTGCACCGCATGCTCGAAGCCGGCGCGCTGGGCTACGTGCTCAAAAACGCCGACAGCACCGAAATCATCCACGCCATCCGGACGGTGGCGGCCAACCAGCACTTCCTGTGCACCGAAATCGGGCTGAACCTGCTGCGCCGCCTGGTGGAGCGCACGCCCGCTCCCGCCCTGCCCGACCCCTACCGGCTGGCCCCCGCCCTGGCCCGGCCGCCGGCCGCCGCCACGGGCCACAGCGAGCTGTCGGGCCGCGAGCTGGAAGTGCTGCAACTGATTGCCGAGGGTCTCACCAACCAGGAAATTGCCGACACGCTCTTCACCAGCAAGCGCACCATCGAAACCCACCGCCAGAACATCATCGAGAAAACCCAGGTCAAAAACACCGCCGCCCTCATCCGCTACGCCATGAGCACGGGGTTGATTGGGTGAGGGAACTGCTGCTAAGCAGAACAGTGTAGGGGCGGGGCTTGTCCCCGCCCGCCGTTCGCGCCGCAACAACGGTAATCGTTCAATGGTAACCGTTCAACGGCGGGCGGGGGCAAGCCCCGCCCCTACGTCGTGCAACGAAGCAGTAGAGAGGCTTCTACTGCGCCTGCGCTCAGCATGACCTGTTCCTTCGCTTCATCCAAACTCACTGCCCGACTCAGCCACCAATTTCCAGACAGCCCTCCGGCAAATAAAAAACCGTGCTTGCAGACTGCAAACACGGTTTCTAGTAGCCGCGACGGGAATCGAACAACTAAACACAATAACCTATAAGACTGATTGTTACACCCGTTTAATTAGCTAATGGGGGTAGAATTGGGGGCGTTTTCGTCCAGGTGCCGGCGTACCTCGGCCCTATCGAAGCCCAACGCCTCAATCACTTCCCATAGCCGTTCCACCGTCACGTCAGGCGTAGAGGGCAGATAGGTGGAGATGTAACCCCGCACCCGCCATAGTTCCGTAATGTCGGCGCAGTCCAGCGGATAGGGCCGCCGGTGCGGATTGTCCGAGTGCAGAATCACTTCCCCGTTACGGTCCTCGATGCGGACCCTGATACGCTTGAGCATTACGCTCTCGTCCGTCACCACCACATACATGTCATCGGGCACCAGCAGCCGCCAGTTATCAACCAGGGAGCACACCACAATGTCACGGTGGTTGAGCGTGGGCTCCATGCTGTCGCCGGCCACCTCAAAGGCCCGAAACTTACCCCGCTCAAAACCCGGTAGCCGATAACGCGGCAGGTCCTGAACAAATACCGCTTCGTTGTGCTGAGTGGCATAGCCAGCCTGGGCGGCCACTGGTACCATCTCCACGTTGTCCTCCCCATCCTTGTCGACGGTGACGACCAGCACCCCACCGTTATTCACCACCGACCGGCTCAGCGCGGTAGGGGCCTTCGGTGCCGGCGCTGCAGGAGTGGCCGCGCCACCTGCCGACCGGAGCATGGGCCCGCGGCCCAGCACCAGCCAGTCCGACGATACCTCGGGCCACTTATCCAGAATATCGGTCAGCGTGCCGAACGAGGGAGCCGAACCGCCCATGATGCCATATAGCTTACTGGTAGCGGTATACCCCAGCTCCTTAGCCATACTGTTGGTGTTCAGGTTGTAATGGGACATCATTTCCTGAATCCTGTAAACCACCGCCGGCATTTTTTCTACCTCTGAATCAGCGTCTTTCATAGATTATTTCATGCTACAGTAAATTTTACTGTATTCTTTGTGTAAGTTCACTGTAAATGATGGACTGTTGTCCATACAATATACACAAAACATACAAATATCATGAAAGAAAGCGAGAAAGAATCTACACCAATGCGTAAAGTATTGGAGCGCATGGGTGGCAAGTCGTCTTTGGTGCAGGACACCAGGGCGCGTTTGAGGGAGCAGGGGGTAGTAGTCAGTATATCCCTGATATACAAGACGATTAACGGCGAGGTGCAGCGCAACGACGTGGCCGAAGCCTTCCTGCAGGTAGCCGAAGAAACCGCCGCCAGCCGCCGCCAGCTCGAGGAAAGGGCCCGCCAGCTTATTGCCGAGGACTGATGCAGGCCGCCATCGTCCTCAGCGCGGATGAGTACCAGCACCTCACCGCCCGCCTCGAACGGCTCGAACAGGCCGAAGCTGCCCGCCAGGCGCCCCCGCCCCCACCCGACGAGGTGATGACCACTGCCCAGGCCGCCGAGTATCTGGGCTTGTCCATCTACTCGCTGCTCCGGGCTCGCCGCGCCGGCCGCCTGCCGGGCGTCCGCATCAACGAACGAGATTGGGGATTTCGGCGCTCCACGCTCGACAAGTACCCCCGCCGCTACCATCGTCCCACTCTTCAACCCGCTTAACCTATGACTACCCAAATAGCCCCCATCGTCGGCCCCCAGGCCCGGAAGTCCCTGCTGACCATCCAGAAGGCCAGCCTCAAAAAGCAGCTGCTCTCCGCCGAGTTCAGCGAACAGCTCGACTTGCAGCGCAACGCCCGCGAGTTTACCCTGCAGGGCAAAGATTTAGTACACCCTGACCTCGAAGCCTGCTTTGCCGGTTTGGTGCCCCACTTCTGCCTACTGACCGAGCAGCTCAAAGAGGCCGACGACTACAGCACTGGCGGCGGCTACTGGCCCAGCGAGGACAACGAAGGCACCCAACCACACTTCAACAGCTACGGCGTTACCGGCATTGTGCTCGGGGCCAAGAACGGCGTGACGCTGGTGGGCTTTCGCCAGCTCGAAAACGGCAAGGTGCTGAACATGACCGCGCAGTACGTCAGCTTCGCAGAGCAGTCCGACGAGTTCGAGCAGTCCGACGCCTGGCACTACCCTCACACCGCAGCCCTGGAGCAACTGATAGGCGAAACTCTGAACGAGATTGAAGCAGCCCTGCGCGGCAAGTGCTCCGATGTGGGCCGCCAGCTGGGCATGTTCGACGAGCAGCCCCGCGAGATAGAGCTGGGCGAGGCTACCGAGCCCGAGGCCGCCCCTACCAAGCCCCGTCGCCGCCCAGCCAAAGCCAATGCCACTCCCGCCCCCGAGGCCCCCAAGCCCGCTGGCCGGCCCCGCAAGAAGAAAGAGCCGGTAGTGGCCGAGGCAACGGAGCCAGCGGCATAACCCCGCGGCCCGCATGAACTACGTCAGCCACACCCGCGCCGCCCATCAGCAGCTTGCCAGTCAGGCTGACGCCCGCCCCCAGCACGTCAGCCTGTACTGGGCCCTGTTCTTTCAGTGGAACGCCAGCCACTTCGCCCAGGCGCTGGCCCTCGACCACGCCAGCACCATGCAGGCCGCCCGCATCGGCAATACCAGAACCTACCGTGCCACCCTCTACGACCTCGACGCCTGGGGCCTGATTAGCTACCAGCCCAGCAAGTCCCGCCACCAGCCGAGCACCTGTCAGCTGGCCAATCTATCGGGGGCAGAAGTGCCCCCGGTAAAAGCCGCTACCGAGGGCAGAAGTGCCCCCGATGAAACCGGCTTACCGGAGGCAGAAGTGCCCCAGGCACTTAGGGCAGAAGTGCCCCCGATAGCCGGTTTATCGGGGGCACTTCTGCCCCAAGACTCCTTATTAGGTAAAACTTCTTTTAAAACACCACTACAAAACGTCGGCAGCGGCACGAAAAAAAATAGAGGGGAAGGGTTTGCGGACGACGGGCTTTCAGGTGCGGAAGTGCTCGACGACAACCGAAGGACAACGCCAGCTACCGCCCCGCCCAACGAGGCAGTACCGGCCCCGGGCGCAGCCCCAAAAAAGACGCCGCGAGTAGAGCGGGGCGCGCCAAAGAAAATGCGCATCAAGCATTCGGAAGGGGTGCCGGAGCCGGCCACGGCTGACGCCCCCAGGCGCAAGGCAAGCAGCCGACAGCGCAAGCCCGAAGTACCCTTTGCTGATTCTGAGCTGGCCACCTACGAACAGTTCGCCGCCGCCTTCGCCGGCACCGACTACGAGCTGGCCGACCTCCGCTTCTACCACGAAAAAGTCAGGAACTGGCGTCAGCAGGGCGAGGAGCCCCGCCGCCGCGACTGGAAAGCCACCGCCACCCAATTCTTCCTCAACGATGCGCAGGATAACCGCCTCAAACTTGCCCCAGGTGTCCAACACCACCACGGCAGCCCCGGCGCGGCCCCCGGCCAGCCCGGAGGCCCAGCTGCTGAGTACCGTTCAAGCCGCTGGGATTAGGGAGCTGGCCCGTAGCACCACGCCCGCCATCCGCGAGATGATGGCCGACATGAGCCTGGGCCTCACCCGCGAAGTAGCCGTGTCGGCCCCCAAAATATTCCAGCTCAAACGGACTGTCGGGGAGCGCGACGTGGTCAAGCTGCTGGTAGCCGTTCTCCGCGCCTTCGTCGATAGCGTCCGGGCCCAGACCAAGCCCGACGCCGCCGACCTGATGGAAGCCGCCGAGCACTTCGCCCAGACCTACACCCACGACAGCATCAAGGACATCATGCTGGCCCTGAAGGAAGCCCGCACCGGCGGCACCCTCAAAACCTACTACAGCACGCTCGACGTGGCCGCCATCTACGAAATCATCAGCACCTACTTCGACAAAAAGGCCCGCTACCTCGAAAGTGCCCACCAGGACCGCAAGGCCCGGGGCGCAGGTACCGAGTATGAGCAGGTAAAGCTGCTGGGAAGTGCCGCCCCGAAGATGCTCGATAACGTGGCCCAGCAGATACCCCAGGGCCACCCCAACGCCGGCAGCATCCGCCAGAAGCTCAGCCTCATCAAAGCCCGGCTGAAGCGGGGCCTGCTCGACCCCGGGCAGGCCGAGCAGGAGCGCACCGACGCCCGCAACGCCACCCACCGCAAGCCCCGCCCCGACTGGCAACCCAACCCCGAGGCTCAGAAGGAAATCGACAAACGGCACCGGACGGAGGACCGCCGCCTGGCCGAAAAGTACCGCACCCGAAGCTGACAGGCCATGAACACCATCCGCTACTACCGGGCCAGCTGCGGGAGCATCTACCGGGTAACCACCACCGAGGCCACCGGCCGCAACCCGGCCAACTATAGGCAGGCCCGCAAGGGGCCGAAGTGCAGCGTGTTCAGTCCCGAGTACCCCACCAGCGCCGAGGAAGTGGCCAAGTTGGTAGCCTTCCAATCATTCATCGAAATCCCGGCCCCATGAAGCCCACGCCCCAACTTCCCCTCGACTACGACCACGGCAGCAAAGCCACCCAGCAACTCACCGCCGCCATCCTGGCCTACCTCGATACCCAGGGCTTCGAGGCCTGGGCCCAGCCCAACCGGGGCGAGTACGACCCCAATACCGGCCGCTGGCGCCCTCACCCCAACAGCCGGCGGGGGGGTAGCCGACATTCTGGGGTATCGGCGCGCTGACGGCAAGTTCCTGGCCTGCGAAGTCAAGTTCGGCAAGGACCGCCTACGCGACGAGCAGATTGTATTTCTCAACCAAGTGAAAGCGGCTGGCGCGCTGGCCTTCGTGGCCCACACGCTGGCCGGCTTCGTGGCCTCCTTCGAGCGCCGCGGTCTGCACCAGCCACCCACCCCTACCGCCCATAACGCGCCCGCACCACCAACGACTGAGGACCCCCAGGCCACCTACTCCCGAGCCGCGGCCCAATGAGTAGCATTCCAGGACCAGGTACCTGCTCAGGCAGAATAGGTAGCAGTGGGCTATACCATCACCCCTTACCGGGGCACCCGCAGAAGCAACTACCCAGTACGACCTAGAATTAGTGGCACCCGCTCCGAAATTTGCCGGCTTACTGCCTCCAGATTCTTCCATTACCTTCCTCCGGAGTAGCTTGCCACCCATTTCGTCCACCCTGCAGCTACTCGCGCCTTGATTCCTTCACTCCGCACCCCGGCCCAATCCCTCGACCTCGCCTACCGCCGTCAGAAGCCTACCCGCGAGCAGCTCGACCAGTTCGAGGCCGGCCGCGCGACGCTGCTGCGCGACCTGCACCACGCCGTGGCCGAGAATGAAACCGAGGAGTACGCCAAAAACCTGGTGGTGCGCTTTCTGGCCAACACCAACTTCGGTAGCTACGACGTCAACGTGCGCCATAAGCGCGACCTGGTAATCCGCACCGGCGCGCGCCCCCAGGACCCCGTTGGCGTCATCCTCGAATTCAAGCGCCCCCAGTCCGCCGCCGAGATGGTTACGCCCACCAACCTCAACCGGCGGGCCTTCCACGAGCTGCTCTATTACTACCTGCAGGACCGCGACAAGCGCGCCGATGCCGACAGCAAAAGCCTCAAGCGCCTGGTCATCACCAACGGTTTCGAGTGGTTTATCTTCGATGCCCTCGACTTCGACCGCCTCTTCTGGTCTAACACCGACCTCAAGCGCCAGTTCCGTGAGTTTGAGCGCAAAGCGGCCTCCTCCAAAAAAACCAGCTTCTTCTACAACGACATTGCCGCCCCCTTCCTCGAGGCCCTCGCCGTAGAGCTGCCCTTCACCCACTTCGACCTGGCCACCCCCACGGCCGAGCGCGACCTGCTGCTGCTGGCCAAGCTGCTTTCGCCGCCCCACCTGCTCAAAGAGCCCTTCGCCCAGGATGCCAACACCCTCAACCGGGCCTTCTACGAGGAGTTGCTCTACCTCATCGGCCTCGAAGAAGTCAAAGACAAGGGCCGCAAGCTCATCCAGCGCTGTGCCCCCGAGCGCCGCCAGCCCGGCTCCCTGCTCGAAAACACCCTGCTCATCCTCGACAGCGAAAACGAGCTCACCAACCTCAGCCCTGCCGAAGCCGCCCCCTACGGCACCACCACCGACGAGCGCCTCGTGGGTGTAGCCCTCGAACTCTGCCTTACCTGGGTCAACCGCCTGCTCTTTCTCAAGCTGCTCGAAGGCCAGCTGCGCCGCTACCACGCCGGCCACGATGCCCTGTTCCGCTTCCTCACCCCCGAGCTCATTCCCGAGTACGACACGCTCAACAAGCTCTTTTTCCGGGTGCTCAATACCCCCGCCGACGAGCGTCGCGAGCCCGTTAAAACCCAGTACGCCCACATTCCCTACCTCAACTCGTCGCTCTACGAGCCCTCGTTTCTCGAAAACAAAACCATCAAGGTCAGCTCGCTCGAAGACCACCTTGACCTGCCCCTGCACCGCAAATCGGTGCTGCGCACCGCCGGCCCGCCCCCCCAGGCCCTGGCCTACCTGCTGCGCTTCCTCGATGCCTACGACTTTGCCTCCGAGGGCGAGGAGCAGGTGCAGGAAGAGGGCAAAGCCCTGATTTCGGCCGCCGTGCTCGGCCTCATCTTCGAAAAGCTCAACGGCTACAAGGACGGCTCCTTCTACACCCCCGGCTTCATCACCATGTACATCTGCCGCCAAACCCTGCGGCGGGCCGTGGTACAGCACTTCAACAAAGCCTACGGCTTCGGCGCCGAATCCATCGAGCAACTCGCCGATGCCCTCGACGGCAAGCTGCGGCCCGAGTACAGCCAGTATTTCAACCAGCTCACCGTCTGCGACCCCGCCGTGGGTTCCGGCCACTTCCTGGTATCGGCCCTCAACGAGCTGCTGGCCGTCAAAAGCGAGTTGTCGCTGCTGCTCGACGACGAGGGCCGCCGCCTGCGCTACTCCCTGGTCGTGGCCCGCGACGAGCTGGTGGTGAAGGACGAAGACGAGCGCCTCGTGCAGTACCGCGCCACCCTCGCCCCCGACGGTACCCGCTCCGTGCCCCTCGAACACACCCGCCTGCAAAGCGCCCTGTTCCGCGAGAAGCGCTACCTCATGGAGCACGCCCTGTTCGGCGTCGACCTCAACCCCAACTCCGTGCGCATCTGCCGGCTGCGCCTCTGGATTGAGCTGCTAAAGCACGCTTACTACCGCCCCGATTCCCAGTTCCGGGAGCTCGAAACCCTGCCCAACCTCGACCTCAACATCAAGCCCGGCAACTCCCTGCTCAGCCGCTTCCCGCTCGATGCCGACCTGTCCGACGTGTTTAAGCAGGGCAAGTTCTCTCTCCAAGCCTACCGCGCCACCGTCCACACCTACTTCAACAGCCGCGGCCGCGAAGCCAAGGAGAACCTGCAGGGCTACCTCCAGCAAATCAAGCAGCAGTTCACGGCCGTGCTGCACAAGAAGGATAAAAAGCGTGAGGCCCTGCGCCTGGCCCGCAACCAGCGCATCGTGCTCGATACCCAGGTGTCGCTCATCCCCGAAACCAAAAAGGAAACCGAGGCGCGCAAGTTCGAGATGCGCCGCCTTGAGCTGCTGGCCCAGCAGCTCGACCAAGAGATTACCGCCTACGAGCAGGGCGCCCTCTTCCGCGACGCCTTCGAATGGCGCTTCGAGTTTCCCGAGGTGCTCGACGACCAGGGCGCGTTCCGAGGCTTCGATGTGGTAGTGGGCAACCCGCCCTATATCCGGCACGAGGAGCTGGCCCCCGTCTTCAAACAGCACCTTAAGGCCCACTACGCCACGGCCGCCGGCACCGCCGACCTATACGTGTACTTCTACGAGCTGGGCCTCAACCTGCTGGCCCCCGGCGGCGAGCTGAGCTTCATTACCAACAACAAGTGGCTGCGCGCCGGCTACGGCCAGGCCCTGCGCCGCTACCTGCTCGCCCCCGAGCTCCAGCTCCTGGAGTTGCTCGACTTCGGCGACCTGCCCGTATTCCCCGAAGCCACCACCTACCCCAATATCCTGAGCGTGCGCCGCGGCCTAGCAGGCCCCACCGTGCGCGTAGCCGAGCTTACCACTCTCGGGGCCGACCCCACCCGCTTTCCCGAAGTAGTTGAAGCCGCCGCCGCCAACATGCCGACCGGCCGCTTATCTGCAAAGGCTTGGAGCTTGGCCGCTGTCGAAAACCAGGAGCTGTTGGAGAAACTGCGTAATGCCGGTACGCCATTGGGGGAATATGTGGAGGGGAAGATTTATAATGGAGTGAAGACAGGCTTTAATGAGGCCTTTGTAATTGATACAGAAACTCGTTCAGCGTTATTAGCTACCGACCCAACTTCTGTTGAGTTCATTAAACCATTTTTGGTTGGTAAAGACATAAAGCGTTACATGAAGCCGAACTCAGTCACGCACCTTTTATACATCGACTGGAAATTTAATATAGAGAAATACCCTGCTATCAAAGCGCATTTGGTTGGCTTTCAAAAGCAGCTTTCAGCCCGCTCAGAGGTTAAAAAAGGAAATTATCCTTGGTACGCTTTGGAGAGAGCAAGGCCAGAAATTAAGGCAGAATTTGGGAAACCCAAAATATGTTGGCCTGGCATAAGCAGCGTTTTTGCTCCGTTTGCTTACGATTCATCAGGTCAGTTTGGCAACGACAACATTCAGATGATAATAGCCGATGATTTATACATACTTGGCGTGCTTAATGCCGCTACGTCTGCGTTTTATATTTCTGAGGTATGCGATGTAGTACAAGGGGGATTTGTGAGAATGAAAATGGCATATGTGGCTCAACTCCCCATCCCCGCCGCCACGCCCGAGCAGCAGGCGGAAATAGCCGCCCTGGTCGAGCAAGTCCTGGCCGCCAAAGCCGCCGATGCCACGGCCGACACGTCGGCCCCCGAGCAGCAGATAGACGAGCTGGTAGCCGCCCTCTACGGCCTCACCGCCGCCGAAAAGCTCCTGCTGGCTTCTTAAGCTACCCCGCCGCCGGCCCGCTTCTCCCATCGGCACCGGCGCCAAAACCAAAGCTAAGCGCGCCAAAAGCACATACTCTGCCTCCAAACCAGCACAGCCCCGAACCTAACCGGCCGGGGCTGTTCTGTTTCCAGCGGGCACCACGTCCCCTACAACGACTCGGCCGACGACCCGCCCATTAGCTCTTTACGGTCCTGGGCCTCCTGGGCCTGCTCCCCCGGCTTCACCGCCGTACTCGACACGGCCGCCCCGATACTACCAGCCAGCACCAGATAGCTCCCCAGCGTAACCAGGGCCGCGGGCAGCAGCGCCGGCGCCGCCACCAGAATAGCGCCCACGGCTCCGATGGCTACCGAAACCGACCGGATTTTGCGAAAGAACCGGGGCGTAGGCAACGTCAGCCGGTCGGTAATACTGAGTTTGTTCGACATGGTAGTAAGGGAAAGAAGGTGAGAAATAGAGCCTATACCGGCCCGTTATTGTCAAGCCGGGCCAGTATTCGGTCGGCCCACTCATTGCGCTTCTGCTGGTCCTTGGTGAAGTCCGTGAGCACTTTCGTGCGCTCCTCCACCAGGGCCATGGTCTTGTCGATGTTGGCCAGCTTCTCGCCCAGCTTCATTACCAGCTCCACCATCTCCCGACGCAGCTCCGTGCGCTGCTGCAGGGCCTCCGTGCGGATGGCTTCCGCCTGCTTACCCATCTCCAGCCGCAGCTTTTCCTCCCGCGCCACCGCCGACACATGGTAGTCGTCCACCCGCACGGCCAGCGCGTCGGCCTTCTGCTGGTTGGCCACGCAGGTAGCTTTCAGTTCCTCCACCGCCCGCCAGTTCTTCACGAAATACAGCAGCACCGACACGGCCCCCACCACCACCGACGTAATCACGCCCCAGTGCTCGAATACACTATTCACGGCCCGGCCCTCCTTTCTGCGCGGTCGGCACCTCGAAGTGCGGCCGGTCCAGGAATTGCTCATCATCACTGCGCCCGTTGCCGTTCCAGTCGCCGCCCCAGCGCACCCGCGCATCTGCGTACTGCATCAGCCGGGCAAACTTGCTCAGCAGCAGCCCCGACCACGACACCGACCCATCGGCCAGCAGAAAGGCCACGTCCATAGCCGGCGTAGGCGGCCCGAAGTTGTGATTCGATTCGCCGCCCCGCTTGTAGGTCACGATGGGCCCCGGCTTGCTCCGACCCTGCGCGTACAGCTCGTTTTGCCGCTCCGCACTCCGGTAGCACTCCGTAATAAAAGGCCGACCCGCCAGCCGTAGTACCGGGTCCCCGAGCCAGCGGCTCAGGGCCTGCGAATAAGCCGCCGCCAGGTGCTCAGCCGCCTGCGCCAGCCGTAGCGCCTGAATGGTCGCCTGCCGGGAATTCAACACCGGAGCCTGACGAGAGAGAGAAGAAGCAGTAGTGGAAGGCATAAAACAGCGCAGATATGCAGTTAAGTGTACGCAAACCTCATGGGTAGGCGTAATTTACACTATAACGTAATATCAACAAGCTCAGGCAGCAGCGGCCGCAGTATGATTATTTTCTGTCGGGCGCTGCCTTCGGCCCGTGCTGTCCAGGGGTCCGCTTCGCTTCCGTGCTGCGCACCCCCTCCCTTTGGTTAGGGCCCTTCCCATCACTAGCGCATCCCCCCGATTCAGGGGCCCCGACCCGATACGAACCGTTCCCCGCTCCAGGCCAGGGCCCAAAAAAAGGCCCCCACCTTCCGCTACCCAAACCCACCACCCTGGCCCGCCTCCCGTTGGTCGCCCAGCCTCTCCCCACACCTCATGCCGACTCTATTGCTACCGGCGCCGGCCGCTTCCCTAAAGGGACGCCAGATGAGGCCACCAGCCCCCCGACACGAACCCACCGCCCGCCTCCCTACAGTCGGCCGGCTTTAGCACGCAGCAGGCCCTGACGCCAGCCCCCCGCACCGGCTTCCTCCGCCAATTCGCAGGGTCGCCGGCGCCTTCCAGTCGCCACCTCCCAAGCGGGCGTCGGCGGCCGCACCCACCCACCCCGACCCCACAGCGGCTAGAAGCGGCAACAGCGGCTCCCCTGTAGTCATTCGGCCCCCGGGGTTGCGCCGGTGCTTCCAGCCGCAGGCCCCGCGCCGCCCGCGGCCCCGGCACCCCCAGCCCCCCAGCCGCCTGCCGATTCTTGGCGGCGCTATCATGCTCAGGCTTCGCCCAGCATCCTGGTTCAAGGCCCGCTTCGCGGATAGTGTGCGGGCTTCGCCGCGCACCGGGGGCCTCAAGGCCGCCCCCCCCCCCGGCCGAAGCTTTCAAAGTGTTCTGTCGTCCGCCGGTCAGGCACCCCGCCACAGCGTCAGCGGGGCGGCAGGGGCCACGCTCGGGCAGGCCGGCAGCATTGGGGCAGGTAGGGGGCTGGCATCGCGTAGCGGGCCGGTTTCGGGCGCTTATCATCAACCAGCCCCGGCGCTACAGGCCCAGGCCGCCCGCTACCGGGGCCGCACTGGGGGCCGGGGCCGCTAGCCATTCCAACCGTACCCCCAGCCGGGCCGCCTTCCGGGCACTGTCCAGGGTGCCGGTACTCACGCCGTCCCAGCACACCAGCACCAGGCCAGCCGCGGCCACCAGTAGCCCGTTGCGCACCAGCGGCGCGGCCCGGCCGTGGGCGGCGTAGTCGGGCCGGTACTCGGTCAGCGGCACCAGGTTGCGCATGGCCCAGCGGGCGGCCAGCGCATCTACTCCCGCGGCGCCCCCACTTACCACCGCCGCCACCTGGCCGGCCGCGTGCAGCGCATCCAGGCGAGCCAGCAGGGCCGGGCACTCGGTCAGGGCGCGGCTCCCTACTACACCCACCACTTTTTGCATATTTCCCATACCTAAATATACTACATATTTCCGTAATTATGTAATAAAATATCTACTGTTTTCTTTGCTTATTATTACTGTTTTCCGTATTATTGTATAAGCAAAGGGGGAGAGGCCCCCGCCGCTATGCGCCCGCGGCGCGTGTTGGGCCCGGCCCGCACTGCAGCGCACCACACACCTAACATCTACAGGTATGTTCACCGCTCAGCAGTTTTCCCAGCTTGCCGCCGCCGCCTGGTCCGGGCCCGCCGCAAGCATCAGCGTCAGCGCAACCCACTACGTAGCCACTTGCGGCAACTCGGCGCACGGTTTCAGCATCAGCTACCACCTCGGCGGGGCCATGTACTACGGTAACGCCCAGTGCCCTTTCGAGGCCGTTGCTACTGCCGTGGCCGCCGCCGCCGCCGCCGGGGTGCCGGTTTCGCGCCATAAGGCCCACCGCGCCATTGCCCGCACCGCTGCCGCCCTTTGTGGCCTGCCGTCCATCCGCGTCAGCTTCGCCTGGCGGGCCCGCCGCCACCGCATAGCCCGCCGCCTCGCCCATGTGTAGCTCGCCCACCCCCGTAGCGCCGGCCCCAGTTGGGGCCGGCACCTGGGCCGCCAGCTTGCAGGGCCTCAGCCCCCAGCAGCGCCTCGCCGCCTGCACCGCCCGCCTCGAAGAACTAGCCGTCGCGCCCTTGCTGCCGCCCGACCTCATGGCAAAGTTCGGCCCGCTGCTCACCGCCTGCACCGCCCTTGCGGCAACCTCTGCCAAGCCTTCCAAATAGCCCCGCCATGACACGCAGACTCAAGATAGAGTACCGCAATCGGGCCCGCCGCTGGGGCTTCGTGGCCACCGCCAAAATCATGCTTTCCGGCCATTGGCTCCAGGCCGCTGGCTTCCAGCCCGGCACCGTCGCCCAGGTCGAGGTCCAGGCTGGCCGCCTCATCATCACCCCCGCAGTAGTCCAGTAACCACCGGCCCGCGCCCCCACGGCGGCGCGGGCCACAAACCCCCGCCTCATGCCCGCCACCGCTACTACTTACCAGCCCCAGCTGCTCGACCCCGCCAGCGCCGACCCCCAACCCGTCAGCCCCGAGAACGGCCGCAGCTTCAAGCTGGCCGAACTCTACCGGCTCCTCGATTGCCAGACCGTCGAAGTCGTGCGCCTCAGCAAAGACCTGATTCTGATAACAGACGAGGAAGGCAAGTTCCGCAACCCCGCCTACCTCAACCTGCTGGCCACCTACCTCTGGTACCAGTACCAGCCCGCCGCTCGTGGCCAGGATTCCATCGTCGGCCGCGCCCTGCTCTGCCACGACAAGCAATTCAAATAACCATCAATAACGGCCCAGGGGCCCCGCCGACAAGGGGCCCCACAACCAACCCCAACCCCCGCCATCATGGCCACCACCACCAAATCCGCCGCCGTTAAGGCCGCCCCAGCCGCCCCCGTTGCGGCTGATACCCTCACTGCCTCCCGGGCCTACCTCACGGCCACCGTGGACGAGGACAGCGGCGAGGTAACCGAAACCAGCCGGTACCGCTACCTGCCCGGCCAGCCCAAGCAGATTCGGGCCGACCTGAAAGCCGGAAACTTCAACGTGAACGGCGTAACGCCCATCGGAAAGACGCTTAGCTTCATTCCCGCCGCCCTCCGCATTTTCACCGACAACATTCTCAACATGGGCCGCAAGACCTGGGCCGAGATGTACTTCGCTGACCCAGCCGGCCACATTTGCGCGGTCCTGTTTCACGGTTACAGCGTCGAGAACCTGCAGAAGCTGAACGCCGAGCTGTTTTACGACGACCTGAAACTGACCGAAGTAATGCTCACCGTTACGCCCATCAAAAAGCAGACGGTAAAGGACGACAAGCCCGCCACCTACTACATCGCGGATTTCAGCTATGAGGCCGCCGACCCGGCCGAAGTGCAGGCCCTCCAGGAATTTGTCGAGGACCACGACCTATACCGCGAGGAAACCCTCACCGGCACCGCTGATACCCGCATCGTGCAGGGCTACCGGCTCCCAGCAGGTTACCACACCGAGCCGCAGGCGCAGCTTAGCACCGCCGAACCCGAGCAGGACCGGCTGGAATCGGCCGACACCAAGTAGCCTCTATGGCCCCCGTCAGCACCGAGCAGCGGGGGCCATCAGCTCCTACCCGCATTCCCAACAATACAACCAGGCCCAGTCCCCCCAACCATGTTTCAGAACCTACAACATCACCACCCCAACACCAGCCAGGCCGAGTACCGCGGCCTAAACGCCGTTAGCAACTCGGACCTCAGCAACTTGGCCGCCGAGCTGCTGGGCCAGCCCCGATTTTTCAACCAGGAAGCGTTGCTGTTCGGCACCCACTTTCACAGCGCCATTCTGGAGCCCGACAAGTACCAGCAGGTAGGGGCGCTACTGCCGTTGGGCAAAGGTGAATTGCAATGGAAGCAGGCCGGGCAGCTGGCCGCCGCCGTGCGCCGCCGCCGCTACCCGCGCCACGTTATCTACACCAGCCGCGGCCAGGCCGAGCAGACTTTCACCGCCACCCACCAGCCCACCGGCCTGCTCGTCAAAGTGCGCCCCGACCTGCTCATCGACAGCCCCAAACGCCAGCGCCGCACGGTCGTAGACTTCAAAACCACCAGCTGCCGCGACCTGGCCCAGTTCCTGACCACCGTCGAGAAGTACAGCTACGACCAGCAGGGCGCGTTCTACGCTGATGTACTAGGCGCCCAGCGGGTCGTCCTGATTGCCGTGCAGAAACGCGCCCCAAAGGGTCAGCAGCCCGCCGTATGGGTTCACGAGCTGACGCCTCCCCAAATGGAGCAGGGCCGCAAGAAGTATGGCAAGCTGCTTCGGTGTGCGGCCGAGCAGCCGCTTAAACTGGTCGCGTGAGTAAAGCAGAAAACTGAATAGCTTTCCGGCCGTGCTGCTATTCTCCGACTGGCTCCGGAGCCCTTTCGGCGGTAAAGAAAAGGGGTATATTGTCTGCTCAATAGCCGCCAAAACAGTCCTGCCCGCGGGATTTCCACCAGGCAAGGTCGCCGGCTATTTTTCCCTTTGAGCGCATGCGCAGCTTTTTCGAGGTTTTCTGGTTCGCGCTGGCTTATCCGGTATCGCTACTGCTGTTCGGTACCAGCGCCAGCCACCCCTATGCCTCGCATCTGCATTTACCCGAAAGACGTGGCCCAGCTCACCGGCCGCAGCTACGACGCCGCCAAGCGGCTCGTGCGCCGCGCCCGTCAGGCCGCCGGCAAGCCGGCCGGGGCGCTGGTATCGATGCAGGACTTCTGCCGCCTTACCGGCCTCGACGAGGCCGAAGTTTCCCGCGCCCTCAACGGTCCATCGGCCTCCATCAACCCCAGGTCCGCGTAGCTGCCCGCCGGGGCTCACCCGTAGCTCGCCCGTAGCTTAGCCCTGGCTCAGCCCTACCCGTTACGCGCCGTCCTCCTCAGTTACCGTCCACAAAAACGCCCACCTAGAGCTTGCCCCGGGTGGGCGTTTTGCTTAGTACTCAAACTGTAAGATGCTAGGCCGCAATGACCCCGCACGCGCTTAGCTCACCAAAAACTGGCGCTGATAATGCAGCTTGAGGATGAGGTCAACTTTGTCTCGGGTGAGGGGCTTGCTCACGAGCCCGGCAATGGGCAGCGCTTCGATGAGGCCCAGGTCGTGCGAGCTCATCGACGCGGTGTGCATTACGATGACCACAGCCTGTTTTTGGGCCGGGGGCAGCTGCTGGTAGGCTTCCACGAATGCCATGCCGTCCATGCCGGGCATCTTCACGTCGAGCAGCACCAGTACGGGGCTGCTGGGGTTGGCGTTAGCGCTCAACTCCTTAAGGACCGCGAAGGCCTGCTCGCCGTCGTTGGCCGACAGATACTGGTCGGCTACGCCGAGGTCTTTCAGCAGCCGTTCGTTGAGGTGGTTGGTGGCCGGGTCGTCGTCGACCAATAGGACGCTGGATAGTTTTATCATGTTACAGAGGAGCTTTCAGTCAGCAACAAAGCCAGGGTTCCGAAAGATTTCGGGCTACCCGGTGGCTCACAAAAATACAGTGTAAGCAGCAGAAACCGGCTGCTAAAACGCGGTGGGTAACGGCTGTTCTAAGCAGGCCACCAGCTGTTTTTGGTAAAGGTGCGGGGCCAGCGGGGTGTTTTTGGTGAAGGCCAGGCCAACGGCTTTGCGCCGGAAAGCATAATGGGACATAAGCAGGACTAAGGAAGGTTTATAGCTGCACCGGGTCGGAGCCGGGCAGCGTGATGGTGAAGGTGGTGCCCACGCCGGGCTGGCTCTGCACGGCAATGGTGCCGCCGGCATTTTCCACGATTTTCTTGACGGTGTACAAGCCGAGGCCCGAGCCCTCGACGTGGTTGTGCATGCGCTCAAAGAGCCCGAACAGCCGGCCTTGCTGCGATTCACTCAGGCCCAAACCGTTATCGGCCACTTCGAGTACGATTGTAGCTCCCAGAGTGCGGCAGCGAATGTGTACCACCGGCTCACGGGACAGGTCGCGGTACTTGAGGGCGTTGCTGAGCAGGTTGTAGACGATGCTGCGCAGGTTGCGCGGGGCAAACGTGAGGCGGGGGCAGCCGGCCACATCCACCAGCAGCCGCGGGGTGCCAGTGCTCAGCAACGGGCCCAGGTCCAGCCGCACGTCCTCCACCAAAGCGGCCAGTTCTACTGCTTCGGCGGGCTGCTCGGGCGCGGCCTGCTCCCGAATCACATCGGTGAGCTGGTCCAGGGTCCGGCTGAAACGGGCCAGCGCCCCCTGTATAAGGTCGAGCAGGGGCCGTACGTCCGGATTGGTGCGCACGGCGGGCGGCAATTGTTCTTGCAGGGCCACGAGCAGGCCGTCGAGGTTGTCGACGGGGCCGCGCAAATCGTGCGCGGCGGTGTAGGCGAAGGCGTCGAGGTCGGCATTGGCGCGGCTCAGCTGCTGGTTGGCGGCCGTCAGTTCCTGGGCCAGGGCCTGGGCCTGGCGGGTATTGGCCAGGGCCAGCTGCCGGGCCCGTACCGGCTCGGTTACCTCGTTGGCGAACACGCGCACCCCGTCCACGGCTCCGTGCTCGTCGCGGCGGGCCTGGTAGGAGAACGTCCAGTAGATTTCTTCCAGCGGGCCATCTTCGTGGCGGGCCATCAGCAATGGCATTTCCTGGGCTACATAAGGCTCCCCGGTGTCATAAACCTGCGCGAACAGGTCAGGAATGACCGTGCCCACCAGTTCGGGCAGGGCCTCGAGCAGGGGCTTGCCCACCAGCTCGCGGCCGGGGAAGATTTGCTGGTAGGCCGGGTTCACCAGCTGGAACACCAGGTCGGGCCCGTCAAGGATAACGATGGGGGCCGGGGCCTGCATAAACAGGTCCTCCAGCTGCTGCTGCTGCTGCTCGCGGGCCTGGCGGGCCAGCACCTGCGCAGTTACGTCGTAGGCAAACACGGAGACGCCTGCCGTGCGCCCGCTTTCCTTGTAGGCCTGGTAGGTGAAGGTGAAGTAGGTTGTTTGCGGGGCCCCATTGCCCGGGGCGGCCCCCACGAACGGTACGGCGTAGTCCACGCCGGTATTGCCCTGGCTGTACACGTGGTCGAGCCGGCCAATAAAACCCGAGGTCACCAGTTCCGGAGCCACCTCGTTCAGGAGGCGACCTACCAAATCGGGACCGGGAAACAGCCGCCCGAAGGCCGGGTTGCAGTACTCGATGCGGTGGTTGGGCTCGCGCAACAGCGCAATCAGGGCCGGGGTTTGTTCGAATACCTGGTAGAACGACTCGCGGGCCTCCACTTGGCGGCGGGCGGCGGCCAGCACTTCGGCCTGAGCGGCCACTGCGGTGCGGGTGCGCTCGGCCACGCGGGTTTCCAGCTCCTGGTTGAGCTGCTCCAGCTGCTGGCGGGCGCGCACCTGCTCGCTCACATCATAGGCAAACACCAGCACCCCGGCCACGGCCCCCGCCGCGTCGCGGGTGGCCTGGTAGGTGAAATTGTAGTAAGAAGGTTCGAGCTGGCCCGTATTGGTGCGGTCCAGCTCAGCCCGCACCTCGTTGCCGTGAAAGGTTTCGCCGGTGCGGTACACCGTGTCGAGCCAGTCGAAAAAGAACTGGTCGGCCAGCTCGGGAGCGGCCTCGCGGTAGGGCCGGCCCACCAGCTCGCGCCCGCCGAAGGCCTGGCGGAAAGCGTCGTTGGCCAGCTCGATAACGTGGTCGGGGCCCGAGAGCCGGGCAATGAGGCCGGGCGCTTCTTCAAACACGGCCAGCAGCCGCAGTCGCTGGCGCAGGGCTTCGGCCAGGGCGTCGGTTTCGCGGGCCTGGCTGGCCCGCAGGGCTTCCTGCGTAGCGCGGTGGCCCTCAACTGCCGCGTCGGGCAGGCTCACCACCAGCTGAGCCCCGCTACGGCGGGCCGCTAATGGGCCGTACGTTTCGGACCCTTCGGCCGCAGTGTTGGCCTGGGCCTGGCCCGCTATGCCGGCTTCGAATACCCGCTGGCAAAACGCCACCATGCCGGCCGCCTGGGCCTCGGGCAAGTGGGTGCGCACGGTGCCGCCGGGCCGCGCCGGCAGCGCCAGCTGGCGCTGGGCCGCGGCGTTCAGGTAGTCGAGGGCAAAATCAAGCAGCTGGTCGTCTGGCCCGAAAACGGGGCGGCAGAGCAGTAGGGCCGCGGGCGACAGGTCGAGCCCGGCGCACACCAATTCGTCGTCGGCCGGTAGTCCGAGCGGATTCCCCGCGACGGGGAGAGAAGAAAAATCCATAGGGCGCGCCAAAAGCGCGAAAGAAAACGGGGCCAGGAGAGCAGTGGCAGCATCTGCGGGCGGGATAAAAAGCCGACGGCCGCGCTGGGGCGGTGGAAGGGCCTCCAGGGCAGGAAGCAGGCCGGGCGGACGTCCACGCGGAACCCGGTGCTATACTGTACGGCGCAGCTTGCGCAACGACCGGAATCGAGCGAATCGGTACGCTGCCGACTCCGCGGCTGGGCCACCGGGAGCCACCCGGCCGGGCGGCTTCCGGACCAATTCCTACATGACCAGCCAGCCGACTTGCTGGCGCGCCAGCAGCAACTGGCCGGCGCTACTGCCCCGCCCCACGAAGCTCAATAGCCGAACCTGGCACCGTAGCCGGTTACCAGTAAAAGGGGTAGCAGAATAGCAGGAACAGCAATTCCCGCAGGGAGTAAGTGACATGTTTACTATCATGTCAGTGGGTTCAGGAAAACGACTACTAAGGACGGGGCATAATCCGTGCTAGTTGAGGAACGCTGTATCTTCCGGTATTGCTAACAGTTTTCTGTCCATGCCCCACCCGCCAGCTATTCCCGTCAAAGACAAGTTTCTGCCCGGCCTGGCCGTGCGCCTGACGCGCATGAAGGAGGTCATCAAAACCACCCGTCCGCACGGCCACAAGCGTTACTACGAGCTGATTTATCTGACCGAGGGCGCGGGCTGGCACTACATCGACTTCCAGCGCTACCCGGTGGTGCCGCATACCTACTACCTGATTTGTCCGGGGCAGGTGCACCACTGGGAGCTGAGCGAAATCCCCCGTGGCTACGTGCTCATGGTGAAGGAAGAATTCCTGGAGCAACACCCGGCCCCGGTGGCCCTGGACGAGCTGCCCGCCACCCTGACGCTGGCCCCGGCCACCGAGGCGGGGGCCGTGTGGGAGTTGATGGAGCGCGAGTACCAGCAGCCCGACGCGCCCCACGTTGCCGCGGCGCTGGCCGCGTACCTGCACCTGCTGCTGGTGCAGCTCTGGCGGGGGCAACCCAACCCCCAAGTCCGCAGCCGGCCGCTGCCCCCCCTGGTACAGGCTTACAAGCAGTGCGTGGACGAAAACTACCGGCGTCAGCACCTGGTGAAGCAGTATGCTGACCAGCTGCACATTACTGCCCGGTACCTGAATCTGCAGTGTCAGCAAGCCCTGGGCCAGCCGGCCAGCCAGGTTATTGCCCGGCGTCTGGTGCGCGAAGCCAAGCGCCAGCTGCTGTTCACCGCGAACACCGTGGCGCAGATTGCCGGCGACCTGGGTTTTGATGACCCGTCGTACTTCAGTAAGTTTTACCGGAAACAGTCCGGGCAGTCGCCCGGCGAGTACCGGCAAAGCATTTCCTGATTTTACCCTAAATAGGCACAATAGTACCAGAAAGCGCGTAAACAACCGGGCTAATTGTACCGTTTATTAGGCCAAACCTGGGCCTGGAAAGTGTTTCCGGCGGCCCGTGCCTACTAAAGCAAGCGCCATGAACGATTCTGCCGGGCCCGCCGGGGCCGACCGCCGCCAGTTTATTACCCAAAGCGGGCTGCTGCTCGGGGCCGCCGTTGCCGGCTCCTCGCTGAGCCTGCTCGGCTGCGCTGACAACGCCGGCCAGACGGCCGGCGCAGCGGCGCAGGAGCCGGGGAAAGCCAGCGACGAAAAAGAGGGCGGCGAAGACGTATCCGCCAACGAGGACCTGATGCGCGAGCACGGCCTGCTCAAGCGCGTGCTGATAATGTACGACACGATGGCCGACCGGGTGACCGGCGGCCAGGAGCTGGACCGCGACGTGGCCGCGCAATCGGCCGGCATCATCCGCGAGTTCGTGGAAGACTACCACGAGCGCATCGAGGAGCAGCACCTGTTTGCCCGCTTTCTCAAAGCGGGCAAGATGACCGAGCTGGTCAACACCCTGCAAGTGCAGCACGACCGGGGGCGCATCCTCACCAGCCGCATGCTGCTGGCCCTGAAAGCGCCCCGGCTCTCAAAGGCCGCGCAGCAGCAGGTCGTGGCCGATATGCGGCAGTTCTACCGCATGTACACGCCCCACGAGGCCCGCGAGGACACGGAGTTGTACCCCGCCCTGCACCAGTTGGTATCGCGCCACGAATACGACTCGATGGGCGAGGAATTCGAGAAGATTGAGCACCAGAAATTCGGGCAGGGCGGCTTCGAGCTGTACCTGAGCAAGGTGACGGACCTGGAAAAGAAGCTCGGCACCTGGGACTTAAATCAGTACACCCCTATCATTTAAGATTACCGATGCGTTTTCGTTCCCTGCTCGCCACCCCGCCCGACCCCGCCATCCTGCTGATTCGCCTCGCCGTGGGCGTGGTCTTCCTGTCCGAGGGCATACAAAAATTCCTGTTTCCCGCCGAGCGGGGCGCGGGCCGCTTCGCTAAAATCGGCTTGCCCCTGCCGGAGTTCCTGGGGGCATTCGTCGGCACGTTTGAAATCGTGTGTGGACTGCTGGTGCTGCTGGGGCTGTTTACGCGCCTGGCTAGTGGGCCGCTGCTGCTGATTATGCTCACGGCCATCGCCAGCACCAAGGTGGAGCTGCTGGCCGATAAAGGCTTCTGGGGCATGCTGCACGACAGCCGCACCGACTGGGCCATGCTGCTAGGCAGCGCGTTTCTGCTGATGAAAGGGGGCGGCAAATGGTCGGTGGATGAGCGGCTTGCAGGCGGCAGGTATGACTGAGCCGGCTTCCCCCACCTCCGCCCCAACTTCGCTGCGCGAGCTGGCCGGGCTCTTCCTGCGCCTGGGCTCCACGGCCTTTGGCGGCCCGGCCGCCCACGTAGCCCTAATGGAAGAAGAGGTGGTGCGCCGCCGCGGCTGGCTCACCCAGCAGCAGTTTCTGGACTTGCTGAGTGCGGCTAACCTCATCCCCGGCCCAAACTCCACCGAGCTGGCCATTCACATCGGCTACGAGCGGCGCGGCTGGAAGGGGCTGCTGGTGGCCGGCACCTGCTTTATCGTGCCGGCCATGCTGCTGGTTATGGCCTTTGCCTGGGCCTACGTGCGCTTCGGCACGCTGCCGGCCCTCACGGGCGTGCTCTACGGCGTGAAGCCCGTGATAGTGGCCGTGGTGGCGCAGGCACTCTGGAGCCTGGGCAAATCGGCCCTGAGCACCTGGCCGCTGCGGCTGGTGGCCGGGGTGGCCCTCGGGCTGGGTTTGCTGGGCGTGAACGAGCTGCTGCTGCTTTTCGCGGCGGGCCTGGCTACCGGCGCGCTGCGCTGGCCCACGCTGGCGCACCGGCAAGTGCCGCCGGCCCTGCTGAAGCTGGTGGGCGCGGTGGCAGCGCTGGCGCTGCTGCCGCTGCTCGTGAGCCTGGGGGCGGGCACGACGCCGACCGGGGCGGCGGCCCCGCTGGGGCTGCTGCCGCTGGGGCTGGCCTTCGTTAAAATCGGCTCGGTGCTCTACGGCAGCGGCTACGTGCTGCTGGCCTTCCTCGATGCCGATTTGGTGCAGCGCTTCCACTGGCTCACGCAAGGCCAATTGCTCGACGCCGTGGTGGTGGGGCAGGTAACGCCAGGGCCGGTGTTCACGACTGCCACCTTCGTGGGCTACGTGCTGCAAGGGTGGCGCGGGGCGCTGGTGGCTACGGTAGGCATTTTCCTGCCCGCGTTTGCTTTCGTGGGGCTGAGCATTAAGCTGGTGGCCCAGCTGCGCCAGTCGCCGCTGGCCGGGGCCTTCCTCGACGGATTGAATGCGGCCTCCTGGGCTTTGATGGCGGCCGTGTCGCTCACGCTGGCCCGCACCGCCCTGCTGGACCTGCCCACCGTGACGCTGGCGCTGGTCAGCGCGGTGCTGCTGCTGCGCTATAAGGTCAACTCGGCCTGGCTGGTGCTGGGCGGGGCTGCGCTGGGCTACGGGCTGCAACAAGCCGGCCTGCTCTGACTCTGACTTGCCTTTTTCGTTACCTCTCGCTTCCTGCTTCCTGACTTTTTCCCCAACGTGCCTATGCGGTTGTTTTCTTTCCTGTTGGGCCTGCTGCTGCTTGCCGGCGGCCACCGCGCCATGGCCCAGGCCGACGCGGCCGGCTACGCCGCCGCCCGCGCCCTGGTGGCCAGCCTGCGCGACCTGGAAAACTACCTGACCCTGCGCGCGCCCTTCGACGGCATCATCAGCCAGCGCAACGCCGACGTGGGGACCCTGGTGGGCAACGCGGCCGGCCCGCCGCTGCTGGTGGTGGAGCAAATCCGCCGCCTGCGCCTGCGCGTGGCCGTACCCGAAGCCGCCACCGGCAAGGACGTGGCGCAAAAGGGCATTGAGTTCACCGCCAAGGCTTTTCCCGGCCAGCCCTTCCCGGCCACCCTGGCCCGGCAGGCGGCCAGCCTGAGCGCGGCCACCCGCACCGAAACCTGGGAGTTCGACGTGCCCAACCCCGACGGCAGGCTCAAGCCGGGCATGTTCGCCACGGCCAAGCTACCGCTCGCCCGGGCCCGCGACTCGTTTTACGTGCCGTTCGCGGCCATTACGACCACGCTGGAAAAGAGCTTCGTGATTCGGGTAAAAAACGGCCTCGTGGAGTGGGTGGATGCCGCCAAGGGCACCAGCTACCCCGAGCAGGTGGAAATCTTCGGGGCCGTGCAGGCCGGCGACACGCTGCTGGTCCGCGCCACCGAGGAGCTGAAGCCCGGCACGAAAGTGGTAGCCAAGGTGGCAGAGCCCACTCCTTAATTTTAGAAGCTGTTTAGGAAGTCGGTGGTGGGGCAATTTTACGCAACAGTAGCACGACAAAAGCCAGCCAGTGAAAGGCAAGCCAGTTTTCCAGACAGGTTTCGTAACGCACGAGCAGGGTCTTGAAGCCATCAAGCCACGCGTTCATCTGCTCAATAACGAGCCGTCGGCGGTACAATTCGGGATCCAATGGGGTATCGTCGTCGGTCTGCCAGTCTGTTGCACGCCGATTGCGCGGAATATTGACCTCTATCGCTCGTTCGGCACATTGCTGGCGCAAGCTTTTGACGTCGAAGGCTTTGTCGGCATTGAGAAAGAGCCCGGCCAGCCGCAACTGGGCTTGTTTGAGTAGTTCGCAGAGTTCGGCAAAGACCAGTTCGAGGCAAAACGTATCGTGGTGGTTACCCGCTTGCGGAGTAGACACGGCCAGCGGCTGGCCCGTGTTGTCGGCCAGAAACAGGGCATTGGTGGTACGGGCCGCTTTACGGCCCTGATAGCCGATGGCGGCTCCCCCGTTTTTAGCCGGTGTGTGGCTGCCATCGAGTTGGATGCTGGACAGGTCCAGGGCACGGCGATGCTGCCGTAGCACGCTTAGCCAAAGCTGTTTCCAGGCTCCTTGCTTGCGCCATTCGTTGAAATAATAGTACACGCCCTGCCAGCTTAGGCGCTGGGTTGGCAGCAGTTGTTGCACGGGCAGCCAGCGCCACTGGCAACCGGTTTTGAGTTTGTACAAAATGGCCCCGACCACTTCCTGCGGCTGGGCCAACCGCCGACGGCCGTGCGAGCTAAGGGGCAAATGTGGTAGAATCCAGGTTGTAATGATATCTTTGGACAAGACTTCCATGAAGGAGCGAAAGGAGATGGGTTGCACCTCAAATTTCGCGCTGCCGTGGGAGTCTTTTCTATTTTAGCCCGCCTGACCACTTCCTAAACAGCTTCTTATAGTAGCCTGTTGACTTTTCTTACTTCTCTGCTCGACGTTGTTAGCGGCCTGGACCGCTCCCTGCTGGTGTGGGCCAACGGTATCCATACTCCCGGCTGGGACGCGGTGATGGTCTTTTTTACCGACCGCTTCGTCTGGATTCCAGCCTACGTGGTGCTGCTGGCCGCGCTTAGCTACCACTACCGGCGCCGGGCCTTGCTACTCATTCCCCTGCTGCTGGTGAGCGTGGGGCTGGCTGATTTTGTATCCAGCAGCTTGTTTAAGCCTTACTTCTCGCGTTTGCGGCCCTGCCACGACCCGGACCTGTCGGCTACGCTCAACCTGGTCAACGGCTGCGGCGGGCAATTTGGGTTTATGTCCTCGCACGCGGCCAATACCACGGCCGTAGCCGTGTTCCTGGGCCTGGTGCTGCCGCGCCGGTTCTGGCTGGCGAAAGTGGGCATCGGGCTCTGGGCCTTGCTCGTCTCCTACAGCCGGGTGTACCTGGGGGCCCATTTTCCCTCCGACGTGCTGGCCGGCGCGGTGCTCGGCGGGTTGCTGGCCTGGGGCGTGGCTCGGGGGTATACGTATGCCGCTACCAGATATCTACCCCACGGCCGCTAGTCTTAACCACTGATGTTACGCACCATTTTGGCTAGTGTTAGGCGGGAACAGTGCCGGCCGCTGGCTTCCCATACCAGCGCCGCCTGAACCAAAATGCCACGTTGATTAGGCTATTTTTCGGGCTAGGGCCAACAGGATTTTGGACAAGGTCGCGAGCGGCTGTTTTCCCGCTTGGTTCCTGAGAAAAGGCATTTCATCTCGGATGACTTAGGCGCCCGCTTTGGGATTTCAGGTGGTTTTTATCCCTACCGCCCCGGCTACCTGACTATGATATTTTTCCGTGTTGGCCGGCCGGTCGTCGGCCCCTATTTGCCGGCTTGCCGCACCAGCCATTCGTTCGCTTTACCTTCCTCAATGAATAGGGCAACGTGTACCGACCGCTGTAACTGGGCAACGTGCACTATGTCAATGGCGTCATCGTCCACGCGCACCAGATGCGCGGGCGAGAGCAGGTACGCCAGAAAGGTGGGTCCTCCTAAATGAGCGGCCAGCCGGGGCATATACTCGTCCATAAGCCACTGGGCCGTTTCCGGGTCTTCATTGTTGCGCCGCCGAATATCGAGTAGCCAGAGCCGGGAACCGAATTCCTGGGCCTCGGCAAACAAATACTCGTAACTCGTCCGCATTTCGGCTGGGGTTGTTTCGCGCAACCACCGGCACACCATAGTGCCCGTCTCGGGGCGGTGCAGGCACTCCAAATAATTAGTTAGTCGCTTCATAGCTCGTTGAAAATCCCACTTACTGGGTTTGGATTATTCGGTCGTCTCGCCCAGGGTAAAAGGCGGAGGCTCCTACCGGAAGGTTTGCCCCGCTGAACCGGACCTTGAGGCCACCCTTTTGCGCAAGTCCCATTAGAGCGGGAGTCGCGCCAGTTGGTGCCGGGCACCAAGCGACCAGGTTTTGACCGTACCCAGGGGCACCTGCAATTCCTCAGCGGCTTCTAGTTGGGTGTAGCCACGCAGGTAAAGCAAATCCAGCACGCGCCGGTGCTCATAGCGGAGCCCCACTAGCAGTTCCCGTACGCCGATGTGCTCGGGCCTGAAATCGGGCGGGGCCACGAATTGCCAGCCCGAGGTATCCTCCAGCGTGGCCGTGCGCAGTTGCGCGCGGTGGCGGCCGGTGCGCACATAGTCAATCGCGGCGTTGCGGCAAATAGTAGCGGCCCAGGTGAGCAGCCGGCTTTGCGCCGGGTCATACGAGCCAATCGACACCCAGACTTTGACCAGGCTTTCCTGTAACACATCCTCGGCGCACTGCTGGTTACGCACCACGCGCCACACCGCGGCGTGCAACGCCCGGCCGAACTGCTGGTAAAATACCGTCATGGCCCGCGCCTCCCGGTTCACTAAGCGCTGCACCAGTTCCTGTTCAGAAAGTAGCATCAGGGCAGGGTAATTGGTGGAAAATCATGCTGCGGATAGGAAGCAATAGCCATCCATCAGGGGTGGCGAAATAAAGAGAATAGGTAGTAATCCGTGGGCTATGGCTGGTCATCCTCCCGGACTTAGACGAACTTGTTGCGCTCAAACTGCAAATCGCCGCTAAGCGATTCGTGCTTCAAAATGGAGTCGTGCACGACGCGGGCCTGCTGGCCGGTTTCGTCGGCTTTGCGAAAGAACAGGTGGGCCACTTCATCCTGCCCGTTCTCCACGAAGTGCATACCCAGGTTGTGGAGCAGCATTTTGGTCTCTTCCAGCCCCCGCATCGACTGGTAGAGCATGCTTTCGACCGACTCGGTAACTTCGCTCAGCAGCGCGCTGACGGTGTAAGCGTGGCCGGTGTGGCAGCGGTAGCGAATCAGCTTGCCCTCGATGAGCTGGGTCAGGGCGCCATGGCAGTCGGGGCAGGTGAAGGGCGTCAGCTTGCCCTTCTCGATGATGCCCAGCTCGAAGCCCCCGCCCTGCTTGGCAATGGTTAGCTCGATTTGGAGCAGGTCCAGCTCGGTGGCGGGCAGGTGGGTTTTGGCGGGGGCCCGCTCCTGGGTGAGGCGCACCAGCAACGGCCCCATTTCGGCCAGGGGTACTACGTAATCGGCCGCGACGAATTCGAGCGCATTGGTAGGCATCGACGGCTGCTCGGCATCGTGGGGGTCCTGCACGAGGGCCAGCCCGCCCATGCGCTGCACGCTCCACAGCCCGGACGTGCCGTCGTCGAGGTAGCCGGTGAGTACCACGCCAATCACGCGGGGGCCGTAGGTGTAGGCCGCCGAGCGAAACAGCGCGTCGATGGAGGGCCGGAACCGATTCTCCTTCGGGCCCCGGGTCACCAGTACCCGGGTACCTTCGAGTAGCAGATGGTGGTCGGGCGGGGCCACGTAAATGACGCCCGCCGCCACGGTTTCCCCATCCTGCGGCTGGCGGACGGCAAGGGCCGACACCGAATTGAGCAGCTGCGGCAGCACGCTGGGAGAGTCGGCCGCGACGTGCTGCACCACGAAGATGGGCGCTGGGAAATCAGCGGGCAGCGTTTGGACGAGGGCCATCAGGGCCGCCACCCCGCCGGCGGAAGCCCCGATAACGACGATGTCCCGGTAGGGCTTCGGGCTTTTGACGGACGTTGAGGTGGTCATGGGTTTTTTACGTCAGGGCAGCACGGGCTGGGCCCAGCTTATCGGAGATGGGTACTTGCGGGTAGCCCTTATTCCTGGAGGTGGAACACCCGACTAAGGGCCAGCTGGTGCAGGCAGCGCGCCAGCACGGGATGGACCTGCGCTAAATGGATGCGCGTGCCCCGGCTTCGCAGCGCCAGCAACTGCGACACGAAGCGGCCCACCCCCAGCGGATGCGGCGCGGGCAGCCAGCGACAATCAACGGCTAGCTGCGCGGGCGGGGCGGCCAGCAGGCCCGCCAGTTGTTTGGCCGTTAAGTCGGCCAGGTGAACGGGCGCTAACGGCACGGCGGTAGCGGGAGAGGCCATCGAAGCAGAAACGGGGACTTCCATAAAAGGAGCGCATTGGGTGAACCACTGAAATGGCGTGGCCATTCGCCGACGCAGCGGTGCCTGTCAATTGAAACAAGGCTTTCAGGCACCTGTACAAAGGACGGCTTTCCCAAACCCACTTATCTCCGCATAGCTACCGGATTCGTCAAGGTAGATACCTGATTTCGACCCCGTATAAATACGGGGACGCCGTCCATTTTCCCGCAATCCAACCGGATTAGCCAAGGTAGACGCCCAATGGCGTTCTGTATAAATACAGGGACGTCATCCGTTTTCCTGGAATCCGGGGCGTCTGGGGAGCGGCGGCGGCCGGTGGCTCCGTCAGGGCTGGAGCAGGCCCCACTCCATGGCATACTTCACCAGGGCCGGGGTGTTGCGGGCGCCGGTTTTTTCCAGCAGGCTTTGGCGGTGCGACTCAACGGTCCGCCGGCTGGTGAAGAGCTGGTCCGCAATTTCCTGATTCGTGAGCCCATCGGCCACCAGCACTAGAATCTCCCGCTCCCGGTGCGTGAGGGCCACGCCAGGGTTCGAGGCCGGGTTGCGGGGCTCCTGAAGCAATATTTTTTCCAACAACCCCAGGCCTATTTCCGAGCATAAAAAACGCTTGCCCGATGCTACGCCCTGCAGCGCGGCGACCACCTCGTACTTATCGGCGTTCTTGAGCACGTAGCCGTGGGCCCCCGCCGCCAGCGCCTCCCCAATGGTGCGCTCGTGGGTCAGCATCGAGAGCAGCAGAATGCGCAGGTCCGGGTACTCTTCCCGCAGGCGGTGGGTGGTGGCCAGCCCATCGAGCACGGGCATGTTCAGGTCCAGCAGCACCACGTCGGTGGGCACGGTAGGCAGCTGGTCGAGCAGTTCCTGGCCGTTGCCCGCTTCGCCCACCACCTCAAACAGCGGGTCGGCAGCGAGCAGCGTACGCAGGCCGTCGCGGATAAGGATGTGGTCGTCGACGATAAAAACGCGGATCATGGCTAGGAGAATAAGGGGAGCGGAATGCGCAGGCGGACGTGGGTGCCGAATTCGGGCGAGGAATCCACGGCCACGGTGCCGCCGAGCAGGGCCACGGCGTTGCGCACGGTGCGCAGGCCCAGGCCTTCGGCCACGGTCTGCGGGTCGAATCCGTGGCCGTTGTCCTCAGCCCGCAGGCTGACGCCGCCGGGCAGGGTTTCCAGCTCCAGCAGGGCGTCCGTGGCCCCGGCGTGCCGCACGATGTTGAGGGCCAGCTCCTGGGCCAGCCGAAAGAGGGTAACCTGCACGGGCTGCGGCAGCGCGGGCTCCTCGCCCAGGGTGTGGCAGTCGATGCGCAGCTGCGGCGTCGATAAATCGCGGCAGACGTCGCGCACGGCAGCCGCGAGGCCAAAGTCTATGAGCGAGGTGGGCACCAGCTCGTGGGCCAGCGTGCGGTTCTGGCGCATGGCTTCGGCCAGCAGACTGGCGGTTTGCTGGTGCAGGCCGGCCAGGGCGGGCAGCGCGTGCAGGGCAGGCGTGTCCAGCTGGTCGAGGCGCAGCTTGGTGGCGTAGAGCACCTGGCCCAGGCCGTTGTGGAGCACCTCGCCCAGGCGGCGGCGTTCGTCTTCCTGCGCCTGCAGAATGGCCATCAGCAACTCCTTGTGCCGGTCCAGCTTCAGGGCCAGGTTTTCTTCTTCCAGGCGCTGCACGTCGCTCACGTCCAGGCACACGCCCAGCACCCGCTCCGCCTCGCCCGGCACGTCGGGGATGGGCACGGCTTTAAAGCGTACGGTCTTCACCTGCTCGCCCACCCGCAGGCGCAGGGGGGCATCGAAGCGGCTGCTGCCGGCGGCCAGGGTGCGCAGCAGGCGGGCGGCGGCGGGCCGGTCGTCGTCCACTACGGCGTCGAGAAAGACCTGGAGCTGGACGGGGCTGCCTACGGGCCGGCCGAAGAGCTGGTAGAGGCCGTCGGACCAGGTCAGCTCCTGGGTGCCCAGGTCGTAGTCCCAGCTGCCCATCGCGGCTACCGCTTCCGACTGTTGCAGCAGGGCGAAGCTCTTGGTCTGGGCCTGCTCCAGCAGCTTGCGGGGTGTGATGTCTTCGGCGGTGTAAAGCAGCCCGTCGCCGATTTTCACCCCCACCAGCCGAAACCAGCTGTTGAGCCCTTCGTGGTCATCTTGCACCTCAAAATCAGCCCGCTGGCCGGTTTCGACCACCGCCACGAGCCGCGCGAAAACGGGTGTGCGCCGGATGCCGGGGTTCAGCTCGCTGAAGCGCTGGCCGATGACGGTCTGGCCCAGGTAGTAGGCCTGAGTTGCCGGATTGACCAAAAGGAACTCAAAATCCAGGATGCCGCCCTGCTCATCGCGCACGGCCCGCATCAGCACCACGATGGTGGTCACGGCATCGAACACGGACTGCAGCCGGGCCTGGCTTTCGCCCAGGGCCTGGGTGCGCTCGGCCACCTGCTGCTCCAGCCCGGCATTGAACGCCAGCAGCTGCGCTTCCACTCCCTCCCGGGCGCTCACGTCGGTGGCCACGGCAGCCACGGCCGTGATGGTGCCCTGGGCATCGCGCAGCGGATGGTACACGAAATCGAGGTACACCGTGGTTAATTTGCCGTGGTGCAGTATCCGGGCGGACATTCCGTGGGCCACGTAGGGCTTGCCGGTGGCTCGCACGCCATCCAGCAGCTCCCGGAAGTCCTGGTCGCGGATTTCGGGCAGCGCCTCGAACAGGGGCCGCCCCAGCACCTCGGCCGCCGCCCGCCCCCAGATGGCTTCCAGTTTCGGGTTGCAGACTTGTACCACGTAGTCGGGGCCGGCAAACACGCCCATGGCCACGGGGGCCTGCTCAAAAAGCTCCTGCTGCCGCTGCCGCTGGGTTTCAAGCTCCCGGCGGGCCAGCACCTGCTCGGCCACGTCGTAGGCAAATACGGAGATACCGGCGGGCTGACCGTTCTCCTCGAAGCGCTGGTAAGTGAAGTTGAAGTAGTGGAGTTTGGGGGGCTGGCCGCCGGGCTGCGCCATCAGCAACGGCACCTCCGTGCCGGAGAACGTCTTGCCCGTGTGGTACACGCCATCGAGTAGGTCTACGAAGCCCTGGCTGGCTGCCTCTGGTGCCACTTCGCCCATGGGGCGGCCGCGCAGCTCCCCCCGGCCTGGATATAGCCGCTGGAAGGCGTCGTTGTATAATTCAATGCGGTGCTCCGGCCCCCGCAGCAAGGCAATCACGGCCGGGGTTTGCTCAAACATCTGGTAGAAGATTTCCCGCTCCCGCGCCCGCAGCTGCTGCGCGCGCCCGGCCGGCAGCTCAGCCTGCAGCGCCTCGGTGCGGGCCATGGCCTCGGTGCGCCGGAGCAGGGTATCAGTAGCAGTTTGTTGGGCCTTATACTGCGGTTGCGCCTGCTTCTGCGCCGTGATATCCTGCCAGTATACCACCCAGTCGGTAGCCTGCCGGGCACTGGCCATGGTAATCCATTGCTGGTGGTGGGGCAGAAAAAACTCCTGGGAGGTCTGCGCGGGGTGGCTGCTCGTCACTTCTACCAGGGCTCGGAGCAGGTCGGCGGGCAGCGTGCCGGGGGGCGCTTGCGCTAGCCTCGCGCCTTGCAGCTCCTGTTGCGGAACGCCCCACCAGCGGGCCGCCTGCTGGTTAAGGCGCAGCAGCGTGCCGTGCGCATCCAGCACCACCACGCCCCAGGGCAGGGCCTGCAGCAGGGATTCCGCATCGGTCCCGCTTCCCGTGGTGTTGCCGACAGGTACTTGGGAAAGAGGTGGTTCCGTGGGCCTGGGAACCTCGGATTTATTTTTGCGCATGCACGAGAGTTGGCCAAAGCGAGCCGCTGGTGTTCAGTTCCAAAGGCATACGCAAAAGCCCTCGTTTTGAATAAGCGTGGTTAAGAGCAGCACCGGACGAATGGGGTTCGGGTATTCCAACTCCTCCGTATCGACCTGTCAGGCGGCGTCCAGGGCCTGGCGCATTTGTCCCCAACTCAGTTCACCGGCCACGTAGCGCTCATAAAACTGCTGGGCCGCCGGCGGGGCCTTTGTTTTCAAGCGGGGTAGGAAGGTCAGCATCAACTCTAACACTGCCGCACGCTGAGCCGGGGTTTGGGCACTAGGGCCAAAGCGGGTATCGTATGCCATAGAGCGACTGAAATGAAACGCGGGAATGCGCTTTTACAAAAGTCTGGCTGTGAAAGACGCAATGCACTGCGGACACTACCGGAAAGACACTGCGGACACTACGTAGATTCTGGGTGTCCCGAGGATGTGCGCAGGTTGCTGCTGCTGCTGCTGCTGCTGCTGCTCCACACTGCTACCGGCGGCCCGCTCAATTCCTCCTCCAACAGCGCTGCGGGCGGCCAAAGCTACCCGCTAGTGCCCCAGCACCCAGGGCGGCCACCAGCACCTACCACTATGATACTAGGTTTCGACTCCGCATTTGTCCCCTCAATCCAGGCCGGCACCAAAATGCACACCATCCGCCGGGGCTACCGCTGGCAGGCCGGCCAGCTCATTAGCTTCTGCCTGAACGAGGACCAGGCCACCGGCCGAACGTTTCGCCCCGACGCGGTAGTAAGCAGCACCCAGCACCTCCGTATTCTCGACGGCCAGCATCTATTCATCGACGCGCGCCCCATTCTCGGGGTCGAGTTAGAGCGGCTGGCCTATCACGATGGATTCCCCAACGCGGATATGCTGCTTAACTGGTTTCAGGACCACTACGGCCCGGTCTTCGAAGGTCAGCTCATCCACTGGACGTCGGCCCGC
>NZ_JABKAU010000040.1 GCF_013377885.1 Hymenobacter lapidiphilus
GGTTGGCATTCGTCGTCCTGTTTTTGCGAAAAATTGCCCACAATCCGACTTTCTAAACAGCTTCTATACCATAAAGAGGTTAACCGCCCATCAAGTCCGCCAACTGGCGGCCGATTTCGAGCAGGAAAACAACCCCAAGCGGAAGGTCAAATACCTGGACATTTTCGGATCGGTGAAGTATCCGCTCGGACACGAGCAGTTGCTGAAAATGGCCGAAACTGCCCCTACCTCCCGATACTCGCCGGTGCTGTACAGCGCCTTGAATGCGCTTAGCTTTTTTGAGGCCCCCGCTATCCGCGAATTCACCCTGACCAAGCTTGCCAATCCATCAGTTGCATGGCGTTATGCGCATCTACTCGTCAATAATTACCGGCCGGGCGACGACCAGTTATTACTACGACTTGTGGAGCAGGCTACTGACGAGCGTATTGTTGAAAGGCTAGCCATTAGCCTGTGCGCTATTTATCGGAAGAACCGCACCAAAAAATGCCGGGAACCTTTGCGCACTATTTACCAGCGTATGAACTGTGGCGTGCACCGGGCCGACGTGGTGGAGTTGCAGCTAAAGCGCGGCGTGCTGCCCGCCGATGTCCGGGAGGAAATACCGTTCGACAGCTACGAGGGCGTGCGGGATTTAGTAGTTGAGTAGGCCGTACAATAACTGCCGTTCCTTGGCCCAAACGCCTTCAGTTGGCCAGAGCGGCCGGCAGCGTTACGACAAACCGCGTGCCCTGCCCTACCGCCCACTCGACCCGTAGCGTACCGCCGTGGCCGTTCACGATGACATCGTGGCTGAGGGAGAGACCCAGGCCGGTGCCCTCGCCGGTGGGTTTGGTGGTGAAAAAGGGGTCAAAGATGCGGGCCTGCACCTCGGGTGCCATGCCCCCGCCGTTGTCGCGCACCCACAGTTCGGCCCCACCTCCGGGCAGCGGCCGGCTCCCAATTTCTACGGTAGGCACATAGCCGGCAGGGGCCGTTGGCTGGTACTGGCGTACGGCGTACAGGGCGTTGGTGCAGAGGTTGAGCAGCACCCGGCCCACATCGGTGGCCGCGACGGGCAGGGGTGGCAGCTGTGGGTCGAGCGCAGCGGTGCTGAGCACGGCAGTCAGGTCGGGGAACTGGTGGCGGATGCCCTCGTAGGCCAGCGCCAGCTGCTGGCGGGCCAGCTCATTGAGGTCGGTGGGCTCGCGTAGTGCCTGGCCGGTGCGGGCGTGTTCGAGCATGCCCTTGATGATGGCCGTGGCCCGCTGCCCATGCTGGCTGATTTCGAGCAGGTTCTCCTTTAGTCCCTCGAACAGATTCTGCTCCAGCTGCTCGTCGCGGGCCAGCCGCTGGGCCCCGCTGATTTCGTCGACCAGATTGGCGCTTACGGCCGCGAACTGCTTCACGAAGCTTAGTGGGTTTTGCAGATCGTGGGCCACGCCAGCCGTCATCTCGCCCAGAAACGCCATTTTTTCGCGCTGCACCAGCATGAGCTGGGCTTCTTTGAGGTTGGCCAGGGAAGCCTGCAGGGCCGCGTTGGTGCGCTGTTGGCGCCGCTGATAGCGCAGTACCAGCACCAGCGCCAGGCCCAGGCCGGCTACCACGGCCAGCAGTAGCAGCAGCTGGTAGCGAGTTTCGAGCACCCGCTGGGCCGTGGCGGCCTGCTGGGCCCGCAGCCGCTCCTGGTAATTCACGTTCTGCAGGCGCATCACCTTCTCCTGGCCAAACAAGGTGTCTTTCATGGCCACCAGCAGCGTCTGGTACCGGAAGGCACTGTCGCTTCGCTGCTGCTGGGCAAACTCACGCGTCAGGATGACGCTGCCGTTGAGCACGCCGCGCAGAAAACCGTTTTGCCGGGCTGCCTGCGTCCCCAACCGGGCGTAGTAAATAGTAGAATCGGGCTGACCAAACTGCTGGTGCAGGGCCGCCAGCCCCAGGTAAGAAAAGTTGAGGCTGCGCAAATGCCCGCGCCGCCGCGACTCGGCCAGGCTGCGGCGGTAGTAGGCGCGGGCCTGCGCCACTTGCCCGCGCTGCCGGGCTACGTTGCCCAGGCCATACAGAATATAGTTGGTGGGCGAGCCCTGCTGCCGGGCCAGCGCATATGCCTGATTTTGGTAGTGGGCGGCCGAATCTACCTGGCCATACAGGTCGTAGGCCAGCCCGATGTTGCTGAGCTCCACCACTTCCCGCCGCTGGTCGGCGCTGCGTCGGTCGAGGCGCAACGCCCGGAAGTAGTAGGACAGCCCCAGCTGCTGCTCGCGCAGGTACACGTAAATGATGCCAATGCTGCGCAGGTTCTGGGCCTGTAAGCCCAGATCGTTGATTTCTTCGCCGATGTGCAACGATTCCTGAAACAGCTGAAGGGCCCGGCTCAGGTTGCTCTCGCGCAGGGCCGCGCCCAGGCGGTTGAGCGCCGCGCCCTCGCCCCGACGGTTACCCGTGCGCCGGGCCAGGGCCAATGAGCGGCGGGCGTACCGGGCGGCAGCATCGGTATCGGAAGCCCAGAGCTGGTCGCTGAGCATGTAGAGCAGCTCTACCCGGCTGCTGTCGGTGCGGGATTGTGCCAGCAGCGCCTGCAGGCTATCGACGGATGAGCGTACAGGCTGGGCGCGGGTTTCGGCCGGGGCCAGCAGACCCAGTATGCCTCCCATTATCAACAGGCTCAAACGCCTCATATTCTGAACCTTATTACCCAGGCCACCTGCTGCCGGGAAACTGCCGGCCCGGCTCGGCCGGGATTGGACGAATATCCAACAAAAACGATAAACTCCTGTTTTTCCTCTTCGCCCAAAAACGACTGGCCGCGCTTGGCTCGCCGGGTCCATCACCCTACCTTTAGCCCATGCCCCTTACCTGGACTCTCAAACCCTTCGCCGACCTGACTACCACCGAGCTGTACGCGCTGCTGCAGCTGCGCTCCGAAGTGTTCGTGGTGGAGCAAACCTGCCCGTTTCAGGACATCGACGGGCTCGACCAGACGGCCTGGCACCTGCTGGGCCACGCGCCCAACGGCGAGCTGGCCGCCTACGCCCGGCTGTTTGGGCCCGGCATTGCCTTCCCCGAGGCCAGCATCGGGCGGGTGGTAAGCAGCCCCCGCCACCGCCGCACCGGCCTGGGCCGCGAGCTACTGCACGAGTCAATTGAAGGCGTCGGGCAGTTATTCGGCCCCCAGCCCATCCAGATTGGGGCCCAGCTGTATTTGCAGTCGTTCTACGAGAGCTTCGGCTTCCGGCAAGTGGGCGAAGGGTATCTGGAAGATGACATCCCGCACATCCACATGGTGCGGGCGTAAACCGCAGGCCACAAAAAAGGTCCGGCCAAATGGCCGGACCTTGTGCTGAAGCGGTAAAACGGGCCGCTTACATATTTAGCTTCACGAGCTTCATGCCCATCTGCTTCTGCTTTTTGAGGTAGTCCACCAGCATCACGTAGCCAGGCTTGGCGGGGTACACATAGGAGTAGGTCGCCGCGCTGTTACCGTCAATTTTATCAACCTTGAACTGGTCGGTGGTGCCGAACAAGATGTTGCCCACCACCTTCTTGGTGGCCTCGCCTTTTTCCTTGTCGAAGTTGATGTACACCACGTTGAACTGCGAATTGGCGGCGGTTTGCTGGGTAAACTGGTAGTCGAAGCCGCCGTAGGCTTTAATGAACTGGCCCGTGAGGCCAGCCCCCATGAAGCCGGCCCCGGGAGGCAGGGCCATCTTCGACTCGTCCTTAACGAAGCACTTGATGGCAGTCAGCTTGTATTCGGGGTCGAGCACGAACACCAGCATATTGCCGATAATGCCCTTGGCCCCGCCGCCGCCGCCGCCCAGCACCGCGAGGGCTACATCCATGCCTTTGCCACCAATGCGGTATTGCTCGGCCACGAGGTACAGGCTACCATCGGCCCCTTTCTGGATCGAATGGGTGTAGTTGATGAAGCCTTCGTCCATGGCCTTGCGGGCTTCGGCAGGCAGGAGGCCTTTCACTTCCTTCTGCCAGTTGTAGGGCCGGATGCCCAGCAGCTTACCCTTGTCATCGAACCGCTTGATATAAAAGCCCTGGCTTTTGTTAACGAATGGCTTGTCGGTCAGCTTATAGTATTCGCCCACGGCCACAAATTCTTTCCGGGCAGCATCGTAGCCCACCGAGCTGAGGGAGAGCTGCTCCGTTTTGCTGGATTCCACGGGCTGGTCGAGCACCTTTTTGCCAGTGCTTAGGTCGAAGGCCACAATGTAGGAGCTTAGCTGCTGCGAAAGCAGGCTGGGACGGCGCATCATTGTACCCATCAGATAGTTGCCGGTCACCTCAGTTACCACCAGCATTTCCAGCATTTTGGCTTTGGCATCGGTCTGCTGGCGCCATTTCAGGTTGAGGTTGTTATCGTACATCTCCAACAGGTAGCGGCGGCCGTCGGCGCTGCTGCGCACGAAGCCCTGGCCTTCTACCGGCCGCAGGTCGAGGCCACTGAATAGCTGGGCACCCTCCCCGCCCGCATTGTTGGTATTCATTTTCTGACCGATGCCAGACATTTCCATCTTGCTGATGTCAGTCGATACCGCCTTGGATGCCAGCTTTTTGAGGCCGGTATCGTAGGTTTCAATTTCCAGCGTCTTGTCTTTCTGGTTGAAGTAATACAGCGCGAAGGCCGACCCGTTGAACGCGTTATCGAGCAGATAGTACTTACCCGCCGGCTTCTGAATCGTTACCGTCGATACTTTGCCCAGGTCCTGGTCGTAGAAATCGAGGTGATAGTTGTCGTTTTTGCGGTCGGCTTTATCCGCCTGCCCATACATCAGGTAGCCTTTCACCTCGTGGCCGGCATAAATGGGCGTAATGGCCGAGCGCGACATAGACTTAATGCCCTCCAGCGTTTGCGTTTGGGCCAGGCCGGTAACCGCGGCCACCAGGGTTAGCCCTACCGTCAGGAAGGAGCGTTTGAATTGCAACATATGCGTAGAAGTGGGGAAATAGGAAGGAGAAATTAGTTGGACTTTCGTTTGATCTGAGACTCGGCAAACAGCAGCTCCCGCAGGCGGCCCCGGGGGTAATCGGCCAGGTACTGCCGGCGCAGCGTGGCGGCTGGCGCAGGGTCGGGGGCCAGGGCCGCGGCGGCGTAGCGGGCCGCCAGCGCGTACTCGTCCGAATCGGACGCCGCGACCGGGGCCGGGCTGGTGGGCAGCTGAGCGAAGCAGGCGCTCAGGTCGGCGTAGTCGGTGGCGCGCAGCTCGTGAAGGGTGCGCAGATACTGGCTGAACGCGGCGGGCTGCGGGCTGCTGCTGTTCGATACTACTTCGGTGAAGCGGTGCTCGGTGAGGCGCTGGCGCAACTGGTAAAGGCTGAGCTGCACGATAGCGCGGGCGTAGCTGTCGGCGGCGGGTTGCTGGGGTAGCAGGCGCAGGGCTTCGTACAGGGCGTGGTCGTAGCACTCAGTATCAAACCAGCTTTGCAGTACTTCCAGCCGGCTCAGGTCGCGCAGCCGGGCGAAGGCGGGAGCCACCGGCTGTGGCCCTTCGGCTATCTGCCCGCCGGCCAGCCCATGCAGGTAAGCCATGCGCTTAGCGCAGTCGGGGTGCGATTTGAGCGTATCGGTGGTTTGGAGCGGCGTTTTCTCAGGCCCAGCTACCGTGAAGATAGATTTGGCCGGCGCCGGGGCGGTAGCAAACCGGCCGGCCAACCCGCCGCAGCCGAAGTAGCGAGCCAGTTCGGGATTGGTTTCGGAGGCGGGCGCGTCGGCCACGTCGAGTAGTTGCAGGGTACGATAGGCCTGGGGCGCGGCGTAGCTAGTGCGCCGTAGCAGCTCGTAGCCCAGCGAATCGGCTTGCCGCTCGTGCCGCCGCTGGTGGTAGGAGCTGCTCAGCGACAGGCCCATTACCAGCTCCTTCATCCGGGAGTTGATATTGTATTCCGCCTGTACAATGTGGCGAACCTGCCGGCGCATGTCGCGGCTGTGCAGCGTGCTCAGCCGCTCGTGCAGAGTGGTTTGTAGATGGCGGCTTTGCACGTGGGCCAGCTCATGGCAGAGCACGTAGGCCAGCTGACTTTCGTTTTCGAGCGTAGGCAGCAGCCCCACGTTGAGCACCACCGTGCGGCCCACGGCGTAGGCGTTGGGCTCGGGGTTACGAACCAGCACCAGCTCCACATCCCGCAACGTTGGGTTACCTTGCTGAATCCGGCTAAATATCCGCTGTACGGCCGCATCGAGTACGGTATCGAGCAGAGCTGAGTAGCGGATGGTGTTGTAGATATCGGTGGCCGCCTCGGTGCTAATGCGGCGGTAATGGTTGCGGTAGTCGGCGTTGCCGGGCAGGGCCGCCCCTTCCAGCTGAGCCAGCAGGGCCGTTCGGTGGGCCCGGGCCAGCTTGTAGGCCCGCACTGTATCGGGCATGAAATAGGGCCGGCTAACCGGCACCGACTGGGCCCTGGCATCCCAGATACCCAGTAGCAAAACAAGTAATAACCAACGAAGCATCAGACGGGAAACGCAGCGGTTTCCGAGATAGAGTAAATAGGATTATTCGGACGAAAGCTACGCATAGTTAGGGGAATTCAAATGGCTGACTACCGTTTTTTTACTGTCAGGCAACAACAACACGTTAGCTGCCGAAGCGACAACCAAAGCAGCTGCGCATAATAGCTCTCTGCTTAGTGGAGCAGATCTTTTCGGCGTATGTTAGCCTGATGAAGTTCCCGACTCCGCTCCTGCTGTCCACTCTGCTACTACTGCCCGCCTTTGGGGCGGCGGCACAAACGCCCACAGCCCCTACCCCACCGGCCCTCAACCTGCCCAAGCCGGTACGCCGGGCCCTGGCCCAAGTGCGGCCCGAGGCCATGCGGGCCCACGTTGCCTACCTCGCCGACGACCGGCTGCTGGGCCGCAAGCCCGGCACGCCCGGCTACCAGATGGCCGTCGATTACGTAGTGGCCCAATTGAAAGAACGGGACGTAGAACCGGCGGGCGAAAACGGCGGCTTCACGCAGCGTGTGCGCCTGCGCCGGGCCACCGTGCGGCCGGGGGCCAGCGCCAGCTACCAGCCCGCCGGCAACGCGGCCGGGTTGCCGCTCGATGCCATCAGCCTGCTGCCCCACCCCGAGCAGCCCACCGCCCAACTCTCCGCTACCGGCCTCGTGTTTGCCGGCTACGGCATCTCGGCCCCAGGCGAAAACTACGACGACTATCAAGGCCTCGACGCCCGGGGCAAGGTGGTGGTAGTGCTACGCGGCGCGCCACCCGCCTTCCCAAGCACCGTGGCCGCCGCCAGCCAGGACCAGACCCAAATTGTGCGTACCGCCGCGGCCCACGGGGCGGTGGGCGTGCTGTTTGCCACGCTGCGGCCCGCTTTGGGCAATCCGGCGCGGCTGGCTTCGAGCACCAGCGTGCTCGGGGCCGATGGCAAAGTAGCCGCCGCCCGGGGCTTCGTAAGCGGGCCCGCCGGGGTGGCCTTTACCGGCACGCTCTCGGCCGCCGGACTGCAAACCCTGCTCCGCGCCGCCACCTCCGATACGGCCCAGGTGATGCAGCGCCTGCGCGCCAGCCAGCCCGCGCCGGTGGCACTACCCGGCACACTTTCGGCCCGCTGGGAATCAACTTACCAGGATTTCGATTCCTACAATGTGGTGGGTAAAATCACAGGTTCCGACCCGCAGCTGCGCGATGAGTACGTAGTCCATTCGGCCCACCTCGACCACTTGGGCGTAGGTGCGCCAGTGCGCGGCGACTCCATCTACAACGGCGCCCACGACAACGCGACGGGCGTGGCCTCGGTGCTTGAAATTGCCGGTATCTATTCGCGCCTCAAGCAGAAGCCTGCCCGCAGTATTCTGCTGGTACTGCAAACCGGCGAGGAGTTGGGTTTGCTGGGCTCGGCCTACTTCGCGGCCCGGCCCACCGTGCCCGCCGCCAGCCTGGTAGCCAACGTGAACACCGACATGCCCACCCTGATTGCGCCGCTGCTATCGGTGGTACCGCTGGGGGTCCAGCACTCCACGCTGGCCGCGCCGGTGGCCCAGGCCGCCGCTTACCTCAACCTATCGATAGAAAATGACCCCGAGCCCGAGCAAAACCGCTTCATCCGCTCCGACCAGTACAGCTTCGTGGCCCAGGGAATTCCGGCGCTGCACCTCAAGTACGGCAACCGCACGCCCGACGGCCGCAACAACCTCAGCGAGCAGGTAAAGCAATGGCGCGCCCTCACCTACCACAAGCCCCAGGACGACATGAGCGGCACCTTCGACTTCGAAGCCGGCCGCACCTACGTGCAGCTCAACTTCCTGGTCGGCTACCTGGTGGCCCAGAACCCCACCCGCCCTACCTGGAACCCCGGCGACTATTTCGGCCGGCAGTTCGGGGGGCAGCAATAACCCGGACCGTTTGCCGCCCCAGCCGGACAGCCTACTGGTAGTAAAAAGATCAACAAAAGAGTTAAAGCCCCAGCGGGGCGACACCGACCGTCAAACAGTTGCTGTCGCTCCGCTGGGGCTCATGAATTTAGGGAAAACCCATACGATTATCAGCTATCCGTCGTTCGATTGCGCAGTGTTTATCCTGTAGCTATGCCCGCCATTTTACGACTATTCTCCCTCGTGGCTTTTGCCGGTGTACCGTTCGCCTTAGCCAGTTGCATCGACCAAATCAGCGCTGACTTGCCCGCGCCGCCGAAAGTGTTGGTGATAAATTCAATTCTCACCCCCGATAGCCTATTTCGGGTGCAGGTGAGCCGCGTTACCAGCACCGTAGACTCATCTTCACGCCTGCTATCCACGGCCAACGTGTACCTACTGGCTCCCGGCCGGGGAGCAGAGCTGTTGCGCAATCAGGGCCGGGGGTCCTATGCCAGTCCAAATAAGCCCGTGAGCGGAGTGCCCTACACCCTGCGGGCCGAGGTAGATGGCTACCCAACCATCAGCGCCACGGACACGGTGCCGATGGCGGTGCCCATCCGGGAAGCGTGGCACTCCTACCCCACCGGCACCGACCGCAACAACGAGCTGCTGGGCACCATTGTCGTGCGTTTTGACGACCCCGGGCAGACGGCTAATTTCTACGAAATAACGGCCCACCAGTCGCAAGACCGGGGCCTGGGTCAAAGTCCGCGTCAAAGCCAGGATTTCGCGCTGGATGCCCGGGGAAATGCCGCGATGGCTGCGGAAGGCGACGCGGAGTTTGAACCGGCTTCGCTGGTCTTTTCCGATAAGCTCTTCAATGGGCAGCCGTTTGAGTTGCGCGCCTCGTTTTCGCCGTTCAGCCGAATTGGAGGAGGTATTGCCAATGGGCAGCCGGTGGGTCCCCGGGTATCGGGAGAGGTGTACGTGGTGCTGCGGTCCGTCAGCCGAGCCTATTACCAGTACCGCAAAAGCTGGACCCGGCACTTCTACAACCAGGGCACCAAGGGGCTGGGCGGAGGCCTGACTCAACTCCTATTCCTCGGCGACCCGACCCGGATGTACTCCAACGTGGCGCAGGGTTACGGCGTGGTGGTGAGCCAGGCCCAGGAAATCAAAAGACTGCCCGCCCGTTGATATGCGTTTGACTGATAGGATTACCTACCCTACGTCGTCCGGCCTCCTGGTTTCCTTGCTGCTGCTGACCGGGGCTTTAACGGCTCAAGGCCAACGCCTCGAAACCCGCGTCACGTTCAGCGGAACGGTGCAAGATGCCCGCACGGGCGAAAAGCTATTGGGAGCCGCTGTTTACGCAGCCGGTAGTCAGGTCGGCACGACCACGAATGCTGCGGGCTTTTACTCGCTGACCTTACCGGCCCGGGATTCGGTGCGCCTGACGGCCAGCTACCTGGGCTACCAGCGGGTGACTACCGTTCTGGCTAGCCATCAGACGACAGCGCACAACTTCACCCTGGCCACGCGCAATGAGTTAGGCGAGGTGCGGGTGAGCGGGGCGGCGGATGCGCCGCTGGAGCGACGGGTGGAAATGAGTATCCTCCAGATTCCGATAGCGCAGCTGCGGCAGTTGCCGGCCTTGCTGGGTGAGCCCGACGTGCTGCGGGCCTTCCAACTGATGCCCGGCGTGCAAGCCGGCCGCGAGGGCAGCGGGGCGCTATACGTGCGCGGCGGCTCCCCCGACCAGAACCTAACGCTGCTCGACGATGTGCCCATTTACTACGTCAGCCACGTCGGCGGCTTTCTTTCCGTTTTCGACGCCAATGCCATCAGCGACGTGCGCTTGCTGAAAGGAGGCTTCCCGGCCCGCTACGGCGGCCGGCTTTCTGCCGTGCTCGACGTGCGCCTGAAGGAAGGCAACAAGCAAAAGCTGAGCGGCACTGCGGGCGTAGGCGTACTGGCCACGCATGTTTCGCTGGAAGGCCCATTGAAGAATGGCAAGACCACTTTCCTGGTTTCGGCCCGGCGCGGCAACCTTGATTTGTTTTCCCGGCTGGCCAGCGCCCGTTCCTCCGGCGGCACCAGCGTTGTGGGCTACTCCTTCTATGATGCCAGCGCCAAAGTCAGCCACCAGCTCACGCCCCGCGACCAACTCTTTGCGGCCGTCTACCTGGGTGGCGACCGCCTGTTCGTAACGCAGAAACCCCAGACCATTGCCGGCCCGCAGGGGGAACTGCGCTATCAGAATGGCAGCAACTTACGTTACGGCAATGCTCTGGCCTCGCTGCGCTGGAACCGCCAGCTCACGCCGCGGCTGTTCGGCAACGCCACGCTTGCGGCCACGCGCTTTCACTACGAAAACGGGCAGACCTTCCGGTTGGAAGACCGCTCGGCGGTCGGTGCGCTGAGCGAGAACAGCCGGGCCAGTTTCACTTCCGGCGTGCAGGACCTATTAGTTAAAGCCGATTTTGAATACTACCCCCGACCAGCCCACCAGCTGCGGTTTGGGGCCACCGCCGTGCAGCATGCTTTCACGCCGGGTAGCAACTTCTTTACCAGTCGCAGCAGCGCGGCCGCAACCGATACTACTTTTGGGGCGCGGCGCGTAGGGGCCCAGGAGGTGGCTTTTTACGGCGAGGATGAGATTCGCGTAACGGCGCGGCTGTCTGCCAACCTGGGGCTGCGGGCCGTCCGGTATTGGGTGCAGGGGCAGTCGTTCGGCGGCGTGCAGCCCCGGCTGCTGGCCACCTACCGCCTCGGTGAGCATACGGCCCTAAAGGCTTCCTACGCCAGCATGCAGCAGTACCTGCACCTACTCTCCAACAACGGGGCGGGCCTGCCCACCGACCTCTGGGTGCCGGCTACTCGGCGCGTGGCCCCACAACGGGCGCAGCAGCTGGCGGTAGGCATGGCCCGCACATTACCCGCCTGGGGGCTGGAAATCAGCGTCGAAGCCTTTCAGAAGTCGTTGCGCCAGCTCATCGAGTTTCGGGAGGGCGCTACCTTCTATAACAGCTCCCAGAACTGGGAGGACAAGGTAGTAACCGGCGGACAGGGCCGGGTGCGGGGCCTGGAGGTATTGGTGCAACGCAAAGCCGGCCGCCTGACGGGTTGGGTGGGCTACACGCTTGCCCGCAACGAGCGGCAGTTCGAACAGCTCAACCAAGGGCAATGGTACCCCTACAAGTACGACCGCCGCCACGATGGCTCAGTGGTGCTCATCTACGCGTTGCGCCCCCACATCACGCTCTCGACGACCTGGACGTACGGCACGGGCAATGCCCTTACGCTGCCACGGGGCAATTACAACGTCATCGACCAAAGCTACGGCCGCCTCTCCGGGGATGCCTCCGACCGCTACCTCTATCCCGAGGCCGAGGTGTATGGAAGCAAGAACAGCTACCGGATGCGGGCGTATCATCGCCTTGATTTAGGCGCAACCTTCACGAAAGCGGTCCGGCACGGGGAGCGGGTGTGGCGGCTTGGGGCCTACAACGCGTACAGCCGCCACAACCCATACTACATCTATTACAGCGCGGGCGGAAACGAAAGCTATTACAACAAAGGACAAAAGCAGTTGTATCAGTTGAGCCTATTCCCCATACTACCGGCCATCAGCTACGAACGCCGCTTTTAAGCACCGCCAACCTATTCGCATCATTGTGACTGTTTCAGCTAACACCTAGTTTCTCCTGAGAAAGCAGCAGCAGGTACTTGAAGAACACCGACGCTGAAGTGGGAAACCCCAAACCGACCCCACGCAAAACCGCCTCATCCACAATGTGGATGAGGCGGTTTTGCGTGGGGCAGTGAGCCGTTATTTCGTGCCGGCTCCAGCCTGGCCAACCGATGTTTCGGTGCCGGCGGCGGGGGCGTTCTTCACGAACTTATCAAGCCAGCTGTTCATCTCCCAGAGCATGTGCAGCAGCGACTCTTTGGCTGTGTAGCCGTGGCTCTCGTAGGGCAGCAGTACCAGGCGGGTGCTGGCGCCGAAGCTTTTGAGGGCCGTGTAGTAACGCTCCGACTGCATGGGGAAGGTGCCGGTGTTGTTGTCGGCCTCACCGTGGACGAGCAGCAGCGGGGTCTTCATTCTGTCGGCTTGCTGGAAGGGCGACATGGTGTTGTACACGTCGGGGGACTGCCAGTAGGTGCGCTGCTCGTTCTGGAAGCCGAAGGGCGTGAGCGTGCGGTTGTAGGCGCCGCTACGGGCAATACCAGCCCGGAACAGCTTACTGTTTGACAGCAGGTTGGCCGTCATGAAGGCACCGTAGGAATGGCCGCCCACGCCTACGCGGTTGGCATCTACTACGCCGCGGCGCACGCCCTCCTCAATGGCAGCCTGGGCGCTCGATACGAGCTGGGTAACATAGGTATCGTTGGGTTCCTTCTCGCCCTCACCCACGATGGGGATGCTGGCGTTATCGAGAATTGCGTAGCCCATCGTGACGAAAGCAGCCGCACCCCAGTAGCTAATGCGGTTGAACTGGTAGGGCGAGCCGTTCACCTGACCGGCGGCGGCAGCACTCTTGAACTCGGCCGGGTAAGCCCACAAAAAAGTGGGCAGCGGCCCGTCAGATTTCTTGTAGCCGGCCGGCAGATACAGCATGGCCGTCAGCTCCACGCCATCGGCGCGCTTGTAACGGATTTGCTCTTTCTGGATGCCTTTGAGCTGCGGATAGGGATGCGGGAAGTTGGTCACGCGCTGGGGCGCGCTGCGCTTGGCCAGGTTGCGGATGTAGTAGTTCGGGTTTTCGTCGGGCTGCTCCTGGGTAGTAAGCAGCACGCGCTTCCTGGCATCTAGCACTGCCACGGGCCGCTCGAAGCGCGGGGCCTGGGAGCGCCACAGCTCCTTGCTCTGGCCGGTGTTCAGGTTGAGCACGCTCACGAAGGGCCGGTCGCCGGTGCTGGAGGCACCGATACCATTCAACATCAGCAGTTCGCCGTTGGGCAGCAGGTTGAGCACGTCGCGGCCGTACTGGTTGCGGCGGGTATCGGGCTGGCCGGGGTCGGAGTAACGGTCCTCGTACGAGCGGTCGAACAGCACGCGGGTCTGGCCGGTGCGCGGGTTCACCACTTTGGTCAGGCTCTTGCGCGACTGCCACCACCGCTCGGAAGCCAACGCCACGTTCTCATCTCCCCACTCAAAGCCCCCAAAACGGTACTGGGCCGCATAGATTTCCTTGGGCGCTCCGTCAAACGGCGCATCGAGGGCAAATACCTTGTCGCGGATATCGACCTTCTTTTTGGGGTCACCGCCGTCCTGGGCCTCAGTGTAGTATACCGTAGCCGGCACGTCGGTGCGCCAGTTATAGTCGCGGGGGCCGGTGGGGGCGCCGTCGGGGCTGTAGGGCACATTTTCCTGGGCGGGCGTGTCGGCCAGCATCTTCACCAGCGTGCCATCGATGCTGAAAACGTCGGTGCGCAGCGGGAAGCGGTACACCGGCACGAGGTAGGAAAACGGCGCGTGCACGGTTTCCGTCAGCACAAAGCGCCCGTCGGGCGAGGCCTGCGCGCCCGTGATGATGCCGGGCTGGCCGATAGCCTTGGCCTGACCATCGAGCCCCAGCCGCATTACCTGGGCCGTTGCGTAGTAGTTGAACTGCTTTTCATCGGACGGATTCTTGAGCAGATCCTGGTAGGTGGGTGCCTGGCCCGAGCGGCCCAGGTTTTGCTGCACCGTGGGGCCAGTGGGCACCCGGTTGGCGACCGGCGCCGCAGCACGGCCCGCCGGAATAGCCCGCACAATAAAGCCCTGGCCATCGGGCAGCCAGTTGTAGGGCGTGCCCAGCACGGCGTTCAGAGCCACGCTGCCCACGCGCCGCGCCGCGCCCGTCGCCACCTCGGCCATGTACAGCTCGATGCCGCTGTCGGTGGTGTTGGTGAAGGCAATTTTGGTTTCATCGGGCGACCATTGCAGGTAGCTGAGCTGGGCCTCGGCGGGCAAGCCAGTTACGGCCGTTTCAGTGCCGTTAGGCAGCTTTTTCAGCTTGAGGCCGGTCAGGTATTGGGCGCGGCTAGGGCCGTTGGTGGCGGGGTTGAGCCGCACGCCCGCCAGCCGCATTTCGGGCTGCGAGAGTTCGGCAATGGTGGGGTTGGCGGCCCGCTCCATAATCACCATGTACTGGCCTTTCGAATCTACGCTCACGCCCGGCGTGGGCGCCACGGTTACCAGGTCGGCCAGGGCCTTGGGGGGCGTCTGGTAGGTGGCAGCATCCTGGGCCAGCAGCGCGTGCGAACTGACTAACAGTAGACCAAACAGAAGTTTCTTCATGGTGGATACGGTGAAGTGGGAAGCTGTGAAGTTCGGTTAAAGTGCGCGAAAAGCAAACCATCCCTGTGATACTAGGCGCGTGCCCGGGTTGCATTGGTATTGACGTCGGATTTGAGGCGGGGACGCAAAGCCTCTCCTCAAAATTGTCCCCAATCGGCCAGGGAGGCCCGACGCTCGGCGTAAATGCGGCCGACCAGCGCTGTATCGGGGGCTGTTACAAGGTAGAGGTGGCGCTGCTGCTCGCGGGCCAAAGGGGTGGGCCGGAGGCGTAACTCCCGAACCGCCTCGCAGTGGCCGGCCAGTTCTGCCGGCTCATCATCTTCTATCAGCAGCAAGTAGCGCAGGCGAGGTGGGCGTGGGGGAAACCAGAACAGGTAGGAGCCATTGAAGCTGTTGGCCGGGGGCAGCGCGCGGTGGCGGTTGTAGTAGTTGATGGCCCCGGCCTGGCCGTAATTGTCACACTTGATGAAGGTATGCCCCTTAGCATCCGGCGGCAGACGCTGGTAGGCAAGCCACACATCATCGGCCAGCGTGCGCCAGCCCTGCATATCGGCGTAGTCCTGGGGCAACGGGTGGTTTTGGCCATCTTCCCAGCGCAGGGCGCCCACCTGCTCGTAGCGCGCCCGTTGGGCCAGCATAGCAGCGGGTGGGGCAATGGTGAATAGCAGCGGCACCATCCGGATGCTGAGGATTAATGGCAGAACCAGCAGCGCGGGCCGCAGCACGCGGCCCAGCTGCGGCCGGCCGCTTAGCCACTGCTGCCACCACGCGGCCCCGGCGGCCAGCAGTAGCGGGTAGTAGGCCAGGGCATAGTAGTCTTTGCCGTGTAGCAGCGTGAGTTGCAGCAGGCCAGCCACGTAAATCAGCCCCAGTACGCGGTAAGGCCGTAGCCACCGACTGAACAGCAACGCCAGCAGCCCGGGCACCCACACCCACAGGCTCAGCAAGTTCATCAGCAGCTGGCTTTGCCAGAACCCGGCCGCCGACACGTGTACCAGCTGGGTTTCGCGCAGCAGCGCCATGTGGTGCAGCACCGGCAGCCCGTGCCCAATTTGCCAGACCAGGTTGGGCAGCCACAGCAGCAGCGCCAGCCCCGCCGCCAGCCAGAAATGCCGGGTAGCCAGCACTCGCCGCAACGGCGTAAGCAGCAGCGCCACCACCAGCGCAGCAATAAAAAACAGGGCCGAATACTTGTTCAGCAGCGCCAGCCCCAGCGCCGCCCCAATGGCGTAGAGCCAGCGCGGAGCCGGCTGCTGCATGTAGCAAATCAGGCAGTAGCCAACGGCCGTGAAGGCCAGCACCTCGAACGAGTTGGGCTGGAACAGGAAGTTGAGGCGGGCGTAGGCGCTCAGCAGGTAGCTCAGGCCAACCAGCGCTACGGCCCAGGGCCCGCCGCCCAGCCGCTGCACAGCCCGCCCCAGTAGGTAAAGGGTGAGGCTACCCCAGAGCAGGGGCCAGAATTTCACCCAGAACCAGCTGCCGCCCAACGCCAGCGTAATCCAGCTTTGTAGGGCCGTGAGGGGTGGCACTTCGAGGTAGCCCCAGGCCAGGTGGCGTCCGTATTCGAGGTAGAGGTACTCGTCGCGGTGCAGCTCGTAGGCGCGGCTGGCCAGCCCGTAACCGGTAGCAAACCTGAGCAGGGCCAGCAATAACGGCAGTAAGCGGGGGCTTTTCATGGCCCGAATATAGCGCACTGCAGATACTAGCAGATCCAACTTACGCAAAGCGGTGTAGGGGCGGGGACAAGCCCCGCCCCTACACCGCCCTCCGCAACTCAGCTTCGCTACAAATCGCGCGGCAGCCGGATGGCGGGCAGGTAGTCGCGCAGGCCGGCCGGGTGGCGGAAGAGGTGGATGAAGAGCAGGTGCTCGTTATCGTACTCACACCACTGCTCGGCGTAGAAATCGGCCACCGCGAACAGCTGCAGCCGGAAGCTGTCTTCGCGCCGCTCGGCCAGCAGCCGGCCGTGCCCGGCCAGGTACTCCTGCTGGCGAAACATGTTCAGCGCTTTAAACTCGGCGTATTTCATGGCGGGGCAAAGGTACGGGGTGATGGGTGAGTCAGAAAGAAACGTCATTCAGAGCGCAGCGAAGAATCTCGCGTGCTGATGTCGGTTCGTTGATGCAACATCAGCACGCGAGATTCTTCGCTGCGCTCTGAATGACGTTCCTCTTCCCCTAATAATCCCCTCACTTCCTACCTTCGCGGCATGAAGACGATTCGGTTTCCGCACCCGCTGGTATTGTTGGTGGGCTTTATTCTGCTGGCCTGCGCGCTGAGCTACGTGCTGCCAGCCGGCGTGTTCGAGCGCCTCCCCGATGCCGCCACCGGCCGCGAGGTGGTAGTGCCCGGCTCCTACCACCGCGTGCCGGCTACGCCGGTCAGCCCCCTGCAGGCCCTGGTGGCAGTTCCGAAGGGTCTGGTAGATGCGGCCGCCGTAATTTTCCTGGTGTTCCTGGCCGGCGGGGCTTTCACGGTCGTGGACCTGACGGGCGCGCTACGCCGGGGCGTCGACTGGCTGCTGGAGAAATTCCGGGGGCGCGAGGCGGTGGTCATTCCCATCATCTCGGTGCTGTTTGCCACCATGGGCGCGCTGGAGAATATGCAGGAGGAAATCGTGCCGCTGGTGCCGGTGCTCCTGATTCTGATGCGCCGCATCGGCTACCCGGTGGTAACGGCCGCCGCCGTGAGTATCGGCTCGGCGGCGGTGGGCGCGGCGTTCAGTCCGCTCAACCCGTTTCAGGTAGGCATTGCCCAGAAACTGGCGCAGCTGCCGCTGCTGTCGGGCGGCGGCTTCCGGCTGGTATTTCTGCTGCTGGCCCTCGTTATCTGGATTGGCGGCACCGTGCGCTACGCCCAACGCCACCGCATAGTGCCCGAAACCAGCGAGCAAGCCGACCCCAACGGCACGCTCGTAACGGGCCGCAACCACGGTCTGGTGCTGGCGCTGCTACTGGGCGGCTTCGCATTTTTCGCCTATGGCGTACTCAAGCTGGGCTGGGACTTCGAGCAGATGGCCGCCCTGTTCTTTACAATGGGCGTGGTGGCTGGCCTTGTGGGCGGCCTGGGCCTCACGGGCACGGCCGAGGGCTTTATTGCCGGCTTCCGCGACATTGCCTTTTCGGCCCTACTGATTGGTTTTGCCCGCGCCATTTTCGTGGTGCTGGAGCAGGGCCAAATTGTCGATACCATCGTCAACGGCCTCTCGGCACCGCTGGCCGGGCTGCCCGCCTGGGTGGCGGCCCTGGGCATGATGGGCGTCCACACGGCGCTGCACCTGCCGGTACCATCCGTCAGCGGCCAGGCCGTGCTCACCATGCCGCTGCTCGTGCCCCTCTCCGACCTTATCGGCCTCTCACGCCAGGTTACGGTGCTGGCCTACCAGTACGGTGCCGGCCTCTGCGAGCTGATAACCCCCACCAACGGCGCATTGGTGGCTATTGTGGCCGCCTGCGGCGTGCGGTTCGATGAGTGGTGGAAGTTCGCCTTCCCGCTCTACCTGCTGCTACTGGCCCTAGGCGCGCTGGCCGTGATAATCGGCATTGCAGTAGGGATTTAGGATTCAGTTCGCAACAAAGCACAGTACGGCGCAAGGATGTCGGCACGCTGTAGGGGCGGGGCTTGTCCCCGCCCCTACAGCGCCCTCCGCCTTCTAATTACCTACTCAATAGCCAGTTCTGCCGTCTCAAACACCCGCTGCACTTTACGCTTTTTCTCCACCAACTGGAATTGGAACGCATCAGCGCGCTCGTCAAAAAACACGTCGGAAATGAGGCCCTGGTGGGCGGGTGGGGCCGTGGTGCGCACCTGGTCGCCGAAGCTGAAGGCCGGTTTCTGGTAGAGCTCCTTAAACAGCTCGGAGCTGACGAAGAACTGCTGCTCGTCGTAGCGCAGGATAATCCAGTCGTCGGTTTCGTCGATTTTCTCGAACACTTTACCCAGCGGTTCCAGCCACTCGAAGGAGCGGCGGTTGGCGGGGTGAATGTAGGAGTAGCCGTATTCGGGCGTCCAGCCGTAGAGGCCAAACACCACGGGTTTGGGTCGGGGCACAGCGTCAGGAGTTAAAATTGAAGATATAAAGGGCCCTTATAACCCGTACCGGGGCGTGGGGGTTTCCGGCAAAGCTACGCGCCCGGGCGGGCCGGCCAGCAACTTTCCTTTAACCGGGGCAGTAAAGAAGCATCAGTCGCCCCGCTTTCCGGTGGCGGCTTTTCCGATGTTTTTTATGCCAGTAACCGCTACTACCACCCCTGCTTCCACTCCGGCCGTCCCCAACTCGGCTGCCTCTACTACCCCCACCGTGGCGGGTGGTATGGGTGCCCGGCCCCACGCTGGCGGCACCACGTTCCGGGTGTGGGCGCCGGCCGCTACCGCCGTATCCCTGGTAGGCCCGTTCAACGACTGGAACGCGACCACCCACCCGCTCGCTGCCGAAGACGAAGGCTACTGGGCTGCCGATTTCGCCGACCTTGGCCCCGGTACCGAGTACAAATTCCACCTGCTAACGCCCCACGGCGAGCAAACTAAAAACGACCCCTACGCTCGTCAGGTAACTCATTCGGCCGGCAACTCGGTGGTAGTGGACCCCAATTTCGACTGGGAAGATGATGCGTTTCAGATGCCGGCCTGGAATGAGCTGGTGATTTACGAGCTGCACATCGGCACCTTCTACACGCCCACCCCCGGGCAACCCGGCACGTTTTACGATGCCGTGGAAAAGCTCGACTACCTGCGCGACCTGGGCATCAACGCCGTGGAAATTATGCCCGCGGCAGCCTTTCCGGGCAAGCTGAGCTGGGGCTACAACCCCGCTCATCCATTTGCCATCGATGGCGACTACGGTGGGCCGGCCGGTTTTCAGGAGTTCATCAAGCAGGCCCACCGCCGCGGCATTGCTGTAATCCTGGACGTGGTGTACAACCATTTCGGGCCCGGCGACCTGGACTTGTGGCAGTTTGATGGCTGGCAGGAAAACGACGGCGGCGGCATCTACTTCTACAACGACTGGCGGGCCGAAACGCCCTGGGGCCACAACCGCCCCGACTACGGCCGCGAAGCCGTGCGCCACTACATTCGCGACAACGTGCTGATGTGGCTCGAAGACTACCGCCTCGACGGGCTGCGTTGCGACGCCATTGCCCACATCCGCAACGTAAACGGCACCACCGACCCGGCCCACGACCTGCCCGACGGCTGGAGCCTGATGCGCTGGATAAACGAGGAGGTGCGGGCAAAAATGCCCTGGAAAATCATGATTGCCGAGGATTTGCTGGGCGATGAATACATCACCCGCGCCCCCGAACAGGACGGCCAGGGCTTTTCGAGCCAGTGGGATGCCCGCTTCGTGTACCCCGTCCGCGACGCGCTGACCACACCCGACGACGCCGACCGCAGCATGGCGGCCGTGGCCGAGGCAGTGCTGCACCGCTACAACGGCGAGTCGTTCCAACGAGTGGTGTACACCGAAAGCCACGACGAAGTGGCCAACGGCAAGGCCCGGGTGCCCGAAGAGATTATGCCCGGCGAAGCGGCCTCCTGGTTCCCCAAAAAACGCTCGACGCTGGGCGCGGCGCTGGTGCTCACGGTACCCGGCATCCCGATGATTTTTCAGGGCCAGACTATGCTGGCCGACGGCTCGTTTTCCGACGACCAGCCCCTCGACTGGGCCCGCGCCGAAGAACACGCCGGCTTGGTACACCTCTACCGCGACCTGATTGCGCTACGCCGCAACTTTGGGGGCCGCACCCGCGGCCTGCTGGGCCAGCACGCCGAAGTGCATCACCTCAACGACGAGCAGAAGGTGCTGGCCTTCATCCGCCGCGACCAGGGCGGGCCGGGCGACACAACGGTAGTGTTGTGCAACTTCGCCGACCAGAGCCACGACAGCTACCGCATTGGCCTGCCCCGCTCGGGCCGCTGGCATGTGCGCTTCAACTCCGATTGGGAAGGCTACGACCACGAGTTCGGCAACTTCGAAAGCGTGGACTGCGAGGCCGAAGCCGGCATCTACGACGACCAGCCCTTCCATGGCACCTTTGGCCTGGCCCCCTACTCGGTTCTGGTGCTCTCGCAGGAGCCTTAGCGCCTAAGTGGCTGCCAGCTAGCCAGTAGCTACCGGTCGGCCTATCTTTTCGGGCCGCAGCAGCACTTGTCAAAATGAATCTGGCCTGCCAATAGCAGTCGGCTACTGGCTCAAAAAGCTATATTGCTGTCTCTCCCACCCGGTTTTTTGCCAATGTCCACTTCCTCGTCTGTTCCCGTTTCTGCTTCTGTTGCTGCCACTGTTGCCGATACCCTGCTGGTGGAGGTGGCCTGGGAAGTCTGCAACCAGGTGGGCGGCATTTACACCGTTATCCGCAGCAAAGTGCCCGCCACCCGGCAGGTGTGGGGCGGGCAGTATTGCCTGCTGGGCCCCTACTTTCCGCAGCAGGCCCAGGGCGAGTTTGAGCCCGACGACGAGCAGCTGGCTTCTTCCGACGACCCGTTTAGCCGGGCTGTGGAGGCCATGCGGGCACTGGGCTACAGCGTGCAGCTGGGCACATGGCTCGTAACGGGCCGCCCCCGCGTGGTGCTCATCGACCCATTTCAGGCGTACCCGCGGCTCGATGCCCTAAAGGCCGACCTCTGGGAGCACCACGGCCTGCCGGTACCCGCCGCCGACGATTTGCTGCATCAGGTAGTGGCCTTCGGCGAGCTGGCGAAGGTGTTTCTGCAGCTACTGGCTGCCGAAACCGCCCCACCCCAGCGGCTGATTGCGCACTTCCACGAGTGGATGACGGGCGTGGCCATTCCGGCCCTGCGCCGCGAGCAGGTGCCGGTGCATCTGGTGTTTACCACGCATGCCACGCTGCTGGGCCGCTACCTGGCCATGAACGACCCCAACTTCTACGACCACCTCATGCAGGTGGACTGGCTGGCGGAGGCCCGGCGCTTCAACATCGAGGCGGCCGTAACGATGGAGCGCGCCGCCGCCCACGGGGCGCACGTGTTCACCACAGTAAGCGAGCTAACGGTGCGCGAGTGTATTTACCTGCTCGACCGGATTCCGGATGCCGTGCTGCCCAACGGCCTCAACATCGAGCGGTTCGTGGCCCTGCACGAGTTCCAGAACCTGCACCAGCAGTACAAGGCCAAGATCCACGAGTTCGTGATGGCCCACTTCTTCCAGAGCTATTCCTTCGACCTCGACAAGACGCTGTACCTGTTCACGAGCGGGCGCTACGAGTACCACAACAAGGGTTTCGACCTCACGCTGGAGGCCCTGGCCCGGCTCAACTACCGCCTGCAGCAAAGCGGCCTGGAGGGCAACGTAGTGATGTTCTTTATCACCAAGCGGCCCTTCACCAGCATCAACCCGCAGGTACTGCAAAACCGGGCCGTGCTGGAAGAAGTGCGCGAAACCTGCGAGGCCATTGAGCGGCAGGTGGGCGAGCGGCTGTTTTATGCCGCCGCCGCTGCCTCCGACGACAACCGCCTGCCCGACCTGAGCACCATGGTGGACGATTACTGGCGCCTGCGCTACCGCCGCACCCTGCAAAGCTGGAAAACCAACGCGCTGCCCCCCGTCATCACCCACAACCTCGTCGACGACCAGAACGACGACATCCTCAACTTCCTACGCCGCGCCAACCTGGTAAACAACCAGCACGACCGGGTGAAAATCGTCTACCACCCCGATTTTGTGTCGCCTACCTCGCCCCTGTTTGGCATGGAGTATGGCCAGTTTGTGCGCGGCTGCCACCTGGGCGTGTTCCCGAGCTACTACGAGCCCTGGGGCTACACGCCGCTTGAGTGCGTGGCCCGCGGCGTACCGGCCATTACCTCCGACCTATCAGGCTTCGGCGACTACGTGCTGCAGAACGTGCCGGCCCACATCGAGCAGGGTATTTTTGTGGTGCACCGCCAGGAAAAGAGCTTCGACGAAGCCGCCGAGGAACTCACCGACATGCTCTGGGAATTCGTGCAGCTTAACCGCCGCGAGCGAATCATGCAACGCAACAATGTGGAAAGCTCGGCCGAAATATTCGACTGGAAAAACCTGCGCGTGTACTACGAACACGCCTACCAGCTGGCCCTGGAGCGTGGTGGCTTCGCATAACGAGTAGGGAAATATAGTATCTACTTTTGGCACTTTTCAGGCTAATCTGCCGTGGCCCTTAACCTGCGGATTGGCCTGAAAATTATATGACACTCATTCAGTATATTTCATTTATAGGGTGGCAGTATAATCTCACCAAATAATTATCCTTTTTTGCGAATCTTTTATTTCAGCGTTACCTCCCATGACTACTCGTGACCTATTCATTATCATCCTGAGGATTATTGGACTGTTCTTCTTCAAGGATTTAGTAATAAGCTCAGCAGGGGTTATGCCTTTGCTTAGTTCATTTGGTTTAACTGACGATCCTTCACTGAAGCTAATGGCTTTAATGTCAGTAGTGGTAGGTATAGGAATATATATCGTTCTATTATATTTCTTTATCTATCGAGCCGAATGGTTGGTAGATAAGTTGCGTCTTACTGAAGGAATCCCGAACGTACTACCCTTGGCAATACACCGCTCTACGGTATTAAGTATTGCTATTTTCGTTATAGGTGGCTTAATATTATCTACCGAAATCCCAAACCTATGTCGCTTGTTATTCATGTATGCACAGGAGCGAAATATTGGCGAAAGGAATTCTGATATTTCGGACTATTTATTACTCACGATTGTAAAAGTAGTAATAGGGGTCATTTTAATTAACAAGCAGCGGCAACTTGTTGCTTTTATTGAGGCGCGGCGCAAGCATTTGTAGGCCCAGAAGCCTTACTACCGGTGCAGACATTCCCGCTCCCATTGCCACTCGCCCCATGAAACGCGCCCTTCCGGTTCTGCTGCTGCTGATGGCCGCCACGGCAGGGCTGGCCGGCGAGTTCTGGCTGGAGCCGGCGCGGTTTGTAGTGGCCCCCGGCACGCGCATACACCTGCGGCGGCTGGCTGGCGAAGATTTCCAAGGCCAGCCCTGGGGCGGCCGCCGCGCCCGCCTGGAGCTACTGCGGCACTACGCCCCCGGCGCGGCCCCCACCGATTTGCTGGCTGCTGCCGCCACTCCCGATACCATCCAAAGCACCGTTACGCTGCGCCAGCCCGGCACCCACCTTGTGGCGCTGGTCACCAACAACGCCCTCATCACGCTGGAGGCCGATAAGTTCTCTGCTTATCTGCACCAGGAGGGCCTCGACAACGTGCTGGCCCTGCGCGAGCAGCGGGGCCACACCGACCAGCCCGGCCGCGAGGCCTACCGGCGCTGTGCTAAAACCCTGGTGCAGGCCGGCCCGCCCTCCCCCACCGATACGGCCAGCGCCTGGGCCCGGCCGGTGGGCCTACCGCTGGAGTTGGTGCCCGAGCAGAACCCCTACACCCTGGGTCCTGAGGGCGCACTCACAGTGCGCGTGCTGCGGGCCGGCCAGCCGGTGCCGGGCCAGTTGGTGCTCCTGTGGCGGCGTGGTGCCCAGCCCCGGGCGCTGCTGCAGAAACTTCGCAGCAACCAAAACGGTCGGGTGTTGTTACATTTGTCCGGCCCTGGCCAGTATCTTGTCAGCACCGTGCACATGGAAAGCGCACTGGCCGCTTCCGGGGCCGACTGGCAGAGTACGTGGAGCACGTTGACCTTCGGGGTACCGGGAAAAACCCGGTATTAAATCCGAAAGCCAGCTTTTTCGGCATTCACTCCGGGTTTACGCCCAACGGCTTTTTTTGCTACCTTCGCAACTACTCCCAAAACAACCGAACCGACCTGCGGTATGAAGTACTCCATCGATAAAAAAGAAACCTACACTATCATCACGATTGACGAGAAAAAGCTCGACACCACTGTCGCGCCCGATTTGAAGTCGGAATTCGTGAAGCTCAATGCCGAGGGCATTAACAACCTGATTCTGGACCTGAGCAACGTGAAATACACCGATTCGTCGGGCCTGAGCTCCATCCTGATTGCCAACCGCCTGTGCAACTCGACCGGCGGCCTGCTGGTAATGACTGGCCTGCAGGACCACGTAATGAAGCTCATCACCATCAGCAAGCTCGAATCGGTACTGCACATTCTGCCCACCGTAGAAGAAGGTATCGACCGCATCTTCCTGCACGCCATCGAGCGCGACCTCACCAGCAAGGAGTAATTTTTTGGCTGCAAGCTATAAGCTGCAAGCTGCAAGCCTTCGTTCTGCCGACTCGTTCTCAGAACCAAAGCTTACAGCTTGCAGCTTATAGCTTGTAGCCTTATTCACCCTATGGAGTTTGAGCTGAAAATCCTCGGCAGCGCCTCGGCCACCCCGTTTCTCGACCGCCACCACACGGCCCAGGTGCTGAACGTGAACGGCATGCCCTACCTCATCGACTGCGGCGAGGGCACCCAGCGGCGGCTGCTGGAGTACAAGCTGCGGCCCCAGCGGCTGCAGAATATCTTCATCAGCCACCTGCACGGCGACCATTTTTTCGGGCTGTTCGGGCTGCTGGGCACCATGAACCTAACCGGCCGCACCGAGCCGCTGCACCTTTTCGGCCCGGCCGGCCTCGACGAAATTCTCACCACCCAGTTCCGGCACTCGCACACCCACCTCAACTTCACGCTCGAATTCACGGCCGTCGACACCACCGCGCACCATCTTATTTTCGAGGATAAAAACCTCACGGTGCATACGCTGCCCATGCGCCACCGCATTCCGTGCTGCGGCTACCTGTTCCGCGAGAAACCCAAGCGCCGCCGGTTGCTGGCCGGGCAGCTACCCGCCGGCCTTACGCCCGCCCAGCTCACGGCCCTCACGCTGGGCGAAGATGTACGCGACGAATCCGGCCAGGTGCTGGCCCTCAATGCAGCCGTTACCACCGAGCCCAAACGCGCCCGCAGCTACGCCTTCTGCTCCGATACGCTCTACACCGAAACCCTGGCCGAACTGGTGCAGGGCGTAGACTTACTTTACCACGAGGCCACGTTTCTGGACGATATGCGGGAGCGGGCGGCCATTACCCACCACAGCACCGCCCGCCAGGCCGGACTACTGGCCCGCCGCGCCGAGGTGCAGCGCCTGCTCATCGGCCACTTCAGCAGCCGCTACCGCGACTTGGAGCCGCTGCTAGCCGAGGCCCGCACCCAGTTCCCCTGGACCAGCTTGGCCGTGGAAGGCAGCACGTTCTCGGTGGCTGAGTAAGGGCCCGGAAACCGCAAGAAGCTAAAGCAGCCCGTCATGCTTGTTTTGTCCTTCAACCTTCTTCGTACCCTCCTGCTCCCCCATGCCCGCCAAAACCTTCGCGCACAAAAAACAGCAGCTCTACCTAGTGCTCAGCGGTATTTTTATCGTGAATGCGCTGCTGGCCGAAATTATTGGAGTGAAGATTTTTTCGGTGGATAAGCTGATGGGGCTGCCCGGCAACCTCACGGCGGGCGTCATCATCTGGCCCGTGGTATTCATCACCACCGACATCATCAACGAGTACTTTGGGCGTGCGGGCGTGCTGCGCATCAGCTTCCTCACGGTGGGTCTCATTCTGTACGCCTTCCTCGTAATTCTGGCTACGACCGAGCTGCCGCCGGCCCAGTTCTGGCTCGATGTAAACAGCACCGATTCGCAGGGCCGGCCATTCAACATCGATTTTGCTTACCACAGCATTTTTCGGCAGGGGCTGGGCATTATCATCGGCTCGCTCGTGGCCTTTGTTATCGGGCAGCTGCTCGATGCCAGCATCTTTCAGTGGTTCCGGCGCGTGGCAGGCGGACGTTACGTCTGGCTGCGGGCCACCGGCTCCACGCTCGTCTCCCAGCTCGTCGATTCGGTGGTCGTGCTGTTCGTGGCTTTTTATGTGTTCGGTAACTGGACGCTGGACCAAGTGCTGGCTGTAGCCAACACCAATTACTGGTATAAATTTGCGGCAGCCGTTCTGCTCACGCCCGTGCTCTACCTCGCCCACTATGTCATCGACCGATACCTGGGCCGCGAGGAAACAGAGGCGCTACAGGAGCAGGCGGAAGCTGATATCAGCGTGTAAAGCCCTTTAGTATGATGCGTATTTTTTTGCTGGCTTCCATTCTTCTAATCAGTGGATTAATGCTGGAAGCGCGGGCACAAACAGGCGACAATACGATTATTATTGGCCCTGGTGAACCGGGGTACTACATTCTCACGGATAACCGAATCAGGCAGTATCCGGCCAGGCTCAAGGTTTACGCAAGCCAATTGGTTGCCAAAGATGAGCAGGGTAAGGTCAGCAAATGGAAACCAGAAGAGGTGTACTATGTACGCACGGCCAAACAGCGGTTCATTGCCCTCCAGGATTTCAGCATAAAAAACACGTTTGGCTACCTGGAAATAAAAAGGCCAGTTTTCGTGCAGCTCCTCGACAGCGGTACCTTTTGCCTGATGCGCTACGACAACGGCTACCTTCACGACGGCAGCCGCCTTCCTGCGCTATTGCTTGCCCGAACCGGGGCCGAGGAGCGGCCGCTTACCATTCCCTACGATGCTTCTTCGGGAATAGGAAAGCACTTGGGCGCGGGTAAAAAGTTTCGCGAAGCGCTGGCCCCCTACGTTACCACCCGCCCGGACCTGCTGCAGCTCTTGGATGAGAAGAAAATATCCATCGACAACCTCGCTTTCTTTGTCCGGGCCATTAATACAGGCAGGCCCTTTGATGGCCCTATCGCGAAGCCCTCGGATTTGGATTAGAGTCAGCCCGCCCCAGCAACTACCATCCGTTGAAACCTGAATCAGCTGATGAGCAATTCGGAGAATAAATGGTAGATGCGCCACATTCTGCATGCATACTTACTTACAACATCAGGCTAACGGCTAACCGCTGCTGGCTAATACCTTAAGACTCATGTCCCGCATCCTTACCGGAATCCAGAGCACTGGCCGCCCCCATTTGGGCAACCTGCTTGGTGCCATTCTGCCCGCCATCGAGCTGTCGAAAAACCCGGCCAACGACTCGCTGTATTTCATTGCCGATCTGCACTCGCTTACCACCGTGCGCGACGCGGCGCTGCTACGCGAAAACACCTACGCCGTGGCCGCCGCCTGGCTGGCCTGCGGTTTCGATACCGATAAGAACCTGTTCTACCGGCAGTCGGATGTGCCGCAGGTAACGGAGCTGACCTGGTATCTAAGCTGCTTCACGCCCTACCCGATGCTGGCCAACGCGCACAGCTTCAAGGATAAGAGCGACCGGCTGAGCGACGTGAATGCGGGCCTGTTCACGTACCCCGTGCTCATGGCCGCCGACATCCTGCTCTACGATGCCGAAATAGTGCCGGTGGGCAAAGACCAGGTGCAGCACCTCGAAATTGCCCGCGACATGGCCCAGGCCTTCAACAGCCGCTACGGCGAAACCCTGGTGCTGCCCCGGCCGCGCGTAGATGAGCAAGTGATGCTGGTGCCCGGCGTTGATGGTCAGAAGATGAGCAAGAGCTACGGCAATACCATCGATATTTTCGTGGACGACAAAACGCTGCTCAAAAACATCAAGACCATCGTTTCGGACAGCACCCCGCTCGAAGCGCCCAAAAACCCCGATACCGACACCACCTTCAAGCTATTTTCGCTGGTAGCCAACGCCGACCAAGTGGCCGAAATGCGCCAGAACTACCTCAACGGCGGTTACGGCTACGGCCATGCCAAACAGGCGCTGTTCGAGGCCATCCGCACCCGCTTTGCTCAAGAGCGCGAGCAGTTTACCTTCTACAGCCAAAACCTGCCCGAAGTGGACAAAAAACTGGCCGAAGGCGCCCGCAAAGCCCAGGCGTACGGCTCGGGCGTCCTCAATAAGGTGCGCGAAAAAGTGGGCTACTCGCCGCGGTAACCAACAAGCGGCCTGTCATCCTTTATCAGCGCAGGATGGCAGGCCGCTTACTGCTGAAATCAGTACTGCAGGCCGTCGATGTTATGGGGCTTTTGCTGGTTGCCAAAGCTGAATCCAACTTTGCTGCCCCGGCTCACCTGCTGGTTTTCCAGCTTCTGCTTAACGGTAATTTTCTGGATATCGGTCATGGGCGGGGCAATCAGGTCGTTGTTGACGGCCGCAATCATGGCGCTTTCCACGAACAGGCGCAGCGCGTCTTCCGTCACCACATTGTCCGACATGTCGTTGTCGGGTAGTTCGAGCTGCTGCACACCTTCGAGGTAATAGTGCTGGTCGATGTTGATGAGCAGGCGGCCCACCAGGTAGCCCGGGTCGTTGAGGCGCTGGTATTTGATGCTGTCGGCCATAAAGTTGTAGGCCATGATGTGGCCGAAAAACCGTCGCCGAAAGTCCTCCTCCACGTATTTGGTGGGCATTGGGCCGTAATCGTCGGGGAAAGTAACGATGTTGGAGTGCAGCACAAACACCAGCAAATCGCCGCTGAAGCGGATGTGAAACTCCATCTCATTGACAGGCCGGTACTCGATCATCACCGACGCATCGACGGTGGCCACCTTGCTGCTGAGCTCCTCAACCAGCAGCTGCGAGGCCTGCCGCAGCAGCTCGAAAGTTGATTGCGTCTGACGGTAGATTGCCTGCTTGGCTGAGGATTTCTGCCGCAGCCCCTCAAAAATCTGGTTGAGGCGGTCGGCGGGAGCAGCGGCCGGGTCGCCGGGGGCCTGGGGTACCAGCCCGTCGGTGTTGGGCGCGCCGGCCAGATTGGCATCGGCCGTTGTACGAATGGGCTTGCGGGCACTGGTGGGCGGTGGGCCCAGGGAGCGGGTGAGCTTGGTGGGGCGGGAAATTTCGTCGTCCATGCAGCAGAGAAAAGTTGAGGCGCGACTGGAAGCGCGGATGAAAATCAGGTGGGAATGTCCTACTTACGCAAAAGCCACGATTCTTGGTGCAGCCGACCAGTCATTCCGTTCACAAAACGGGGCCCGGTAATTTACCTATGGCCTAACACCGGTGGCCCGGGCAGCGCGTCCGCTACGGACCAGGCACTGCACCGAAAAGCCACTGTGCGCAGGCCCTGGTGCGGAAAACCGGCCGTGGGCGGCAGCAGCATGGCGCGGGCCGCGGGTTGGCTAAGCGCCTCCCCCACCGTACGCACGGCTCCGGCTGGCACGGCGCACTTTTCCAACTCCAGCAGCAGCGCTGCGCCGCTTACCTGCGCTATCCGCTGGCTTAGCAGCTCCTCCAGCTCGTGGCGGTGAGCTACGCGGGCGGGGTTGGTGCTGAAGCGGGCATTGGTGGCCCAGGCAGGCCGGGAAAGCACAGCACAAAGCTGACGAAACTGCCCATCGGAGCCCACGGCCAGCAGCAATTGGGTGCCGTCGGCGGCGGTGTACACGGTACCATAGGGCACAATGCTGGGGTGGCCCGAGCCCAGCGGCTGCGGCTCGTGGCCCGTTACCAGCCAGGCCGTGCCCTGGTTGACCAGCGAGGCCAGCGCGCTATCGTGCAACGATACTTCGAGCAACGCGCCGCGGCCGGTTCGCTCGCGCTGGTAGAGAGCCAGCAGCAGGGCTTCCTTTAGCTGGTGGGCCGTGAGCAAGTCGATGAGGGCTACCGGCATTTTCTGGGCCGGCTGCCCCGGGCCGGCGGCGTTCAGGTGCATAAAACCGGCTTCGGCCTGGAGCACGGCGTCGTAGCCAGCTCGGGGGCTGGCGGGCCCGTAGCCAGTAATGGATCCGTACAGCAGCCGCGGGTTCAGGGCCGCAAGCGTGGCGTAATCGGCTCCCAGCTTCTCGGCGTCGCCGGGTTTGTAGGAGGCCAGCACGATGTCGGCCCCGGCGGCCAGCGCGTGCAGCTCTGCCTGGCCGGCAGCGGTAGTCAGGTCGAGTACGCGGCTGGTTTTGCCCCAGTTGACCGCGCTGAAATAGGCCGAAACCGGGGCATCGGGCACTTCGGCGGCCGTGCGCCAGGTGCGGGTCACGTCGCCGGCCGGCGCTTCTATTTTCAGCACTTCGGCTCCCAGCTCGGCCAGAAACTGGCCCACCTGGGGCCCGGCCAGCACCGAAGCCAGCTCCAGCACGCGCAGGCCATGTAGCGGAAGGTCCGTCATTGAGAAAGGATTAAGTTTGGAATGTCATGCTGAGCGTAGTCGAAGAATCTCTACCGCAATGGTAATCATAGCGGCGGCAACGAAGCGGTATAGATTCTTTGGACACTGGCTCTATGCGCCACATGCTCAGAATGACGGGCTTTTTCCTTTCTACTCTCACTGCTAATCACTCACCCGCTACTATACCCCCGGTTGCGCAGGCCCTCGCGGGGGTTAGCCAGCAGTTCCAGGCGGCCGTCGTGCAGCAGGTACACCACGTCGCAGAGGGCCAGCACTTCCTCGTAGCGGTGGTCGGTGAGCAGTAGGCCCTTGCGCCGCTTCACGCGGCGCATCACTTCGGTCAGAACTTCTGTGTGTACGGGCATTACGCCGGTGAAAGGCTCATCGAGGAGCGTGAATTGGGTGTTGGCGTGCAGCAGCAACAGCACCTCCACGAGCCGCGCGGTGCCGCCCGATAGCTCGCCAGCCGGCTGGTTTAGCTGAGCCAGCAGTTCCGGAAAGTCGCGTAGCGCCGCGGCGGCATCTAGCCCAAGCAGTTGGGCCGCCGCGGCCAGCTTGAGTTGGGGCGGCAGCAGCGGCGTCTGGGGTAGGTAGTTGAGCAGGCCCGGCTGGCGGTAGGCCGGCACCATCCGCCGCCCGTTTAAGCGCACCGAGGCATCGGCTACCGGCCGGGCCCCGAATACGGTTTATTTGCCGCAGCCGTTGCGGCCCAGCAGGCCCACTACCTGCCCGGTTTGCACCCGCAAGTACACATCCGATAGCAGCACCCGGTTGCCGAATTTGAGTTGGATGCCGTCGGCTTCGAGTACATGCGGCGCACCAGGTGCGGGCACGGAATTAGGACAGGCAGGCATCAGGCAGCTAGTTGGCGAATGAGGCCGACCAGCAGGGCAAAGCCTGCCGTATCGAACACCACCAGCGGGGCCCACAACTGCCATTGGGCCAGGTGCAGGTTGCGGTAGAACCAGTGCTGGTTGGGCCATGTGCGCTGCCCGATGTACCAGATCAGCGGAAAGGTGCTCAGCTTCATCAGCACGACGCTTGTGTTCAGCGGCAGTGGCCAGTTTCCAAACATCACCGCAGAGCCCAGAACCAGCCCAGAACCCAAACTGGTGAGCGGCAACAGCTGCCGGTAAAACAGAACCACCGCCCGGCGGTACACAGCAAAATCCATAGGTATAGTACAGGAAATACGGGGTGCTAACGGCCGGCACCGCCTTTTATTCCCTCACGCCCAGCCGCCCGAATACCGGAAACGTAATGGTTTGCTCGCCCGGGCCCCACAAGCCCGTCAGCTCGTCGGCCACCGAGGCTACTAAATCGGCGCCGTGGTGCTGGCGGGCATAGTTGGCAACGGCCGACCAGGAACGCAGGTAGCCCAGCATATCGGCCACTCGCCACTGCCGCCGCACCTCGAAACCCGCGCGCTGCACGCCGGCAAACGGGAACGGAATGCGGGCGTACTCCTCCTCGATGTGCTGGCGGTTGGTATCCCAGTAGGGGCCCGCGGTTTCGTTGTGGAACCGATTTAGCGCCTCATTGAGCGCAGGGTTTTCGGAGTGGCAGAACTTGTAGCCCCACTCGGCCAGCACGCCCCCGGGCCGCAGCACCCGCAGCGCTTCCTGGTGGAAAGCGGCGGGCTCCAGCCAGTGCAGGGCCTGAGCCACAGTTATCAAATCGAAGCTCCCGGCCGCGAAAGGCGTGTTTTCGGCCCTACTGATTTGGTAGTCCACGTTGGGCAGCGCCGGGGCTTCGGCCAGCTGGGCCGCGCTGATATCCGTGGCCGCCACCCGCCCGAAATACCCGGCCAGCGCCGCCGCTACCTGCCCGTTGTCGGTGGCGCAGTCCCAGGCGCGGGCGCGGGCCGTCACCTGCGGCAGCAGCCACGCATACAGCTCCGGCGGGTAGCTGATGCGGTAGCGGGCGTACAGTTTAGCCTGAGCGGAGAATCGGTCGAGCATGGGCTGGTTGTCAGTTGCTGGTTGTCAGTTGCTGGTTGTCAGTTGTCAGTTGTCAGTTGTCAGTTGTCAGTAAAGAACGTCATTCAGAGCGAAGCGAAGAATCTCGCGTGAGGTTGCTGAGCTGCATTTGAACGTCAGCACGCGAGATTCTTCGCTTCGCTCTGAATGACGTTCTTTACTGACAACTGACAACCAGCAACTGACAACTAGACTATGCCCATCCAAACTGGCCTGCTGGCCTACGGTATGTCCGGCCGTGTTTTCCACGCGCCCTTTCTGCAGGCTAGCCCACACTTTGCGCTGCAAGCCGTGGTGGAGCGCAGCCATAAAGCTGCCGCCGACTCCTACCCTGGCATCAGCAGCTACAATACGGTGGCCGAATTGCTGGCCGACGACGCGCTGGAGCTGGTGGTAGTGAACACGCCCAACGACACGCACTTTGCACTGGCCCGGCAGGCGCTGGCGGCCGGCAAGCACGTACTTATTGAAAAGCCGGTGGCCACCACCGTGGCCGAGCTGGACGAGCTGCTGGCCCTGGCCCGGCAGCAGCAGCGGCACCTGCTGGCCTACCAGAACCGCCGTTGGGATTCCGACTTTCAACTGGTGCGCCAAGTGGTGGAAAGTGGCCGGCTGGGCCAGCTTGCGGAGGTGCATTTCCGCTTCGACAGGTACAAGCTGGCGCTCAACCCCAAGCAGTTCAAGGAAGACCCCGCCGCACCCGGCAGCGGCCTCAGCTTCGACCTCGGCCCCCACGTGCTCGACCAAGCCCTGAGCCTATTCGGCCGGCCGCTGCGCCACCGTTTCAGTCGCGCCCACCACCGCCCCGGCTCGCGGGTCGACGACTACTTCCACGCCCACCTCGAGTACCCCGAAGGCCTGCACGTATTCGTGGCCGGCTCGTTGCTGACGGCCGCGCCGGGCCCGGCCTACGTGCTACACGGCACTGCCGGGTCGTTCCAAAAAACCCGCGCCGACGTGCAGGAAAACCAATTGGTAGCGGGCCTCTCCCCCACCGCCGCCAGCTATGGCCACGAGCCTACCGGGGCCGCAGGCGTCCTCACGCTGGCCACCGAGCCGGGCCAGTTCAGTGCCGAGCAGCTGCCGGCCCCGGCGGGTAATTACACCGGACTATTCGAGGCCGTGTACCAGACCATCCGCCACGGCCAGCCTTTCCCGGTAAGCCCCGAACAGCTCCGTTGGCAGTTGGAGATACTGACGATATAAGGCACTAATCTCCGCCCTA
>NZ_JABKAU010000041.1 GCF_013377885.1 Hymenobacter lapidiphilus
TTCGGGCAACAACCTCATCAAAAAGGCCACCCAGGTGCTGCTGGGCAAGCAAGTGCCCCGCGACGAAAGCGAGCGGGTCTACGACCTGCCCTTCGTGGGCGTGAAGGCCCCGCAGTTCTCCTTCACCCGCCTGCCCGGCGCCGACCCGGTGATGCGCGTCGACATGGTGAGCACCGGCGAGGTAGGCTGCCTGGGCGACACCGCCGAGGAAGCCCTGCTGAAAGCCATGCTGAGCGTGGGCTACAAAATTCCCACCAAAACGGTGCTCATTTCCGGCGGCCCCATCACGTCGAAAGTGGCGCTACTCTCCGCCACCCAGCTGCTGGTGAAGCGCGGCTACCAGATTTACGCCACGCAGGGTACCCACCGCTTCTTCGCCGAAAACAACGTACCATCGAGCCTCCTTTATTGGCCCGACGATATGCAGGAGCCCAACGTGCTGACGTATATCAAGGAAAAGAAAATCGACCTGGTCATCAATATCCCGAAAAACCTCTCGAAAGGCGAATTGGATAACGACTACAAAATCCGCCGCACGGCCGTGGATTCCGGCGTGGGTTTGCTGACCAATGCCCGACTGGCCAAGGCGTTCATTAAGGCCTTTTGCACGCTGGAAATGAAGGACTTGAAGATTAAGAGCTGGAACGAGTACAAGGCGATGTAAGTGCAAGTATTAGCAGAAAACAACGTCATGCTGAGCAGAGTCTAAGCACGACGTTGTTTTTATTCTGACAAATTCTAGATGAACAAGCATAAGATAATAACTTCCACTAAATCAAAGCAGACCTATAACCGTGTATTGGGGGTGGCCATATCTGTTTTAATTATGCTGAGCCTGCATTCTTATTTCGATAAGAAACAGAAAATGTTGAGTTACTCTACTACACGAGGAAAAGTCATCTGGCTTGGCATACCGTCAGGTATCAGAACCGGTCCTAGACAAGTAGAGTGTAGGTACTATGTTGATGGTAAGCCTTATCAACAAACGTTCTCGAGGGAAATAGATCAATTGAAGATTGGGGACTGTCTGGAGATAAAGTATAGCCGAATAGATCCTGATATATCTGAGGTTGACTATGAAAAAGGCTTGATTACCTGCCAAGGCAAATAAATGTCCATAAGGTCGTTACTCCGACTACCAAATCACAGTGTGCTACTGTGACCACCATCCCCCACATGAAAAACTTCACCTCCTTCGCCGATGCGGGCGACTATAAAGCCCTGTTGCAGCAAGCCCTGGAAATCAAGGCCAACCCCTACGGGTACCAGCACATCGGGCGCAACAAAACTGTCGGCCTCATCTTCTTCAACCCCAGTTTGCGCACCCGGCTTAGCTCGGTGAAGGCGGCCTACAACCTTGGGGCTCAGGTGTGGGTGCTGAACGCTGGTACCGACTCGTGGACGCTGGAAACGGCCGACGGCGCCGTGATGGACGGCTCGACCCAGGAGCACATCAAGGAGGCCATTGCCGTGATGAGCCAGTACTGCGACGTGCTGGGCGTGCGCACCTTCCCCACGCTCACCGATAAGGAAGCCGATTATAGCGAGGTCTTCTTCAACAAGATTCTCAGCTACGCCACGGTGCCCGTCATCAGCCTCGAAAGCGCCACGTTACACCCGCTACAAAGCTTCACCGACCTACTCACGGTGGCCGAAACCAAGCGTACCGAGCACGTGAAAGTGGTACTCACCTGGGCTCCGCACGTGCGCGCGCTGCCCCAGTGCGTGCCCAACTCGTTCTGCGACTGGTTCACCGATATCGACTGGGTGGACCTGGTCATCACCCACCCCGAAGGCTACGAATTGGACCCCAAATTCACCCGCGGGGCCCGCATCGAGTACGACCAGCAAAAGGCCCTGGCCGGCGCCGACTTCGTGCAGGCCAAAAACTGGAGCAGCTACTACGACTACGGCCAGGTGCTCAGCACCGACCCCGACTGGATGCTGACGCCCGCCCACATGGCCCTCACCAACGACGCCAAGTTCCTGCATTGCCTGCCCGTGCGCCGCAACGTGGAGGTGTCGGACGCCGTGCTCGATTCGCCCAACTCACTCATCATCCAGGAAGCCGGCAACCGCACCTTTGCCATGCAAACAGTACTGCACGAGCTGTTGAAGTAGGGGAGAGGTCGGTTCTGCCAGGTAAGAGTGGAGCTTGCACCCGCCCCTACCTGGCAGAACGAGAACATGGAAACGCTGTAGGGGCGGGGCTTGTCCCCGCCCGCCGTTGAACGATACCGGTAGAACGGACATGTAAATGAAGTAGGGGCGGGGCCTGCTTCCGCCCGCCGTTAGGGTATGCTATTGCACAGAACCAAGCGTAGCTGTTCGAGGGGCGGGCGGGGACAAGCCCCGCCCCTACGATTTTACCCCTAAATTTGCGGCAATGCTCGTATTGCCTACCGCCGCCCGCCCGTTTGTTCTGTTATTGATTGCCTGCCTGCTGACCACTGTGTCGCCGGTGTGGGCCCAAGAGGCCGGGGTGCCGCCAAAGCGGGAGTTGCGGGGCGTGTGGATTGCCACGGTGGAGAACATCGACTGGCCCAGCAGCCGCAACCTGAGTCCCGAGCAGCAGCGCCGCGAGTACCGCCGCATCCTCGACGACCACCAGCGCACCGGCATCAACGCCGTGTTTGTGCAGGTGCGGCCCGCTTCCGATGCCTTTTACGCCAGCGAGCTGGAGCCTTGGAGCAAGTGGCTAACCGGCACCCAGGGCAAGGCGCCCGCGCCCTACTACGACCCGCTGCCGTTCCTGATTGAGGAAGCCCACAACCGCGGTATGGAGTTCCATGCCTGGTTCAACCCCTACCGGGCCACCATGGACACGCTCACGCGCCGGCTCGCGCCCAACCACCCGTACCGGCAGCATCCGGAGTGGTTTCTGCGCTACTCGGGCAAGCTGCTCTACAACCCTGGGCTGCCCGAAGTGCGCGCCTACATCAATCGCGTGATTCTGGACGTGGTGCGCCGCTACGACATCGACGGGGTACACTTCGACGACTACTTCTACCCGTATCCGGAGGCTAAAAAGGTGATTGAGGACCAGGATGCCTTCGCCCGCTACAACCCCGACAACCTGAAGCTGGCCGACTGGCGCCGTCAGAACGTGAACCTGCTCATCCGCGACCTGCACGAGTCCATCAGCAGCACCAAGCGCTGGGTGAAGTTCGGCATCTCGCCTTTCGGCGTGTGGCGCAACCAGCGCACCGACCCCAACGGCTCCGACACCCGCGCCTTCGAGGGCTACGACGGCCTGTATGCCGACGCGCTGGAATGGACCCGCCAGGGGTGGGTTGATTACCTGCTGCCCCAGCTGTACTGGAGCACCGGCTTCGCGGTAGCCCGCTACCCCACGCTGGTCGAATGGTGGGCCCGCAACGCCAACGGCCGCCACGTATACATCGGCCACGGTGCTTACCGCATGCTCGAAAACACCAAGGCCGACACCGTGTGGCGCAACCCGCGCGAGCTGCCCCGGCAGGTGCGCCTGAACCGTACGTATCCCGCCGAGCTGCAGGGTAGCGTATTCTTCAGTTCGAAGTCGCTCATGGCCAATCCGCTACGCACCACCGACTCGCTGCGGCAGCACGAGTTTCGCTACCCGGCCCTGCCGCCGACCATGCCCTGGATTGATGCCGTGCCGCCGCTGCCGCCCCAGCGCCTGACCGTTACAGCCAGCACTGCCGCCAACGTGCTCACCTGGCAGCCCGCCCCGCCCGCTCCCGACGGCGACCGGGCTAGCTACTACGCCCTCTACCGCTTCACGCCCGACCAAACGCCCCGTCCCGACGACCCGCGCAACCTGCTGGCCCTGGTACGGACAAGCCCCGGCACCGGCCTCGTTTTCGCCGATACCACCGCCCGCCCCGGCCAGGCCTATGCTTATTACCTCACCTCCCTCGACCGCCTGCACAACGAAAGTCGCCCGATGTGGGTGCGCACCACCGGCCGCGCTGCCGAAATAGTAATAGCCCAAGCCCCACCTGAACCCACGCCCGAACCGGCCTCCGTAACGCCACCCACGCCCCAGCCGAATCCGGCCCCTGCTCCGGTAGGCGAAACCCCGGCCCCACGTCCGCCCGTTGTGCGGCCCGCTCCAGGTCCTCCAGCCCCCACCAAAGTCAAGATAAAAACCAAGACGAAAAAGCGTGGTGGCTTTTTCGAGCGCGTCTTCGGCGGCCGGCGGTGACCTTGTCTTACTTAGTTGTTAGCTGAGAGTTTATAACTTTTGTTCAGGAGAGGCAGACATTGCGAACAAACGAAAAGGGCCCTGCACTCAGTTGAGTGCAGGGCCCTTTTCGTTTGTTCGCCTAACGGCTAACTACAGCGCCTTTATAGCCAGCGTAACAGTTACATCCGTGGTGGAAGTGCGGTTGAGGCCGGTGACGGTGAAGATGGCGTACTGGTCGAGGCCACGCAGGCGGGCGATGATAACGTCGCCGACGAGCACGTTATCAAGCTGGGCTACCTGGCTGGCGGCGGCCGTGGCCTGGTAGGTCTGGCGGATGCTGTTGAGCGTGGCGTTGGTATAAGCCGCTGCGCCGCCGGTGGCCACACGCACAAACTTCGTCGTGTTGAGGGCCTGCAGGCGTACCGCATTGCCGGCTGTGCTGGTAATGGCTACGTCTTTGGTCGCAATGGGAGAGGCGGCTGCTACCGGCGCGAAGGTCGTCAGGTCGAAGGCGGCCAGGTCGCCGCCGGTGGTGCCGGTGTAGCTGAGCGTGGCGGTGCGTGCGGCGGCTAAGGGCGTGGCCGCGACGGGCGTGAAGGCGACAGCCGTGACCGTGGCCGAGCGGGTGCTTGGCGGCACGCTCAGGAAGCGGCTTTTGGCTTCGAAGCGAAACACCACCGGCTGGCCCGCGCTGCCGGCCGGTAGCGCGGCATCGACGTTTACGGTGGTGGCGGCTCCGCTCTGGGCACCGGCTACCGGCACGCGCTGGCGGGCAAAGCGCCGCTCGGCAGCCGTACCCACCTTCACATAGGTAATCAAGCTGTCGATATCCTTGTACAGAATACCAGTGGCCGTGAACGAGGAGGCGGTATTAATGCCGCCTTCGTTGATGACTACCGGAAAGCGCACCACGTCGCCGGGAGCGGGTGATGCACCGGTTGGCAGGGTTACGTTGGTCGGGGCATTGAGGCGGATGATAGGCGTGGCCTCGGCCAGCCGGAAGCTGAAGTTACGGCCCTTGATCTGGCCGTTGGTGCTTACCAGCAGAGCATCCACCTTCACGTTGGCTTTGTTGGCACCGGCCGGCACCACGTAGTTCACCACCAGTGTATCGGCCTGCCGGATGCGCGAGAAGGACGCCTTGTACGGAATCGTGGTGACCAGCGTCGAGTCGCGGCCGGGCTCTATTTTCTGGTAAATCCGGATTTCCTTGATCGGGTCGGTTTGGGGGGCGAAGCGCAGCTCGAACGGCACTACCTCGCCGGTAGCGTACTTGGTGGCCGTGCCCAAGGCGTTGGTGGAGAAGGTGGGGAACTGGGGCCCGACTTCGGAGTAGTACGTATCCAGCTCCTTCTCGCAGCTGCTCAACAGCAGCACCGCCGCCAGCGGCAGCAGCCGGGCCGGACGGGAAAACAGAGGCGTAGAGTTCATATCAAAAGGGAAAAAGTCGAAAGAGGATGGGGGAGAACGGGTAACGCACCCGTCATGCTGAGCTTGCCGAAGCATCTATACCGCTTCGTGGTAGAGTTGGCTAACCCAACTGAGTTGGTGTTGCGATAGAGATGCTTCGGCAGGCTCAGCATGACAAGTACGTTGGCAACATCAGCACGACAGGTTGCCTTTTAAGGCCGGTCGAACCACAAGGGCTTACCGATGTAGTCGTCGTTGGTGGTGGCACCAGCTTCGGAGAACTGGCGGGCTACTTCCTCGGGGTTATACAGGGTTTCGGTGGCACCCGGCAGCAGGCGGCGCGGGAAGCGCAGTTTGGGGTCGGGGTTACCCGACAGGTCCGCGTTTACGCTGTTGCCGGTTGGGTACTGGAAGTTCACGTACACGTCGGAGCTGAAGTCGTAGCGGCGCATGTCGGTCCACGACTCGGGGTTGAGGAACATAGCAATGTACTTCTGCTCCATGATGGCGCGGGGCACGGCGGGGTTGGTAGGGGAGGCCAGCTGCTCGGCCGTCTGGGCCACGGCGGCGCTGTTGAGGTAGGTCGTAATCTGGGCCGGCGTGATGACGGGGAACGTAACATTTGGCGCGGCAAAGGTGCCGCCCACCCCGATTTTAGCCATGTGTGCTCGAATGCCCTCTTTGTAAGCCGTCAGGGCCCGGGTTTTGTTGCCTGCTTTAAAGGCGGCCTCGGCCTCGATGAATTTGAGCTCGTGGTAGGTAATCACCTCGAAGTAGCCCAGGTCGCGAGCGTACCAGCTGGCATAGAAATCGGTGAGGGTGCTGCCCGGCGTGAGGTTGGTGCCGGCAGGCGTACCGGCGCCGGGAGCCGCTCCGGTGCTGGTGGTGGGGGCCATAATGCCGAAGCGTGGGTCGGTTACGCCCGGAAACCTATTGCCATCGAGGTAGTCGAGGAAGTTGTTCGAGAACGTGGCCGTGCCGAAGTTGGACCGCGTGGTACCGAAGATGTTGGTGGTATTGACCAGGGGCGCCACCGCCGCCTGGAACTGCAGCTGGGCATCGTCGGTCGTGGCCTTAAAGCCCTTGTCGACCAGGGCCAGCACGGCGTTGGGGTCGTAGCTGGCTTTTTTGGTTAGGTGGTTGAGCTGTCGGGCCTTGAGCGAGTAGGCCAGCTTAACCCACTTGGTCGGGTCACCTTTGTACAGAATGTCGCCACTCTCGCTGGGCGAGGTGCTGTAGAAGGGCCGCGTGTTTTCGCTGGCGGGCTTGCTCATCTCCACAATGCCCTCATCGAGCAGCTGGTTGATGGACGCGTACAGCTGCTCCTGCGAGTCGTACTTGGGCTTGTAGTTGGCCCCGCCCTGGTAGGCTTCGGAGTAGGGCACGTCGCCCATCATGTCGGTGAGGTGGGCCAGAATCAGGGCCTGCATAATCTTGCCTGCGCCCACGTAGTACACCGACCCCTCGGCCTGCGCCGCCTTTATCATGGGCGGAATGTTGCCACCCGACTGAAAGTAGGAGTAGTTGAACGTGTTGGTGCTCTGGGCGTTGGTGAAGCGGTACTGGTCGTTGCCGCCGCTGTTCACGGTACGGCTCACAATGTACTGTTCGATATACGGCGTACGCAGACTGGTGAACATCTGCGTTTGAATGCCGTTGGCGATGATGTTGGGCAGCAGGAAGTTGGGCGTGGCCTCGGAGGGGTTATTGGGGTTGTCGTTCACGTCGAGAAAACTCTCGCACGAGCTCAAGGCCCCGGTTCCACCCACAAGCAGCCCCAGAAACAGAAGATATTTTTTCATTGTCGTGTAGTTAAGCTGTGGTCTGCTAGCGGTTAGCTGCTGGCTGGTCAGCGGTGCTTTCTGTAAGACCAGAAAGCAAGTCGCTATCAGCCAATAGCTAGCAGCTTATCATTAGAAAGTAACGCGTAGGCCCATGTCCACGCCGCGGGTGGCGGGCACGTTGCCGTAGTCGAAGCCGTTGGAGCCGCCGCCGCGCACACCCGAGCCGGAGGCCGCCGTTTCGGGGTCGGCTCCGGTGTATTTGGTCAGCAGCAGCAGGTTGCGGCCGGTTACGTTCAGCTCCAGGCCTTTGATAACGCCGGTACGCTCCAGCAGTGCGGCAGGCAGCGCGTAGCTGAGCGTGGCGTAGCGCAGGCGCGTCCAGGAAGCGTCCTCGATGAAGGGCGTACCCACCGCGCCCAGAATGTTCTGGTAGTATCCTTGGGTCAGCTCGACGGGGCGGGCATTGGGCGAGTAGCTGCCGTCGGTATTGGTCACTACGCCATCGAATACCACCTCCTTGTAGCGTTCGGTGGTGCGTGGGCCGGTGCCGGTAACGGTGCTGTACAGGTCGTTGCCGTTCACTACTTTGCCACCCACCCGGAAATCGAGCAGGAAGCTCAGGCCCACGCCCTTGTAGCTAACCGTGTTGGTAAGCTGCGTAGTAAAGCGCGGCGCCCGGTTGCCAACGTAGGTGAACGTAGTGCCCGGAATAGGATAGCCGGTAGTGGGGTTGATGAGCATCTTGCCGAAGTCAGGACTTTCGGGGTTGGTTACGCGCTGGAAGTCGTAGGCGGCAATGCCCGTAATGGGCCGTCCCACAAAAGCGCCGCCCTGGTGCACGTTGGTAATAAAGGCATCCGACTGGAACACCACCGTCAGCGGCGAAGGCAGCGACTCGGTGCGGTTGGTGTTGTGGTAGAAGTTGGCCAGAATATCCCAGCTGAAACCCGATGCCGAACGAACGGGCGTACCGCTGAGTGTGACTTCCTGGCCCTCATTGGTTACTACCCCGCCGTTGATGTACTGTAGAATAAAGCCCGTGGCCTGGCTGACGCGCGGGGCAATCAGCTGGTCTTTGGTGCGCGAGAAATAGTAGTTGAAATCGAATCCCAGCCGGTTCTGGAAGAACTGCAGGTTAACGCCGGCCTCGTAGGAGCGGGTCTGCTCAGGCTTGAGCAGCGGGTTGGAGCCGAAGAAGTCGTTGCGGAAGCCGCCCCCGATGTAGGTATTGCTCGTGAGCGGCGACAGCACCCGGTACGGGCCGGTGTCGCGGCCCACCTGGGCCACCGAGGCCCGCAGCTTGCCGTAGTTGAGGATGCTGTTCTGCTCCAGCCCCAGCGTGCGGGTAAACTCGTAGCCCAGCGCCGCCGAGCCGTAGCCGAAACCCTTGCCGAATACCTTGCCCTCATCGGGCCGCGGCAGCGTCGACGATTTGTCGTAGCGGCCCTGCAGCTCCACAATTATCTGGTCGAAGAGCGTGGTACTAAGCTGAGCGAAGTTGCCCACCAGCCGCCGGGTGCTCACCCGCTGCAGGGCATTGCGAAACGCCGTGTTATTGATGCTCACAAAGGTCGGATTCAGGAAAACCAGACCTATATAGTCCACCGCCTCACTGCGGCTCTGCTCAATGGTGTTGCCCAGAATCAGCGAGCCGCGCAGGTTTTCGCTGAACGTGTGCTGGAACGAGGCCAGGGTAGTGGCCGTAATCAGCCGGTTGAGGTCCACGGTTTCGGCAACGCCGCCGTTCTGGTTGCCCACCTGCGAGGTGCCCACCGCCCGCACCGAAGTCGAGTGGGTGGTAGCCAGGTCGGTACCGATGTTGTGGCTCAGCGTCAGGAAGGGCAGTACCTTGAAGCTGAGCTGAGTGTTGCCCAGAAAGCGGTTGGTGCGGTCGGTCTGGGGGTTGTAGATGGCCGACCAGTAAGGGTTGTCGGCATCGATGTCGGTGCCGTTGTTGGGCGGCAGTAGGCGGCGGCGGCTACCGTCGGCGTTGAGGTAAACGCGGGCGTCATCATTCTGGGGCCAGTTAAGCAAACTCAGCAGAAAGCCGCCCTGCGAGCCAAACAGACCTGGCCCTTGCAGGGTGCGCCGCCCGCCCGAGTTCAGGTACTGGGCTGAGCCCGTTACGTTGAACTTGGGCGACAACTGGGCCGTGCCCGAGAGTCGCACCGTGGTTTTGTCGTACTTGTTTTCGGGCGTTACGCCAGTCTGGTCGAGGCGCGAGGCCGATACGAAGAAGGTCGCCTTCTCGGTGCCGCCCGACATATTCAGGAAGTTCTGGAAGGCATAACCCTTATCAAAGAAGTTGGGCAGGTTGTCGAACTGCGCCTGGCCCGGCGCGAAGCGCGGCCCCCACGAGTTACGGGTGGTAGCGTCAAACACCCCGTTCGAGCCCTGCTGGTACTGGTCCTGCGTTTTGGGCAGCCGGTTCACCTCATCCACCGAAAACTGCGTGCGGTAGTTGATGGTGGTGCGGCCGGCGGTGCCCTTTTTGGTGGTGATAACCACGGCGCCGTTGGCAGCTCTCAGGCCGTAAAGGGCGGCGGCGGCCGGGCCTTTTAGCACCGTCATGCTGGCAATATCTTCGGGGTTAAGGTCACCGGCGCGGTTGGGCGTGCCCACCGAACGGCCCAGCAGCCCGTTGAACTGCGACCCCCCGCCGGGTGCCGTGCTTTCCTGAAACGACGAGTTATCCATAATCATCCCGTCGATGATGAATAGCGGCTGGTTGTCGCCGTCGAGCGAGGTACCGCCCCGAATGACGATGGCCGAACCCTCACCCGGCGAGCCACCCGACGAGGTGATGTTGACGCCTGCCACCTTGCCCTGCAGCGCATTCACGATATTGGTCTGGCGCGAGTCGATGATATCCTTGGCCTTCACTTCCTGCACCGCCGTTACAATGTCGCGCCGTTCCTGGGCAATGTTGTAGCCGGTAATCACCACGTCGTTAAGGGTGGTGGTGCTTTCCTTCAGCGCAACGCTAATGGGGCCGTCGCCGGCATCCACCGCCCGATCCTGGGTGGTGTAGCCGATAAAGCTAAAAGAGAGCGTACTGCCCGGGGCGGCCACAACTGAAAAGCGCCCTTCCGAATCAGTGGTGGCGCCAATGGTAGTGCCCTTCACAATTACCGTTACGCCGGGTAGTGGTGAGCGGTCGAGAGCGGCCGTTACAACGCCCGTTACGGTGCGCTGCGCCGTTGTCTGGGCCCGAACCACCTGGGGCGGGAGGGCCAGCGCGGCCCCCAGTGCGGGGGCCAGCCAGTAGAGTTTTTGCATGATGCAGGGAGAAGAGTGGTGGGAAATGCAGCAGCGGCCGGTATGGCCTGCAGCCAGTAAGCTGGCCGCACCGTGCCAGGAAAAACCTTCGGCAACGGAATAGATAGGAAGAATAAATAGCGCAATTGGCTCACTAAGGCAGTGTGCCAGGATACGAAGATGATGATAAAGTTGAAAAACGCCCAGCTTGAAAGCAAGTATCTTAGGTGGTACTTCCGCTTCTGTGCTCATGCTGCTTAAGCCAGGTGCCGTTGCCTGCCAATTAGTTCGCGCTTGAAACTGTCGATGATGGTCAGGTAGAGCGTTTGTCAAATCACTGCGCAGTGCGTAGAGACGCGACCCATCGCGTCTGCTCGTTGCACGGCTACTGTTCAACGAGCAGACGCGATGGGTCGCGTCTCTACGCACCCTACCGCAGCCCGAGATTTGCGCTAGTTTACCCGATACCTAGCGCAAACTGCGAAGGGTTTTATCGGAATGCAGCAGGTGGAGTGAGGCTCTGCACCCTCCGCCATACTTTGTAATGCGGGTTAAACACCTGTGCTGCCGCAGTTTTACCAATGCGGAAAACGCCTTTGTAAGACATCTGCAACTGTAGCGCCCCAGTCGGCGGGCGAAGGTGCCGAAACTTGGGTGTCGCATCCGCTTTGCCCGGCCGTGTGGCCAGCCTGTTCTGCCCGAACACGGTAACCATATTCTTTGCTGAGGTTGGGACTTCAGCAGAAAAAGGGCGCTATCCGCTGGCATCTAACAATATATTACAACAGAAAAGACTAATATTTCTGCTACATTCCCACAGCTTAGTCCAGTTTCCACCCCATTTCCCACCTCATATGCCCCACCATTACGCTTGCATACGACCACTGATGCTACTGGGCGGGCTGGCCACGCTGCCCTTGGTTTCGGCCCACGCTCAAACTCAGCAGGCCTTTACGCTACAGGGCCGCGTTACCGACGAGCGGGGGCAGGCGCTGCCCGGCGTAACAGTGCTGGTGGGTGGTACCGCACTCGGGGCCTCGACCGATGCCGACGGCAATTACCAATTGGCCGTGAATCTGGCTCCCGGGGCCTATCGGCTGGTATTTTCGGCCATTGGTTACCAGGGAGAAACCCGCCCTATTACGCTGGGCAATAGCTCTGCCGTAAGTACCGATGTGGTGCTGAACACGGCCAGCCAGAGCCTGGATAACGTCGTTGTAATTGGTTCGACGGTGGCCGTGAACCGGCGCGAGCTGGGCAATGCCATTACCGTTATTGATAGCAAGCAGCTGGAAAAAACGGGTAGCGGCCAGCTGCTTAACTCCCTGCAGGGCAAGGTGGCCGGCGCGCAAATCGTGCAGAACTCGGGCGACCCTTCCGGCTCCATATCGGTGCGGTTGCGCGGTATTACTTCGCTGGCCGGCTCCTCCGACCCATTGTACGTGATTGATGGCGTAATCGTGAGCAACCAGAGCACCAACGTGTCGCAACGGGCGCTGAGCAACGACATTGGCACGGCCAACCCCGGCCAGAACCGCCTGGCCGACATCAACCCCAACGACATCGAGAGCCTGAACGTGCTGAATGGAGCCGCCGCCGCGGCCATCTACGGTTCGCGGGCCTCCAACGGGGTGGTCATCATCAACACCAAACGCGGTAAAGCCGGGGCCGCGCGGGTGTCGGTTTACACCAGCTTCCAGATAAACGAGCTGCGCAAGTCGGTGCCCGTGAACACGTTCGGTAAGCAGTTCGGCTTCGAGGGCCTGCGGCTCTACCCGATTTCGGGCGTGTCGGCGGCACAGATTGCCGCCAACCCTGGCACGACTACCGTTGGCATTACGCGGGCCAACGGCACGGCCCAGCTGGCCAGCAACCTCGTAGACGTGCAGCGCTACGACTATTTCAAGGATATTTTCCGCACGGCTTCCGGCACCGACAACGGCGTTTCGATTTCGGGCGGCTCCGACCGGACCCAGTACTTCGTGTCGGCGGGCTACCTCAACAACAACGGCATCATCGACGACACCAACTTCCGGCGCTACAACCTACGCGCCCGCGTGGATCAGCGCCTGACAAACTGGGCCAAGGTGTCGGCCGGGGTGAGCTACATCAACAGCTCGGCCAGCGAGAAGGCCAACGGCAACGTTTTCTACAGCCCCATCAACGCGGTCAACATCACCAACAACATCTACGACATCAGCCGGCGTGATGCCAACGGCAACCTGCTGGCCGTGGAGCCTACCCGCGTCAACCCGCTCTCGACTATCGAGGACATGAAGTTTACGCAGGCCACCAACCGCACCATCAGCGACCTGCAAGTGAACCTGACCCCGTTTAAGGGCTTCAGCTTCGACTATATTCTGGGTGTAGATGCCTACTCGCAGGTGGGCCAGGGCTACATCCGGCCCTATCCGTATCAGGCGGCGGCCGGCCTGCCGGCCGCCCGCTACCCCGATGGTTTTGCCTCCGATGCCAATAACACGGAAATCAACCTCAACTCCGATATCAACCTGGGCTACGAGTACAATTTCTCGGAAGATTTCAAGCTTAGCCTGCGCGCCGGCTACAACTACCAGTACTTACGCAACTCGTTTGCCAACCAGCAGGGGCAGTTTCTGTCGCCGTTCGTAACTACTATCCGCGGAGCTGCCCCCAGCACCGTTACGGCCGATTACTCGCTGGCCCAGTCTGATTTGAACGGTATTTACGGGCAGGCCACGGTGGGCTACCGCAACCTGGCTTTCCTTACCGGAGCCATCCGCCGCGACGGCTCGTCGCGCTTCTCGCCTTCCCAGACCAACCAGTATTACCCCAAAGTGAGCGGCTCGCTGGTGCTTTCGGATATTGATTTGTGGAAGAATGCGGCTTTCGCCCAGCAGTTCAACACGTTCAAGCTGCGGGCCAGCTACGGCGACGCGGGCAACCTGAACGGCATCGGCCCCTACGACCGGTTTTACCAAGTCAATCCGGGCCTGTTCGTGACGAGCGCGCTGGTGCCCTCGGCCCAGCTGGCCAACGGCGGCGTGCGGCCCGAGCGCCTTAACGAGCTGGAAGGCGGCGTGGATCTGGGCTTCTTCGGCGACCGGCTGGGCCTGAGCGTAACGGTATACCGCCAGCGCATCAGCGACTTGGTGGTACCGCGCAACCTAGCTCCTACCACCGGCGGCTCCACCATTCTCGACAACGTGGGCACCATGGAAAACCGGGGCCTGGAGGTGCTGCTCAACGGCACGGCCATCCGCACTACCGATTTCAGCTGGGACATGACGGTTGTTTTCAGCCGCAACCGCAACGAGGTGACCAAGCTGCCCGGCTCGAATGGCAACGTGCAGGCCATTACCATCGCCAACTCGGCCGGGGCACCGGTGTATCTGCTGCAGGGCCAGCCGGCGGGCGTGTTCTACGGCTCGACCTACGCTACCAACCCCGACGGCTCGTTGCTGCTTACGCCCCAGGGTTTCCCGCAGGATGAGCGCACCAGCGGCCAGGTAACGGGCTCCACTACCTACGTGCCCTCGCGCGGAGCCGATGGCCAGCCCAGCTACGCGGCCGGCACGGCCGTGGCCCAGGCCCTCATCGGTAACCCCAACCCCGACTGGACCGGCTCGTTTACTACCAACTTCACCTACAAAAAGCTGGGCCTGCGGGTGCTGCTGGATGCCGTGCAGGGCGCCGACGTGTTCAACGCCGATTACCGCACCCGTCAGGGCGTGGGCCTGGGCGATTTGGCCGAGAAAGAGTTGCGCGGCGAACTACCTCGCGGCTACATCTACGCCATCTACAACACCCAGCAATTCCGCATCGACGACGGCTCGTTTGTGAAGCTGCGCGAAGTGGCCCTTAATTACGCGCTGCCCACATTCAGCAAATACATCAGTTCCCTTGACCTCTCGCTGGTGGGGCGCAACCTGATTTCGTGGGACAACTACAGGGGCTTCGACCCCGAAACCAGTGCCGGCGGCTCCTCCGATTTGCTGCGGGCCATCGACTTCGGCAACGTGCCCATTCCGCGTACCTATCAGCTCCGCCTGGCGGCCACCTTTTAGCCCTCCTTTCTTATGAAAAAGCTAGTTCTGTTTTTCGTCGCCGGCACCCTTGTACTCGGCGGCTGCAACAAGGAGTACATCAACCCGAGTACCGTCAGCGTAGAGCAGGCCACCGGCTCGGCCGAGGGCCTGACGCTGCTCAGCAACGGCCTGCAGGCCCGTTACGCAACTGGTGGGCTGGTGAGCGTGCTCTATAATAAGGTGGCCCTGAGCGGCCTGAGCACCCGCGAGATGTTCCTTCTCAATCAGGGCAACGTCGATGAAAACAACGTGGCCGTTGGCGGGGCCAGCATCGTGAACGACAACGCGGTAGTGCGTAACCTCTGGACCACGGCCCAGCTGGTGCGGGCCAACGCCGATTTGATTCTGGCCAACGCCAACAACGCCACCGACCCCGGCACCCGCAGTGGCATCGTGGCCTACGCCAGCATTTTCCGGGCCCTGACGCTGGGTGATATCGCGCAGTTTTTCGAGCAAACGTCGTTGGTGACGGGTGAAAACGCCACTTTCGTGCCGCGCGAGGAGGCTTTGCGCAGCGCCGTTACGCAGTTGGAGGCCGCCGCCGCTCAGCTGGCCGCCGCGCCCGTTTCGGCCGAGTTCCGGGGTAAAATTGTCCCCGGCATCGACCTGACCAATACGCTGCAGGCTCTTATTGCCCGCTACAGCCTCGTGCTCGGCGACTATGATAAGGCGCTGGCCGCCGCCGGGCGCGTAAATCTGAGCAGCCGCTCGGTGTTCAACTTCAACAACATTGCCCGCAATCCGCTTTTCGATGTGGTGTTTGGCAACAAGAATATCTTCGAGCCTACCGATGTAAACCTGGGCCTGACCGGGCCGCTGGCCCCGGCCTCCGGCGACGGGCGAATTCCGTTTCTAGTACGGGCGGCTCCCTTGCCCACTCAGAATCGCGGCTTGGGTTTCTACACGGCCAACGACGCCCCGATTCCGGTGTATGTGCCGGGCGAGATGCTGCTGATTCGGGCCGAAGCCTACGCCCGCAAAGGCGACCTGGCCAACGCGGTTATCGAGCTGAACAAGGTGCGCACCAAAACGCCGGCCCAGGATGCCTTCGGCCTCGGAGCCAGCCTGCCAGCGTACTCGGGGCCGCTCACGGCCGATGCCATCCTGCTCGAAATTCTGCGTAACCGCTACGTTGAGCTGGCCTTCCAGGGCTTCCGGCTGGGCGACAGCCGCCGCTTTGGCCGGCCCGGTCCGGGCCAGCCCGGGGCCGAGCGCAACCGCAATTTCTATCCCTACCCACGCATCGAGCGCGAAAACAACGGCAATACCCCCGCCGACCCGGCTAATTAGCGCTGTCAATAGAGAGTTGGCTTTCAGCTGCCCGACACTCAAAGGAAACGTCATTCGGAGCATGCTCTGAATGACGTTCTAACAGCTAACCACCAAAACAATGACCACTGCCACTACCCAGGCTGCCCTTGAAACTACCGGCGCTGTGCCGCTGGCCGAGGCCTCGCAGCCGGCCCGCCTCATCAGCCTCGACGTGTTTCGGGGGCTCACGGTGGCGGCCATGATTCTGGTGAACAACCCCGGCGACTGGGGGCACATCTACGCCCCGCTGGAGCACGCCAAATGGCATGGCTGCACGCCCACCGACCTCATTTTCCCGTTTTTCCTGTTCATTGTGGGCGTCAGCATCAGCTACGCGCTGAGTGTGGCCCGGCAGCAGCCGGCCACTCATGGCGCCGCCATGTTGCGGGTGCTGAGGCGGGCGGCGGTGCTGTTTGGGCTGGGGCTTTTGATGGCGCTATACCCGAAGTTCGAGTTTGATACAGTGCGGGTTCCGGGGGTGCTGGCCCGCATTTCGTGGGTATTTCTGGTCTGCGGCATCCTGTTTCTGAAAACCAGCCGTCGCCAGCAAATCGGGCTGCTGATTGTGCTGCTGGTGGGCTACAATGTGCTGTTGCAGTTGGTGCCGGTGCCCGGTTTCGGCCCGGCCAACCTGGAACCCGAAACCAACCTCGGGGCCTGGCTCGATAGGGCGGTGTTCAGCGAAGCCCACCTCTGGAAGCAAAGCCGTACCTGGGACCCCGAGGGCCTGCTGGGCACGCTGCCGGCTATTGCCACCGGTCTGATCGGGATGCTGGTGGGCCAATACCTGCGCCGCCGCGAGCTGGAACCGGTCGTGCGAGTGGCCCAGCTGTTCGTGGCCGCCACCGGCCTCATCGTGGCGGGCCTCATCTGGAATATGTGGTTTCCCATCAACAAAAGCCTCTGGACGAGCTCCTACGTGCTGTATACCGGAGGATTGGCCACGGCCGCGCTGGCGCTGCTCTACTGGCTCTGCGACGTGCAGGGCCGCCGCGGCTGGTGGACGAGCTTCGGGCAGGTGTACGGCGTGAATGCCATTACCGTGTTCTTCCTGTCGGGCATCGTAGCCAAAACCTTGGGGGCCATTAAAGTAACGGCGGCTGAAGTGTCGCTCAAAACCTGGCTCTACAACACGTTCTTTACGCCCTATTTCAGCTCGCTAAACGCCTCGCTGGCCGGTGCGCTGGTGTGCGTGCTCATCTGGTTCGGAGTGTTGTGGCTGATGTACAAAAAAGGCGTCATCATCAAGGTTTGATTGAATAACTGGGGCTCGATTGGTGGGGGAATGAGTTAGGCAGCTGTCATCCTGAGCAGCGCGAAGGACCCTACTATGCCTGAACAGCTGTGCCAACGGCTCGTTCAAGCGTAATAAGGTCCTTCGCGCTGCTCAGGATGACAGCTGCCTATCTCATTCCCTCATTCCTCCGAACGTATACCCCGCGAAATCCTCCCGCAGCTGAGTTTTGCGGATTTTGCCGGTAGCCGTGTGGGGCAGTTCCTCCACGAACTCCACGGCTTCTGGTATCCACCAACGGGCCACTTTGCCTTCGTAGAATGCCAACAGTTCCTCGGCCGCGACCTCATGGCCGGGCCGGCGCACCACTACCAGCAACGGCCGCTCGCTCCATTTGGGGTGGGGGCGGCCAATCACGGCGGCTTCGGCCACGGCGGGGTGGCCCACGGCCAGGTTCTCCAGCGCGATGCTCGAAATCCACTCCCCACCCGACTTGATGACGTCCTTGCTCCGGTCGGTTATCTGCATGAAGCCGGCCGCGTCGATGGTGGCCACGTCGCCGGTGCTGAACCAGCCGTCGGCAGTCAACTGGCCAGGCGCGTCGGTACCGAAGTAGTCGGCTACCACCCAGGCGCCGCGCACCAGCAGGTCGCCGAATGCCACACCGTCGTGGGGTAGCACTTGGCCCGCGTCGTCCACAATCTTTATATCCACGCCATAAATCACCCGGCCCTGTTTGGCTAGCAGGTCGGCCTGCTCTGTCGCACCCAGGCCCAATTGCTGAGGCTTGAGGGTGCTGACGGTGCCCAGGGGCGAGGTTTCGGTCATGCCCCAGGCGTGGCGGATTTCCACGTTCAGCTCCTCGCCGAAGGCCTTAAGCAGCGCCGGCGGGCAGGCCGCGCCACCCACAATCATCTTGCGCAGCGTGCTGAAGTGTAGTTCCTTGTCGCGCATGAAGGCCAGTAGACCCAGCCAGATGGTGGGCACGCCGGCCGAAAACGTCACGCCTTCCTGCTCAAACAACTCATAGAGGCTGGCCGCATCCAGCCCCGGTCCGGGCAGCACCAGCTTACAGCCCAGCATGGGCGCCAAATACGGAATGCCCCAGGCATTGACGTGGAACATGGGCACGACGGGCAGAATCACATCCTGAGCCGAGCAGTTGAAGCAATCGGGCAACCCGGCCGCGAAGGTATGCAGCAGCGTGGAGCGGTGCGAGTAGAGCACGCCCTTGGGCTCGGCAGTGGTACCCGAGGTGTAACAGAGCGAGGAGGCCGTATTCTCATCGAACACCGGCCACTCGTACTCGGAAGTCTCGGCCGCAAGCAGGTCTTCGTAGCAGCGCAAATCAGGTAGTGTGGTGCTTTCAGGCATGTGGGCCCGGTCGCTCATCAATACCCAGTTCCGCACGCCGGGGCAGGCGGGAGCCAGCTTTTCGGCCAGCGGCAGAAAGGTGAGGTCGAAGAAAATAGCCTGGTCCTGGGCGTGGTCGATGATGTAGGTGAGCTGCCCGCCGAACAGGCGCGGGTTAATGGTGTGGCACACGGCCCCCATGCCCGACACGGCGTAGTATAGCTCCAGGTGGCGGTGGTTGTTCCAGGCCAGCGTACCCACCCGGTCGCTGGGGTTTATGCCCAGGCGAGCCAGCACATTGGCTAATTGCCGGCTCCGGCGGCCCAGCCCGGCGTAGGTGTAGCGGTGGAAACCACCCTCGGCCAACCGGCTCACAATCTCGGTGTCGGCGTGCCACTTCTCGGCGTGTTCGAGCAGCCCGGCAATGCGCAGGGGCTGGTGCATCATGAGTCCTAGCATAGGTTGAGGGCTTCTGTGGTGGGAGCCTTCAAGCTAGGAGTTTTCTGGTGGATTTTAATTTTCTCACAGAGGAGTGCGGAAGCATGCGCAGAGGTTAGAAGTAGTTCCTCCATTCTTCCTCTGCGCATGCTTCCGCACTCCTCTGTGAGAAAACTCTTTACTCTTCCACTGTCGTTTCCACCGCCGGCTTCTGCCGGATGCTTTCCAGCGCTACCTGCAGCACGTTGGTGCGCACGTTGAGGCTGGAAATCTTATTGTTGCGGCGGGTCGGGTTTACGCGGTTGGTGAGCACGATGCAAATCAGCTCCTCCTTGGGATCAACCCAGAACAGCGTACCCGTGAAGCCGGTGTGGCCGTAGCTGGCCGGCGAGGCGCTTTGGGCCGAGTTCAGGCCAGGGTTGGTGGCTGGCCGGTCGAAGCCCAAGGCGCGGCGGTTGTCGGGGCAGAACTGGCAGCGCGTGTAATCGGCCAAAGTTTCGGACTTGATGAGCTGCTGCCCACCGTAGCGCCCGTTCCAGGCATAAAGCTGCACGAGCTTGGCCAAGTCGTTGGCCGAGCCGAACAGGCCCGCGTGGCCCGACACGCCCCCGAGCAGGGCCGCGCCCTCGTCGTGGACCGTGCCCTGTAGCTGGCTGTGGCGGAACAGCGAGTCATACTCGGTAGGCGCGATGCGGCTGAGCGGGAAGCGTCGGGTGGGGTTGAAACCCAGCGTGGTGGCACCTAAAGGCTGGTACAGCTCGTCGCGCACGAACTGGTCGAGCGGCTTACCTGAGGCGGCTTTTACGAAGCGCGGGTACATGATGAACGACAGGTCGGAGTACACGTAACCGGGCTTGTCGTTGAGCGGCGACTCGGCAATGGCCTGTGTAATCAGTTCCGGGAAACCCTGACGGGCCCACAGGCCGGTGGCTGCCCGCAGCGGAAACCGGGCCGACGAGTCGGGCCGGAAGTAGCGGCGGTTTAGCTCGCTGGGTTTCGTGAGCGAAACCATGCTGGCGGCCGGGCTCTTGCCGAACAGCGCATTGAACAGGCCGCGGGGTTTGGTGTAGTCTTTCCAGAACGGAATCCAGGACTTGAGGCGGGCCTGGTGGGTGAGTACGTCGCGCAGCTTCAGATCCTGCTTGTTGGTGCCTTTGAACTCCGGGAACAGCTGGCCCAGCGTCATGTCGGGCGAGAATTTGCCCTCGTCCTGCAGCTTCATCAGGGCCGGCAGGGCGGCGCTTACTTTCGTGAGCGAGGCCAGGTCGTAGAGGTCGTCGTTGCGCACCGGGCGGGCCGAAGGGCCGTAGGTTTGAGTGCCGTAGCTTTTGCGCAGCACCACGGTGCCGCGGCGGGCAATCAGCACCTCGCCACCCGGGAAGGCGCCGGCGGCCAGGGCCCCGTTCATCACCGAGTCAACCCGGCTTTCCAAATCGTTGCTCATGCCCACGGCCTCCGGGAAGCTGTAGCGCAGCCGCGTGCCGCCGGCCGTGGCCAGTCCGGCCCCGTAGCCATAGGTGCGCGACACGGTAACCGGCAGCTTGCCACTAGCCGATATACCGCCGAAAATAGCCTCGGCGGCCACTTCCTGGGCGTTCTGACTTTCCTGGTAGGCCAGCACCACGGCTCCGGCCCGGTTCAGGTCGCGCAGGCGTTCCACGGCGTAGGCTGTGCCGAACACACTCACCACCAACTGCTGGCCCTTACCGCCCAGCTCGCGCAGCAGCACGTTCATTTCGGGCGTTACGCCGAAGCCGGTGGCCGGCTGGCGGCCCAGGTTGTTCACGCCCACGAGCACCGTATTGTAGAGCTTCAGGGTTTCGCGCATCTTCGTCAGCTCGTCGAGCGAGGGCGAAGCGGGCAGCCAGAAGTGGCGCACGGGTGCATAATCGGCCACCCGGCGCTGGAACGCGGTGGTGTCGGTGGTGCCGAGCGTGAGCGTGGCCAGCCGCAGCGTGTCGAGGCGTTGCAGCGGCAGCAGGCTTTGCTGGTTGCGCAGCACTGTTACGCTCAGCTCCGACAGCTGCCGGCTCAGGTATTGGTCGTGGGGCGTGTTGAGGTCGGCAATAATGTTCTTTAGCTCGATGGGGCGGTAGCGGTCCAGGCCAGCCCACTGTTTCAGGGCCAGTACCTTGCGACAACGGCGGTCAATTTCAGCCTGCGAAATCTGGTCCTTATCAATAGCCTCGCGCACCATGCGGAGGGCCAGCGGAATATCCTCGCTGAACTCCAGAATGTCGTTGCCGGCCAATAGCGCCCGCACGTCGGCCTCGCCGGCGGGATACTTGGTCGTCACGCCCTTCATGTTCATGGCATCCGTGAAAATGATGCCTTCGAACCCCATTTTCTGGCGCAGCAAGCCTTCAATAATCGGCTTGGAAAGGGTGGAAGGCACGCCGGTGGTGTCGAGGGCCGGAATGTTGAGGTGAGCCACCATCATACCACCCAGGCCCTTAGCCATCAGTTCTCGGAACGGAAACAGCTCCAGCGTATCGAGCCGCTGCCGGTCGACTCGCAGCAGGGGCAGCGCGAGGTGCGAGTCCACGTCGGTGTCGCCGTGGCCGGGGAAGTGTTTGGCAACCGCCAGCACGCCCGCATCCTGCATGCCCTGCATGTACTGCAGGCTCTTTTCGGTCACGTTTTCGCGGTTCTCGCCCCAGCTCCGGAAGCCGATGACCGGGTTCTGGGCGTTGTTGTTGATGTCGACGACGGGCGCGAAATTGACGTGCATGCCCAGCCGCTTGAACTGCGCGGCTACCTGCTGGCCCATCTGGTAGATGGGCTCATTGTCCTTCAGGCCGCCCAAGCTCATCTGAAACGGGAAGCGCACCACGCTGTCGAGGCGCATGCCCACGCCCCATTCTGCGTCCATGGCTATCAGCAGTGGCACGCGGGCCTGGCTCTGGTAGCGGTTCAGTAGCCGGCTCTGGCGCACAGGCCCGCCCTGGAAGAAAATCAGGCCCCCGATGCCGTAGCGCTGAATCAGGGCCGAAACTGAATCCTCATCGGCGCGGGTGCGGTTGGAGTAGGCGGCCACCATGAACAGCTGGGCCACGCGCTGGTCGGGCGTAAGCGTGGCCATCACCGAATCAACCCAGCGCGAGCTGGCCAGCTGCCCGGCAAACGGCACGGGCTGGTTGCGCGGCGGGGCCGGTTTGGTAGCGGCCGGCACTTTGGCCGGACGGGCAACTGTACGGCGCTGGGCCATGGCCGTGGTGGCGGCAGTCAGCAGCGCAAGCAGGAGAGTAAACCGGCGGAGGTAAACCAAGGCGGGCAGGAATGAATGGTGAAGGGGTGGGTTCAATTTACGGCAACCAGCGCGAAGGCGCGGCGGGCCGGCGCTTACTCCAGGCGGATTGCCTGCTCGTAGAAGACATGGCCAGCCTCGCCGCGTAGCGACATATCCAGCAGTAGCCGGCCTTCCGGGGCCCGGAAACGGAACAACGCGTAGTGCTTTTTATTGACCAGCGGCCCCACCCGCAGCGCGTTCGGCTCGCCGGTATTCTGGGTGGCCGGGTGCGTCAGGCCGCTCGATGTTACCTCCAGCACCGGCCGCGCCAACCCCGGCACCGCCAGCTCCGACACCTCGCCGATGTGCCGGTCGCCACTGACGAGCAGCAGGCCCTTAGGGTGGGTTTCGGTCAGCAGGTCGAGCAGGTGCTGGCGGGCGGCCGGGAAGTTGCTCCACTTCTCATAGGGGTGCTGGGTGGGCAGAAACTGGATGCCCGAGCCAATGATGTGCGCGTCGGCATCGGAACCGGCCAGCTGTGCGCGCAGCCAGGCCCACTGGGCCTCGCCCAGCACGTCGCCGGTGGGGTTGGGCTGGTACACCTTCTGGGCGTCGCGCTGCAGCGGGTCCTGGAAGTACCGGTCGTCGAGCAGCAGTACTTTCACCTTTTTGTCGGCCACCCGGTACTCGTAAGCGGCATAAATGCCTTCCTGACGGCGGCGTGGGCTATCGGCGGGCTCTTCCAGAAAATCGAGGGCCAGCTGCTGATTCTGGGCCTTGAAGGGGTAGTTCTTGTCGCCGTCGTTGCGGCCGTAGTCGTGGTCGTCCCAGGTGCCGATGATGCGCGTGCCCTGCTCGCGTAGCTGGCGGTAGCCGGGGTTGTTGAACTGGGTGGCGTACTTGGCGCGCAGCACGGCCGGGTCGTCGGAGTCGCCGTAGATGTTGTCGCCCAGCCACATCCATACATCAGGCTGGTCGCGGGCAATATCGGCCCACAACGGCTGGGGCAGATTCTGGCGGCTGCAGGAGCCAAAGGCAATCCGCAACTCAGCTCCAGACTCTGCCGGAGCAACCGAAGTAGTAGCAACAGGAACAGTAGCCAGCGGAGCCTTAGGCGAGCAGGCACCTAGTAAGCCCAGCAAAATCAAGCAATAGAAAAGCAGTTTCATGCCCCAAAGATGCCTCCCAAGGCCCAAAGCTGCGCCGCCCAGTTACTTTTAGCGTGCTGGCCGGTTGCTTCCTCATGCCTGAAACCCCTGAGCCTCGCCGCGCTTACCATTCCCACAGCGACATTCGCCTGTTCAAATTCATCGGCATTGGCCTGGGCTGCGCCTTCCTGACCGGTCTGGTGCTGATGGGCTTGGTGCTGTATTTCAGCCTGTAAGTGAGTGTGCAGGACTAAAAAGAACGTCATTCCGAGCGAAGCGAAGAATCTCGCGTGCTACAGTAACCCCCTATTGTGCGGAATACTGTGGCACGCGAGATTCTTCGCTTCGCTCGGAATGACGTTCTTTTCGCTAACCGCTAACCGCTAACCGCTAACCGCTACCGCCGGGCGGGCTTGCGGGTCTGGCCTTTTACCATCGAGCCGAAAGCGCCTTTCTTCTCAAAAGCGGACACTACCTCATCCTCCGCCGGGGTACGCTTAACTACCGGATTGTTGGCCCAGAATTCGGGGTCGTAGGGCTTGGCCCGGATGGCGTCCAAGTCACGGTCGTTGAGGCTGGCCTGGGTATAGGGCAGGCGCGGATTGGTGGTGCTCTGGTTGTAGAAGTAGGTGAACGACGTCACCTTGATGGCCAGCGGCTCCTTGCCCGGCTCAGTCAGGTCAGTCGTCAGGTCCATTTTCATCAGCTCCAACGGGGCCACACCGGACGCGCCGCCGGGCTTAAAGGCCATTTCGATGGTGAGCTTGGCGTTGGTGAACTTCTGGCGTGGGTTGCTGGTGCTGCCCGTGAAGCTGGGCTGTACCACCCGGTAGCGCACTACCTGGTTGGTTTCCAGGTCAATCCAAACCGTTCCCTGAGCCTGGTAAGCCAGCTCGGGCCGGGTTTCGAAGCCGATTTCAGCTACTCCGCCGGTCGAGTCTTCGCCCACAATGCCTTTCAGCTCCAGCAGGTAGTTTTTCTCCACGTTGGGGCTGAACAGGGCCAGCGAAGTGGTGCTGTCCTGCCGGATGTCGAAGAGGCCGTAGCGGCGGGTGTACACCGAAAAGTTGTTCAGGCTGATAGGAGCCTGCACGCCGGCGTAGCGGCCCTGGGCTAGCGTGGTACCCTCAATGCGGGCGGGGTTGGATTTCACGTTCCAGACCACTTCCTGCAGCTCGGTGGGTTCGTTGTCGATGCGGGTAATCTGGCGGTAGAAGGCGCGGCCGTAGTAGCTGCGGCGGTAGTTGCGCGCCAGGTTCCGGAAAGCCCTGTCTACGAGCTGGAACGGGTAACTGGCCACTTTCACTTCGGGCAGCACTACGGAAGCCGGGGCCAGCGTAATGTTCAGCAGTTCGCCGCCCGCTGTTACACGCACCGTGTCGCGCACGTGGCTCAGTTCCGATACCAGCAGCTGGGCCGGCAGCTCCTTTACAACGAGCGTAAACTCGCCCTCCAGGTTGGTGGTGGTGCCGTTGGTGGTGCCCAGCACGGCAATGCTGGCGAAGGGCAGGACTTCCTGGGTTTCCCGGTCGCGCACCACGCCCCGCAGCTGCACCTGGGCCTGGCCAAGGTGGGCGAGCCCCAGCAAAACCAGCAGAATGGAGAGAAGACGAAAGGCAGACGGCGAATAGCGAAGAGTTGGCATATGTATCAAGGAGGGGAGAAGCCGCAGGACGGCGGCCAGAAAAGAGGTAACGCGGGCCGCTCCCAAAACCGTGCCCGAGCGTGTAAAAGTACAGCCAAAACCGAACCTCGACCGGCAATTGCGGGTAAGCGTTGGTATATTGGGGCAGTGTCCGCTGCTGTTTACTCGTTTTTGGGGAAGATTTTTCCAGCGTATTGGACGAAGCGTTTTGCCTCGGAAACGAACCAATTGGCTCTGAAAAACGAATAACTAACCATTGAAAACGAAAGCCTCCTTCCTATGATCAAGCGTGATTTCCTCAAAACCGGCCTGCTCACTGCCCTCGGAGCCATAGTAAGCCCCGCCCTGCTGGCCGCTGCCCACGACGATAAGCTACTGCGCGAAGCCCGCGCTACCCCTATTGCCGACGGCCCCTTTACGCTTCCCGCGCTGCCCTACGCCTTCAATGCCTTGGAGCCCCATATCGACGCCCGCACGATGGAAATCCACCACGACGCCCACCACAAGGGCTACGTGAGCAAGCTGAACGCGGCCGTAATGGGCACACCAGCCGAAAAACTGAGCATGGCCGACTTGCTGGCTTCCATGAGTAAGCAAAGCGAAGCCGTGCGTAACAACGCCGGCGGCCACTGGAACCACTCGTTCTTCTGGCTGACTATGACTCCCAAAGGAGGTGGTCAGCCTACCGGTCCCCTTAAAGCAGCCATCGATAAAGACTTCGGCTCCTTCGATAAGTTCAGTGAGGAGTTTACCAAAGTGGCCAGCTCGCGCTTCGGCTCGGGCTGGGCCTGGCTGATCGTAGACAGTAAAACCGGCAAGCTGGCCGTCACTTCGACCCCCAACCAGGACAACCCGCTCATGGATCTGCCCGGTAACCAGCGTGGCCTGCCCATAGTCGCCCTCGATGTTTGGGAGCATGCCTACTACCTCAAGCACCAGAACAAGCGCCCCGACTACATCAAAAATTTCTGGAGCGTTATCAACTGGCCCGAAGCCGGCCGCCTCTACGACGCCGCCAAAAAAGGCTGAGTGAAATAAAAGTTGAACAGAAAAGGCCGGGCCGCTGAACGAACCTGATGGTAACGTTCGGTAGCCCGGCCTTTTCTGTTTGTATATAATTACTGGTTAAGTACTTAGGCCGTAGCGTGAATATCCAGCTTCGCGTGCCGTTCCTGACTTCCAGGTTATTGAGTTCTGCGATACGCGAAGCTGGAGCTTCACGCTACATACCTTCGGCCTTGTTTGCGCAAGTGGGATTGATGCAAGGCAGCTTCTACTTTTCGGCCACTACGCCCAGCGCCTTCTGCACCTCGTAATCGAGTTGGGTGAAGAGTTTTTGCAGGCTTTCGGGGCCACCTTCATCTACGCGGACGCTTTTAGTGCCTTTGGCCGTCGTGATGGCGAGGGTGGTAGAAGGTAAGTCGAGGGCGCCTTTGGAGTACACGTCGCGTAGCTGCGCAAAGCCAAGCTGGTCGGCCTCGCGTAGCAGTTGCTGCACCACGGCTGGTGCCAGCTGTACCGTGCGGTTGCCTACCACGGGGGCATGCTCGCGTCCCTCGTACTCCAGGCGGCCATCGGCAAAAAAGCGGGCCGTGTAGTCGGGGCAGGTGCCGAAACAGGCCGTGCGCCCGAATACGAGCACGGCTTCCTGCTGCTGAGGCTGCGTGGCAATAGTAGTGTTAGTTGCAGGCGCGGTACCGGCCGCAGCCGGGCGGCTGGCTTTGCAGGCGGGTAGCGCGGGCAGGCCAAGCATCAGCATGAGCAACGGAAGGAGCAGGGGAGTACGCATGGGGCAGGGGAGAGGCAGGAAAGAAAATCGGGTCAATATACCAATTCGCTAATGCCAAAATTCAGGCCAGAAGCCACCAAAAAGCCCCGCCACCATAACAGGTGCGGGGCTTTGCGGTAAATACAGCCGTTTCGGAAGCTTAGGAGCGGCGGGTTTTGCGCGGCTTTTTCGGGTTGGTTACGTCGTCGGCGCCGGTGCCGGGTTCGGCCTCATCGGCCGCGTCGTTGTTAGAGGCCAGCTTCTTGCTGCCGCTCGGCTTGGTTTGGGCGTCGCGCTCCTGGGCGGCTTTCATGGCATCGGCTAGGCGGGCCGAGAAGCCGCTGGGCTTCTTGTCCTTGTTTTTCACTTTGTTGGCTTCGAGCTTGGCGCGCACCTTGTCGTCGTCGATGAAACGGCGGGTTATGGCTATCTGACCCAGCGTTACGATGTTGGAAACCAGGTAGTACCAGGTCAGGCCGGCGGAGAAGCTATTGAGCACGAAGAAGAAGATGAACGGCATCAGGTAGCTGTAGAACTTCATTGGGCCCTGCATGGCCGAGGGGTTGTTCTGGTTGGTCTGGTAGGTCATGGCCAGCGTCGAGAGCGTCATCAGCACCGTGAACAGGCTGATGTGGCTGCCCATGAACGGCAAAGCGAAAGGCAGGATAATCGGGTTGTCGTAGGTGCTCAAATCCTTCGCCCACAGGAAGGCCTCCTGCCGCAGCTCGATGGCGTTGGGGAAGAACTGGAACATGGCGAACAGAATCGGCATCGTCAGCAGCGTCGGTATGCAGCCACTCAGCGGATTCACCCCAACGCTCTGGTTGAGCTTCATGGTCTCCTGCTGCTGCTTCATCTGGTCATCCGGGTACTTCTCCTTGATGGCGTCGATTTCCGGCTTGAGCACCTTCATCTTGGCCTGGCTCTCGTAGGTTTTGTACGTTAAAGGCCAGGTAACCAGCTTTATCAACAGCACCAGCAGCACGATAATCAGGCCGTAGGAAGCAATGTATTGCTGCAGGAAGTGGAACACCGGCAGTATCACAAACTGGTTTACCCAGCGGAACAGGCCCCAGCCCAGGTTCACGTTGCGGTCGAAATCGGGCGCAACGGTTTTGAGCAGATCGTAGGAGTTCGGCCCGAAGAAGAACCGGAAGTTAGCCTTGCCCTGCTGAACGTCCGCCACCGGAATCTTGAGCGTGCTGCTCAGCGTTTTCAAGTACGTCGAGTCATTCAGGTCAACCCCTGCGTTCAGCTGGCCCGACGTAAATTCGTTGTCGGCAATAATGCCGGCAATGAAGAAGTCGTGCTTGTGTGCCGCCCACTTTATGGGTTCCTCCACCTTAATTTCTTCTGGTGTCTCGCTGGCCTCGAACAGGACCGTATGGTCGCCCGATACGAGGTAGCGGTTGATGGCGGTGTGGTTGCGGTTCTGGGTGCGGTCCTGCTCGGTCTGGCGCACATTATCCACAAACGTGAACGTAAGCGGCTCCTGGGCCAGCGTCTGGCTCAGGCCATTAAAACGCAGCTGGTAGCCCACTTCGTACGATTCGGGGGCCAGCGTGTAGGTCTGCTCAATCTGTCCGCCGGCTACCTCGGCCACGAAGCGCATGGCGTTGCTGCCCTGGGGCTCGGCCCGGAAGTACAGGTCCGACAGCTTTATCTGCTGGCCGCTGATGGTGCGGAAGCGCAGGTCCATTTTGGCGCTCTGGGCATCGAAAATATCGAGCGGCTGGCCACCGAACGTTTTATACTTGTGCAGGCGTGCAGACTGGGGCTGGCCGCCCTTCGAGGAGAAGGTTACGGTCAGCAGCTTGTTGCTCAGCTCCGTCGTCTGGGCGGTGCCTTGGGCAGCGGTGGCAAACGAGCCGAGCTGCTTAGCCAGCTGCGCCGAGTCGGGGGCAACAGGTGCAGCGGTAGCAGCGCGGGCCGAGTCGCCGCCAGTAGTGACCGACTTAGTGGTTTTAGCCAACTCGACGGCGGCGGGCTCGGGTTTAGGCGCGAACTGAAGATAAATCAGAAGCAAGGCCGCCATTAAAAACAGGCCGATTGCTGAGTTTCTGTCCATTTACTGAAAAGTGTGCGGAGCTACGCCGGGGCGCTTCCAACGGAAAATAAAGAGCCGGGCACCGGCCGAAGTCCGCCACCCGGCCGCAAAGGTCGGACTTACGCGCCGAATATTTTTCGACGGAGGTATTTTGGGTTGGGAATTGGGGGTTGGAGGGCTGGCCTGATGCAAAAAGCACAGTGTCATGCTGAGCGGAGCCGAAGCATCTCTACTGCTTCGTTGAATCGTTACAACGAAGCGGTAGAGATGCTTCTGATCCGCTCAGCATGACGGCCTTTTAACCGCACGTCAACTCCTTACAGTCCCTTCCGGTACTGGATAGCCGCTTTCACGAAGCGCACGAACAGCGGGTGGGGGTTCTGGACGGTGCTTTTTAACTCGGGGTGGAACTGTCCGCCTACAAACCAGGGGTGGTCGGCCAGCTCAACTACTTCTACCAGGCCGGTTTCGGGGTTACGGCCACTGGCCAGCATCCCGGCGGCCTCGAAGCGCTCCAGGTAGTCGTTGTTGAACTCGTAGCGGTGGCGGTGCCGCTCGCTGATTTGGTTGCGGCCGTAGGCTTTAGCGGCCTTCGAACCCCGACGCAATTCGCAGTCGTAGGCACCCAGGCGCATGGTGCCGCCTTTCTGGGTAACGTTCTTCTGCTCCTCCATCATGGCAATCACGGGCTCCGGCGTCTGGGCATCCATCTCAGTCGACGAAGCCTCTTTCAGCCCCAGCACATTGCGCGCAAACTCCACTACCGCCACCTGCATGCCTAAGCAAATGCCGAAGAACGGGATGCCGTTTTCGCGCACATATTTCACCGCAGAAATCTTGCCCTCGAAGCCCCGCTCGCCAAAACCGGGCGCTACCAACACGCCGTGTACGCCGGCCAGCTGCTGGACCACGTTGTCGGCCGTCAGGTTGTCGCTCTGGATGCTGCGTACCGTCACCTTGCACTCGTTCTGGGCCCCGGCATGAATGAACGACTCGATGATGGACTTGTAGGCGTCGGGGAGCTCCACGTATTTGCCTACCAGCGCAATCGTCACTTCTTCGGTCGGGTTTTTCAGCCGGCCCAGAAAGTCCTTCCAGGCTTCCAGATCGGGCTGCGCCGCGCCGCCTTTCAGGTTGAGCTTCTTGATAACGCGCTCATCCAAATGCTCTTTCAGCATGAGCAGCGGCACCGAGTAGATGCTGTCGGCATCGAGGCTTTCGATAACCGAGTTGATGTTGACGTTGCAGAACAGCGCGATTTTGCGGCGCATCTCGGCCGGAATCGGGTGCTCGGAGCGGCACACCAGAATATCGGGCTGCAGGCCGGCACTGCGCAAGTCGCGCACCGAGTGCTGGGTGGGCTTGGTTTTAAGCTCCCCGGCGGCCTTCAGGTAAGGCAATAGCGTGAGGTGAATAACCAGCGTGTTGTTCTCGGGCAAATCCCAGCGCAGCTGCCGCACCGACTCGACGAAGGGCAGGCTCTCAATGTCGCCAATCGAGCCCCCTATTTCGGTTATCACCACATCAAACTGCCCGGTCTGGCCCAGCAGCAGCATGCGCCGCTTTATCTCGTCGGTGATGTGGGGCACTACCTGCACGGTTTTGCCGAGGTAGGCGCCCTCGCGCTCCTTGGTAATCACGTGGTCGTAGATGCGGCCGGTGGTTACGTTGTTGGCCTGCGAGGTGGGCACGTTCAGGAACCGCTCGTAGTGGCCCAGGTCAAGGTCGGTTTCGGCCCCGTCGTCGGTCACATAACACTCGCCGTGCTCATAGGGGTTGAGCGTGCCGGGGTCGATGTTGATGTAGGGGTCGAACTTCTGGATGGTGACCCGGAAGCCCCGGGCCTGCAGCAGCTTGGCCAGCGAGGCCGAGATGATGCCCTTACCCAGGGAGGAAGTAACGCCGCCCGTTACAAAAATATACTTGGCCGTTGGCGCCGCGGAAGTTGAATTTCGGTCTGGCATAACGGGAAACAAAGGTAGAGGATTGGGCGGATATCCAACCAGCAGCTACTACGCGGGGCTTTTTAAACGGCCTGGCGCAGGGGGGTAACCTGTCCGGCTACAACGTCGGCGTACATGGCCCGCAACACGCAGCGGTCGAACCGGGGTCCGATCGGCGCGGCGGCCATGGTGTGTACCTCCGTTGGCTCGGCTGCATATGAGAGGTTACCCGATGGCTTTCCCAGCAATTCCTGCAACCGGGCCTGGTAGTAGAGCTCGCGCTCGGCAGCGGCGGCCAAATCGTTTTCAAGCCGGGTGATGTACTTGTTGACGAAATCCACCTGTCCGGGCTGGGTTTGCAGCGGGGCCGGCCGCGCCGGGCTGGCGGGTGACGTGGGCGGCGCGGCCGTGGGGCTGAGGGCGCGGCCGTCGCGTAGCATCGGGCCGGAGCCGGTTAGCAGCCAGTCGGGGCTGAGGTCGGGGTAGGCGGCCAGTAGCGCCGCAACGATGCCGCTCTTAGGCTCTGTGCCGCTCTCGACACTCGAAAGCGTCTGCTGCTTAATGCCCGTAGCGCGGAACACGTCTACCTGCTTTAGTTGCCGCGCTTCTCTGAAGGCGGCAATCCTGGAACCAATTGTATCCATTTTGGTGTGTTTTAGTTGTACCGACATATTGGTTTAACCGAAGTAATCGTTATCTTTACTTCCGTACATTCGGTATCGGCAACAATAATACCGAAACTAAGGCAAGCAACCAACAAAAACCGAAGATATATGAACAGAACCATGAAAACCCCCGACGAAAAGGCCGTTTTTCGGTACCGACTAGAGCAGGTTCGGCCGCTGTTGCCAAGCGTTCCGGCCATCCGAATCAACACGTTACACCCCGAAATCGACCCCGAGCTGGTGCGCAACGTACTGCGCCGCCCATGCCGCCGGTATGATGAAAAGATTCTGACTGAACTCGAAAACCTCGCTAAGCAAACCCCCGCCTAACATGGAAGAGCTAGTGTTCCCCACCAAGAAAGGCAACCCGGCCACGGATTCGCTGCGCATTGCAAAAGGCTTCGGAAAGAGCCATGCCCACGTATTGCGGGCCATTGATAACCTGGAATGCGACGCGCAATTCCGCCAATCCAATTTTGGATCGGCCTCCTACCTCGACAAGCAGGGCAAGGCCCGCCGGTCGGTTATCATGTCCAAGGATGGGTTCGCGCTGCTGGTGATGGGCTTTACCGGGAAGCGGGCCGCAGCCTTTAAGCAGGGCTACATTGAACAGTTCAATCAGATGGAGGCCCAGCTGCGCTCAGTCGAGAATGACGCGCCGCTGGTGAACCTGCTGGAGCACACGCAACGGGAAGTGCAGGTGGCCAATTCCAAAAGCATCAACAACCATCAGTACCTGATTGGCGGGCTGGGTAGCGTCATTGCCTACAACCGGGCCAACTGTCTGGCCCATACCGGCAAACGCCCGAACGTGATTGTAAAGGAAGCCAAAGCCGCCGGGCTTCCCTCAAAGCTGCGCACGTCGGCCAAGGAGGTGCTGCGCAACACCCAGCCCGCCACGGCCTGCGCTATGTCGCTGGCTGACCAAATGGTGCGCGTGGGCAATGGCCGGGTGTCGATAGATGAAGCCGCCGCCGTGACTACTCAGGCTCAACAGGTATTTGCCGGGCTGTTGCGGCTGGGGTTCCGGCCCTCGCAATTGAATGGCTGATTATTTTTTTGCCCAGCGCAACCGAAATAATTGTACGCCGTTATTGCTTTATACCGAAACATCGGTATCTTTGGAACATCGAAAGCATCTAACCAACCAACCCCACACCCCACCGCCATGCAAACCTTCAGTGTCACCATCAAGCGCGTTACCGACGAAACGGCCAGCAACATCATGCAGCTAAAGGCCGCCGGGGTGTACCGCCCCCTGCCGGACGCCCAGCACACGCTCACGATTCAGGCCACCGACCGCGCCGCCGCTTTCAACAAGGCCCAGTTCGATAAGACGCTGGCCTTTTCCGGGCAGGGACTGCAGGTCTGGATTGATGGCACGCGCCAACTCGGCAACTGGTAGGCGTGGTACACGCCAGCCTCTTTACCGGCATCGGCGGCTTTGACCTTGCTGCCGAATGGATGGGATGGACCAACTCCTTCCAATGTGAAATCGACCCCTTCTGTCAGAAGGTACTCGCCAAGAACTTCT
>NZ_JABKAU010000042.1 GCF_013377885.1 Hymenobacter lapidiphilus
TTGGTACTTGGCAGCCGCTCTCGACTGGCTCCGATGAGCTGATTGTCCTCACGCCCTAGCCCCAGCCCGGCGTAGCGGTACCGGATGTTGCTGCTGGTAGACGCCTGAAATGGCCGGTTGGCAACGGAACCCTTGAAATCGGCCACCCGCAGCCGGCGGTTGGGCTGCCACATAATTTCGCGCGCATAAGCCGTCAGGTCGGTCAGGCGCAGGGCCCGGGCCCGAATCTGGTGGCAGGTGCTCATCATGGACGGTAGGCGGTGCTCGTAGATGCGGAGCGCATTGGCCCCCAGCGCCCGCGCCTTATCAGAAGCCAGGGCCACTACCGTTTCGTAGTCGCAGCTCAGTGTAAAGCCCGAGTCGCGGATAACGATGTCGCCCAACTCCTCGGCCGGCCCCTCGAAGACTTGGTCTTCGGTAATTACCAGAAACTCGGCCGTTGGGGCTGTAGGAGTAACAGGCATTACCGGGCCCGCCATGCCGAGGGTAGCGGGTTGGATGATGGCCCGCGGGGCGCAGGCGGTGGCCGCCAGGCCCAGCAGCGAGTAAAGGAGCAGACGCTTCATCGAGAGAAAACGTAATAAAAGAGGGATGCGCTGCCGGGCGCTGGCAGGCTTATTAAAGTACGGCAGCCAGCTTTGGCCCGTAGTCTAGCCGGCCGCTTCCTCTTCGCGGAATAGCTTGGCATCGGCCCAGAAAGTGCCCAGCGGAATAATGGAGGCGAGTAGGGCCAGCGCCGTTTTGCGCCACGACCAGCTATACTGCACCGCTGCCCCAATCACGAGCACGCAATACAGCACAAATAGCGCCCCGTGGGCCATACCTACTACCCGGACGGCCGCTGGCTGGCCAAAAAAGTACTTCAGCGGCATAGCAATGCCCAGCAATAACAAAAAGGAAAGACCTTCCAGAAGGCCAACCAGCCGCAAACGGCCCAGCGAGGAAGCAAAAAACTGTTTCATAAGCATCAACCAGCGGGGGCCATCGAAAGGAGCCGACCCGGCCCAAAGGTACGGCCGCCGCCTCATCCGGTGCTAATCCAGCGGCTTTTACTGGCGCAGGCCTTTCTGCCCAAGCACGCAAACGGCGGCAGCTTCCGAAGAAACTGCCGCCGTTCGGGCATCAGAGCGGGTAGGTATGAGGCTATTGCTTCATGAACCGCTCGTGGAAAGTTTTCTGCCCGTCGCTGACGGTGAGCAAGTACACGCCGGTAGCTAGGTTGGCCACGTTAAGCTGGCCGTTTTCGAAACGGACGTTGGCCACCTTCGCGCCGCGCAAATCGGTAATCGAAGCCGATACTACCGGGGCTTTACCAGCCAGTACAATATTGAGCACACTGGCCGTGGGATTGGGGTACAACGTCAGCGCCTTCTCGAAGCGGCCGTCGCCTACCGTCGCGCCCTGGGCCGCTACATAAACCTCAGTGCTGGCTGCTCCGCCGATGATGGTAACCGAGTAGTCTTCGGTTTCGCCATAGGTGAAGTTATTGCAGCTGGTGGTGGCGGCATTGTCGCTCATGGTTACCCGCATGCGGGTTTTACCAGTCAGGGCCGAAGAAGGGACCGTGAACGTAGCCGCCAGCGTAGCGCTGCTCGACGAAGCGCCCGATACGACCGTCTCGCCGGCATCGGTAAAGTCGCCATCCTGGTTGTAGTCGATGTATACGCGCCAGTTCTCGTTGTAGGCCGTCGAACGGAAACCCGCCGAGATGTTGATGGTCTGCGCCGAACCGGCGGCAATGTCAGTGTTCAGGGCCGTGCCGTTGTAGTAGCCACCATCGGCGCCCGAGGTGCGGTTGATGCTGCCCAGCTTCACGAGGTCAATCCACTCGTAGCTCACGTTGTTGCCCTTGCTGGCGCAGTACGTAACGGCAACTGGTGGGGTCGGAGGAGTAGGCGGGGTTGGTGGCGGCGGTGGGGGCGGGGTGCCACCGGCCGGCGCCGTACCAGCTACCGTAAATGTGCCCAGCGAGCCGTAATCAGAGTAGCCATCGGTGGCGGGGTTGGCCGCGCCGGTGCCATCTACCTGCAGGAAATAGGTGCCGGCGCCCAGCGTGGTGCTCACTGTTGCGTTGAGGCTGCCGCCGGTGTCGTAGGTGCCTACCAGGCCGCCGGTGCTGTTCAGCAGCCGCACTACTACATCGAGGTTGCCATAACGGGCTACCGTATTTACGTTGAAGCTTACCGCGCCGCCGCTGGTGGTAAAGCTGAAGTTGTCTTGGTCGTCGGTGCGTTCAATCACGCCGTTGCCGGTCAGGTTGTCGCTGCTGCGGGCTAAGGGCGTGGCCGTGCCGGTCGTGTTGCCGTGGTCGTCGGCGCGGTAACCTACGTTGTAGGTCGGGCCGCTGATGATTGCCAGGTCGTCCTGGGTCTGGTTGGCATTGGCGTATTCCCCTTTGCTCCACTGGCTGATGGGCTTGTAGTAGCCCACACCCATAATCGGGGCCCACGAGCCCTGGCCTTGGTAGTAGCCCTCACTGGGGCTGGTGCGGCCGTCGTGGCTCAGGCCCAGCGTGTGGCCCACCTCGTGCGAAGCCGCCTCGCCCCCCGATTTGGGGTCGCTCATGAACACCCAGCAGGGCGTATCGTTGTTGTAGCGGAACGACGTGAGGTAGGCCACCCCGCCAGCCCCGGGGGCTGCCGTGTTGGTGGGCGTTACAATCACGCGCATGCGCATGGTTTTGGGGTAGGTATTGAACACGGCCTCGTCGGTGGTCACGTTCATGTCGAAGGGCCGGAAATCCTCGCTCACCAGCTCCCAGAACGCCTGCACTTTGGCCGCGTCGTTCTGAATGCCCGAAGGCGCGGCGTCGATGGGGTTGCCGTTGTTCCAGGGCGTGCCCGATACATACTGGCCATCGAGGTCGATGTAGATGCAGCCCTTGGCACCAGGCAGGCTCTGCAGCGAGGTAACCGCGGCGGCCATGCCGGCCGCGCGGTTGGCCGGGGCCGGCTCGGGGGCCTGGTAGCCCACCGGCTTATCGTAGTTGATGCAGATAATCTCGTTGATGTCGACTTCCTGCACCTGGGCGTTGCCCTGGGCGTCGGTCGAGTAGCGGTAGGCGCGCTTGGTATCCCGGAGCACAATGTGTCCTTCTACCTGCGTGCCCTCTACCCGCACAAAAAACGACGAGTTCGGTACACCCACTAGCTCGCCTACCAGATACTCGCCGGTCGAGGCCAAGTCTTCGCGGTAGTTCACCTGGCCGGTGAAATGCTGGTTGGCAGCCACCCGCAGCGAAACGGTGGGTTTGGGCTGGCGGCGGGCCACATCGGCGGCTACTTCGGTTTCGAGCTGCCGCACCAGGTTTTGCGGGCTACCCAGCGAGTAGGTAGGGCCGGCGGCCTTGTTTTGAGCGAGGGCCGGAGCAGCGGCGGCCAGCAAGGCCACACCGAGCCCATAGGCATAAAGCTTGTTCATAGAAAAGAAGGATTGGTTGTGGAAAAGAGCGGGCGAACTAGCGTGGCAGCCGGGTGAGCTGTTACGCCATCCGGCAAATGTATTATTAATAAGGAAACAGCCAAAGGATGTATTTTCTATATATAGCTTTGATATGTAATATATTGGCCTGCCGCGAGAGAGGTAAACCAGCTGTCAGCTATTCAAAAAAGCTAATTTTGCCCTCTCTGCTACCAGCTGTTTTACTTAAAGTACGAAGTTGGCTTTATTCGAGAATGCCATAATTATATTCAGTTGGCCGGGCTGCGGGTGGCTCCGGGCGTGGGCGCTATGGTTGGCTGGCCCCAAACGGCAGCGGCGACTACCCCTTTCGGAGTAGTCGCCGCTACTGGCATTACCGGAAACCGGAGGAGGCTTAGCCCGCCACCGCCATTTTCACGTTGAAGGCACTCGGGCCTTTCTGGCCCATCTCTACCTCAAAGGTCACCTTGTCGTTTTCCTTGATGGTGAGGCTGCCCAAGTTGTTGGCATGCACAAATACGCTCTGCTGCGTAGCCAGGTCCTTAATGAAACCGTAGCCTTTCGAATCGTTGAAGAACGTAACCGAGCCGGAACGTACCGGATCTTCCTCTTCTATGTCCTCCTGGCGGATAGCGCCAATGCGGATGCTCTCGAGCGGAATCTCCTTCTTTTTCTTGGTCGGATCCGGGGGAGTGTCCACGATGTTGCCGTTCTCGTCAACGTAAGCCATCATCTCATCGAGGCCTTGGCCCTTGCTGGAGTTGGCCAAGCGCTCCTCCTTCTTCTCCGCCTTTTCCTGGCGCTTCTTCAGTCGTTTCTTCTCGTTCTCTCTTTTGCCGAAGGTGGCCTGTGATCTACCCATATACTATGTTTGATTGATGTCGGAGTCGCCTCTGCCGAACAGGAGCGGGGTGGTACAAAAAGCTGCTTACCGGACTGAACAGCCCGAAATCTAGCAAAGTTCCTATATTGAACTCTGGCGAAGGGGGGCGGAAACAGCGTTGCCGGAAGGCAAATGAGCCGTGTTGCAGGAAGGCTGCGGGGCGCGGAGTAAATCAGCGCGGCAGGGGCTAAGCAAAAACAGCAGGGGTAAAGTTACGCCATATTTCCCGCAAAAAGAACACCCTACGGCTATATTCCGGCCAAACCAGGATGCGGCGCGGCCCCGGTGCTCCGGCCGCCACCAAAGAAACACACTGGTGGGGGCGGGACGCAAAAGTGCTGGCGGTATTTCGGGTGCCGAGCGCGAGTCAGCCGAGTACCAGCGCCACTACATCGGGCACTTCGCGCACCTCGCCGGGGGCCAGGCCGGCCAGGGCCACGCCGCCAATGCCCACGCGCACCAGCCGGAGTGTGGGGAAGCCTACGGCAGCCGTCATTTTGCGTACCTGGCGATTTTTGCCTTCCGTAACCGTAATGCTGACCCAGCTGGTAGGGCCGTGCCGGTCGTCGCGGATTTTGCGGGGCCGGGGCGGCAGATCGGGGGCCTCGGGCAGGCGGTGGGCCGCGCCGGGCAGCGTTTGGTAAGGTTGGTGCTCTACGCTGATTTCGACCCCGGTGCGCAGGCGGGCCAGGGCCTCTTCGGTGACGAGCCCGTCGAGCTGGGCGTAATATTCTTTTTCCACATCCTTGCGGCGGATTCGCTCGCTCACCAGGCCGTTGGTCGTGAGCAGCAGCAGGCCCTCGCTATGCTCATCGAGGCGGCCGACGGCCATCGTACCGGCCGGAAAGTCATGTAGTTCGCCCAGAAAACGCTTTTTACGCGCTTCACGGGCATCTTCACTCCGGAACTGGCTTAAGTAGCCAAAGGGTTTGTACAGCAGAAAATGACGGTGTTCGGACACGGCCGCAAAGGTAGGCAGCCCGTTCCGGTTGCCCACGGCCGCTACAACCCCGGCGCGCATGCTCCCGTATCAGGCCCAAGTAACGCAAGTATAGCTGCTAGCCTATATCCGGCCGAGTAGTTTGTTTCACCTGATCCTCTTCTGATGAATAAGTCTCTGCTTCTGATTTCCGCCGCCGCCACCCTGGCCATGGCTTCCTGCAACCAGGACAAGCAGGCTGCTGTAGATGCGGCCACCACGCCCTCGGTCGATACGGCCGTGGTGCTGAATAACAATATGGACTACCAGGCCGACGCCGACCGCACGGTAACCCAGATTGCGAATGACCTGGAGATTGACGACACCACCACCGTGTCGACAATTGGCCGGAGCTACTACGACCGGGGCCGCCGCTTTGCTGAGGTAAATAACCAGTACCGCACCGACACAACCGGTTTCTACGCCGCCCAGCGGGCCGTGAACGACGAAACCGACAATACGGTGAAAGGCGTTGTAAACGAAGACCAGTACGGTGTCTATAGTGAGAACCGTGGTACATACTATGCCGGTACGCCCTACACGCCGGCCCCGGCTCCCCGGGTAGTCGTAGTTACCAAGCCCGCCGGCCCCACCATCGTGAAGCGTGAGAAGCGTTTCGGTGGTGATACCAAAATCACGTATTCGAATGGTAAAGTCATTAAGATCGACAAGGACGGCGACACCAAAGTGAAGTACCCTGACGGTACCAAGGTGAAGACCGACGCCGATGACGGCAATGTAAAGGTTAAGGACTAACCTCGCTTTTAGTCCTGATACAAAAGGCCCCGCCCGGATTCACCGGGCGGGGCCTTTTGTATGCCATACTGAATGCAGCTGCTACTCGCGCGTGAACAGGTAGCTCCCCCCGCCCTGCTGCAGCGTAAACGTGTGCCGGTCCGCATCGAAATCCAGCACGATGCCTGCGGGTTCGAAGATGAACTGGGTTTTCGACTTGGCCGTAAGCGACAGGGCCTGCTGACCAGTGGCCTGGGCCAGAAGCGTGGTGCCAGCTGCTGTAACCGTGACTTTGAGCGGCATTTGGGTGCTGGCGTAGGTACCAGTTAACGGGCCCAGGTCGGTGGCAGTAAGGGCCATTGGGGTGGCAGGTCGCAGGTCGGGCAGGCGGTAGGGTGTGCCATAATAGCTGGCCAGCGCCCCGATGAGCACGTCGTTGAGCGGGAAGTTGCTCCCGTTCTGGCAGTAGGCCAGCGCCAGCTTGTCGGCGGGGAAGTAGATGAGGCTGGACTGGAAGGCATCGATAACTCCGCCATGCCCGTAGCCTTTTTTAGTGCCGAATGGTATAGCTGTCAGGGCCGCGCCGTAGCCGTCCTGCAAAACCATCATCTGCTCCAGAGTGGCCGGTTTCACGAGCCGCCCCCCGAATAAGCCCTCGATAAAACGCGTGAGGTCGGCGGGGGTAGACACCAGCGCGCCGGCTCCGCCGGGAATGCTCATGTCCGTTTCCGGCTCGGGCTGCCAAGCGCTGCCTGACCACCTGAACGAGGCCGCTTCCTGCTTTTTGGTATCAATGGGGCCACCGTAATACGTTTCCTTCAGGCCCAGCTTGCCGGTAATACGTTTTTGCAGCACCTGTTTGTAGGGCTGGCCCGTAACCCTCTCTAGTATGTAGCCCAGCAGTAGGTAGTTGGTATTGCTGTACTCAAACTTGGCTCCCGGCTCAAAATCCGGGGCTGGCTTGCTCATAATTGCCAGCATTTGGGCCTGGGTCTGGGGCTTGGCCATGTACGTTGCGTAGGCCACGTCGCTGGTGAAGCTGTGCAGGCCGCTGCGGTGGTGCAACAGCTGGTCGACGGTGATGCGGGTGGCGTTGGGCAACTGCGGAAACCAGGTGGCCAATGGCGCGTCCAGCTTTAGCTTGCCTTCTTCCACGAGCTGCATCAGCAGGGTAGCGGTGAAGAGCTTGCTGATGGAGCCAATGCGGTAGCGTGTGGCCGCGGTAGCCGGCACACCCGGTTGCTCCTGCCCGAAGGCGCGGCTGTACACCACTTTGCCATTCTGCGACAACGTGAGGCTGCCCATAGCCCGGTGGTTGGCTTCGAGGCTGGTGAGCAGGCTGTCGAGCCGGGGTTGGTTGAAGCTGCCTTGAGCCAGAGCGGAGCTGGCGCTAAAGCAGGCGGGCAGGAGGACCAAAGCGAGTTTACGTAGCATACAGACAGTGGAATAAGGGGGAAGACGGATCAAAAAAACCAGCTATATCGGAAAAGCTGAATTATTTTCAACCACCACCCTTATTCTTGCCGTCAACTACCTCATTCACCTTGCTTTATCACCCCGAACCCGCGTAGATCGGCCGCAATGCGCTGGTTCCAGCGGTTCTGGGCGTCGGCGTCGGTGCCGCCTGAGGTTTCCCGGTCGTACTGGTCCTGCAGGCGGTTCATCTCGCGGAAGGAATCCAGGTACTGCCAACCCAGAATGCTCTGGTAATCGGCCACCGTGAGGCTGTCGGGGCCCACCTTGCGCCGGAACCGCTCGGCCACCAGCTGCACAATATCGAAGTGGCGCTGCTCGTGGTTGAGGTTGTAGGCCGTGCGCTGTCCCTCGGCCACCCACGAGGAAGTGCGCACCACATATACCTGCAGCTCAATATCGAGCACTACCACACCCTGGCGCACCCGCGGCCGGGTTCGGTAACCGAAGCTCGGGAATACGGCCGCTGCATACTGGCCTTTGGACCGGGGCATGCCCGTAAAATCGGCCCAGGCTAGCGGGTGGGCCGGGTCGTAAAACAGCGTGTCGGGCTCGGTTTGGCGGGTGTCGTAACGAAAGGTGGGTTGCACGGCCGTGGCCAGCCGGACATCATGGGCTGCCGCCGTGGCCAGCCAGCCATTGAAATGGCGCAGGCCGCCCAGCAGCGCCTGGCTCAGGGCGGTTTCTACCACGGCCCGGCTGGCGCGGGCGCGGCCGTAGCGGGCCGCACCGCGGTATTCGGTGAGCATAATGCTTCGGCCTTCGGGGTTGCGCCACTCAAAAGCCAGGTGAAGGGCAATGGTACCATTGGCGGCACCATTCGGGCCAGGTGTTTCGCGTACCTGCAACTCCAGCACCCGCAGCGTGATGGGGTAGCGGCCAGTAGTGGCGGCCGGCAGCGTGGCAGCAGCAAACTGTTGCAGCGCCGCCGCTGTGCCGTTTCGCAATTCGGCCGGCTGGGCTACTGTTGCGGTGCCAGCCGCCGGTGCGGCGGGCAGCAGCAGTGCCACCGCCGGCCGGCCCGGCCGCTCGTCGCGCACGGCGGCTACGCTGAACAGTGCCGGCCCGAAACCGGCCGCAACCGGCCGTAGCACCAGCGGGGCTTCAGCAGCGGGCAGCAGCAGGTGCAACAGCAGCAAAACCAGATTCAGCGTAAGCATCACTCACCAGACAACTGTGGCCCGCGGCTTGTTCCGGAGTGAAGTGCGAAGGAAGTGCTGAAGTACAGACAACGTGTTACCCTCACCCCGTTGCTTGCGCTTTCAGCCCCCGCCCAGCCGCTGGCGGCGGTACTCGGTGGGGCTTTGGCCGGTGAACTTGCGGAACGTTTTGTTGAAGTGCGACAGGTTGTTGAACCCACAGGCGTAGCAAACCTGCGTAATGGCCAGATCGTCGTCGAGGAGCAGCCGGCAGGCCTGGCCCACGCGATACTCCTGCACGAAATCGGTGAGCGTGTGGCGGGTCATCTTCTTGAAGTAGCGGCAGAAGGCCGGTACCGAGAGGTAGGCCACATCGGCTACCTCCTGCACCGAGAGGGTGGCGCGCTGGTAGTGCTGCTCCACAAACTGATACACCCGGCTCAGGCGCTGCTGTTCCTTGCCACTCAGGCCTTGGCCGCCGGCTCCCGCGTGCAGCGGCTGGCAGTCGGGGGTGGGGGCGGCCTGGGCCAGCTGCTGCAGGGCCTGCAGCAGCAGCAGCAACCGTGCGAAGGGCGGGGCCACCAGCAGCTGCCGCAGCAGCGGCCCCACCGCCTGGCGGGTAGTAGCTCCGAACGACAGCCCCTCGTGCGAGCGGGCCAGCAGTTGCCGGATGGCCACCATCTCCGACCGCTCCCAGAAATCAGGCCCCAGGAAGTCGCCGCGCAGCTGCACCACAATTTCTTCGAACGGCGTGCCTACCGGCTGGCCGTAGCTGAAGGTCAGGTGCGGCAAGTCGGGTCCGATAAGTACTAGTTCGCCATCTTCGAACCGCGAAATATGCTGACCGATATGCCGCCGTCCGTGGCCCCGCGGGATATACACCAGCTCGTACTCGGGGTGATAGTGCCAGAGCAGGTCGGCCTTGCTTACCTGCGTGTAGTGCAACAGCGTAAACGAACTGTCGGCGGTTGGATGGATGGGCTCAAATTGTAGCTTCACGGCGCAAAATGGTGCCTCAATGGCGGAATGAGAGCGTGAAGTTAACACAATTGGTCAACCAGGCACTATGAATGGCGAATAAGGCAGTAGTTATCTAATTGAAGCTTAGTGACCTTTGTATAGTAAAATCGGCTTCGGTGCTAAACCGGACCTATCAGGCCAGCTTTTAGGGGTTGGGCGCAGGTTTTACAAAAGCATAACAACGGTGCCAGCCTGTGGCTGTGCCCCGGGCGAGGAATCTGCAACTTCCCCGCCGCCCTGGCCGGTTTAAAGGATAAGGCCGGCCGGCGTGTGAGGTGTGAATAAGGTGGTGTATCCGCACCAAACATCCAGCGACTTTGGGTGGGAATTTTAGTCGCTGGCCGTTTACCGGGCCTTTTTAAGGGTCGGCAAACGCAAAAGAGGTTGAGGCTGTGGGAGCTTCAGCCTCTTTTTTTTGCCCGCTCCCGTATGAGATGGAACTCCCCGTACCTTTTTGCTCGTATTTTGGGGCCACCCAAGCTGTACCCTATGCGTTCATTCCTGCTGTGCTCGGTCCTCCTGCTGCTTTGCCTGCCGAGCATTGCCTGGGCTCAGCAGCCCGATACCACTCGCATCCGCCTCGAAAACGTGGATGTGGCCCCCCTCGCCGCCGACATTTCGGGTTGGCTGCTGCTTGATAAGGATATTCAGACCGAGCTGGAGGGCGCCGTTTACAACCTCTACAATTTCAAGTACGACAAGGCCGAGCGGCAGTTCCGGAGCCTGCGCCGCCGCTACCCCCAGCACCCGATGCCGTATTTTCTGCTCGGGCTCAGCACCTGGTGGAAAATAATGCCCAGCAACATCACCAATAAGCAGTACGACAAGGTGTTTCTGGCCTATATGGACACGGCCATTACCCGGGGCGAGGCACTTTACAAGAAAGACAACAGGAACTACGAAGCCAGTTTTTTCCTGTCGGCGGCCTACGGTTTTTCGGCCCGTCTGAACGCCGAGCGCAGCAACTGGCGCAAGGCCACCGTTGAGAGCAAGCGCGCCCTGAGCTACCTCGAAAAGAGCCGCGAGGCCAACGGCCTCAGCCCCGAGTTTCTGTTCGGCCAGGCCCTCATCAACTACTACGCCCCCTGGATTGCCGACAACTACCCGCTGCTGCGGCCGGTGATGCTGTTTTTCCCGAGGGGCAACAAGCAGCTGGGCCTGCAGCAGTTGCGCAACGTAGCGGTAAACGGCTTTTACACCGGCCCCGAGGCCAAGGTGTTCCTGATGAAGATTCTGCAGAACCAGGAAAACAAGCCGGCCGAGGCCCTGCCCATCGCCCAGCAGATGGCCACCACCTACCCCGACAACGGCTATTTTCAGCGCTTTTATGCCCTGATGAGCTACCAGGTGGGCGACCTGCGCGAGTGTGAGCGGGTGAGCCGCGACATTCTCGACAAGATAAACAGGGGGATGCCGGGCTACGAAGGCATCAGCGGGCGCTACGCAACGTTCTTTCTGGGCAGCCTGATGGAAAGCCGCTACCAGGACTTGGATAAAGCCCGCGACTACTACCAGCGCTGCGTGGTGTTCTCCGAAAGTACCGGCGACAACCAGCAGGGCTTCTACCTCTACGCCCTGCTCAACCTAGCCCGCATCTCCAACAAACAAAACAACCCCGAAGACGCTACCCGCTACTACCAGGAGGTGTTCAAAAAGGCCGACCGCAAATCAGAGGCTCAGAAAGAGGCCAAGGCTTACCTGCAGAAGAACAACAAGAAGAAGAAAAAGTAGCGTTGTAGTGGTCAGAAAAGAATGAGGTGCTTCTCTGACCACTACAACGCTACTGCTCCTTGAACACGGTGTCGATGGCCAGGCCGGCGGCCAGAAGCAGTATGTTAGAGGCCGCCTGCTGCTCGCCCATGTCGTGTATGGAAATCAGGTAGTTATCGGCCGTAGTGAACAGCTCACGGCCCAAACCGGCCCATTTCTTCGTAACAAGCCCGATTTCCTGGCCCGTGGCGCTGACAAACGTAAAGTCCCAGCCCTTCCAGTTGCCCTTTACCTCGGCTACCAGCACATCCTGTGGCGAATACACATTAAAACCGCCCCCCAGCGTGAAGAGCTTGCTCTTGAAATAGCCTACGGGCTGGCTCTGCGCATCGTACACGTGTACTTTCGACCGCACAAACGTGAAGCCCCGCTCAATACGGAACAGCGGCGGCGCTTCGGCGTGCTCGCGCACCGTAATGGTTACCGGCAGCATCTGCTTGCCCACTACAAGGCGCAGGGCCAGCACCCAACCAGGCGTGGTTTCTATGGCGTAAGCCAGCTGCTGCTGGGTTTCGGGGTCGAGGATGTCGTAGGTGTCTTTGAGCTTAAAGGCGCCCACGTGTTCGCGAATGAAGTAGCTGTTACGGTTGAGCATAAGAAGGAGGGGAAAAGGGTGTTTGATGCATCGCAAGCTACGGTTTTGCCTCTGCCTTATCGTATTGGGGCTGCTGGTCAACTGAACAATTGCCAGGCTTTCGGGGTATGAACAGCCAGCGTCTTCCGCATTGGGCCGGGCGCGTTCCACCTGTTTTGATACTCTTATCCTATGGTTTCTGCTCCCACTGCCCCTGCTGCTACCCAACTATCCATTCCTGCGCTGTTTGCCCGCCAGCAGGGCCGCGCCGAGGCCTTGCGCCGCGAAGCCGTGAGCAGCCGCGCTGCCCGCCTGCGCCGCCTCGATGCCTGGCTGACCGACAACCGCGACGCTATTTGCGAGGCGCTTTACGCCGATTTTCGCAAGCCCGCCGTCGAAACTGACGTTACCGAAATCTGGTCGTCGCAGACGGAGTTGCGCCACACCCTGCGCCATCTGGAGCAATGGGCGGCCCCGCGCCGGGTGGGCACGCCCATGGCCCTGGTGGGTGCCAACGGCTGGGTGCAGGCCGAGCCCAAGGGCGTTACGCTGATTATTGCGCCCTGGAACTACCCCTTTTACTTGGCTGTCGACCCGCTGATTTCGGCCCTGGCAGCCGGCAACGCGGCCATCATCAAGCCTTCGGAGATGACACCCGCCGTGGCCGAGCTGCTGGCCCGCATGTGCCGCGAGTTGTTCGACGAGGCCGAGGTAGCCGTGGTGCAGGGCGATAAGGACGTGGCTACCGAGCTGCTGAAGCTGCCTTTCGACCATATTTTTTTTACGGGCAGCCCGCAGGTGGGCAAAATTGTGATGCGCGCCGCCGCCGAGCACCTTACCAGCGTGACGCTGGAGCTGGGCGGAAAAAGCCCGGCCGTGGTCGACGAAACGGCCAACCTGCGCGACGCGGCCGAGAAAATCATCTGGGGCAAAGGGCTGAACGCGGGCCAGACCTGCGTAGCCCCCGATTATGTGCTGGTGCATGAAGCCGTGCGCGACGAGCTGGTGGCCGAAATGCGCGCCGCCACCCAGCGGTTCTACTCGCCCGGGGGGCGGCCCGTCAGCGAGTCCGATTCTTTCGCCCGCATCGTAAACGACCATCACTTTGGGCGCGTGGCCGGCCTGCTCGAAGATGCCCGCCAGCAGGGTGCCGAAGTTGCGTTCGGAGGCATTACCGATGCTGCCCAGCGCTTCATCGAACCCACCGTACTGCTCGATGCGCCCGCCGACAGCCGCATCATGCAGGAGGAAATCTTCGGGCCGTTGCTGCCGGTAAGCACCTTCAGCAGCCTCTCGGCGGCCGTTGATGTGGTGAATACCCACCCCAAGCCGCTGGCGCTTTACGTGTTCACGCAGGACAAGGAAAACCAGCGCTACCTGCTCCAGAACATCCCGGCCGGCGGGGCCTGCGTCAACGAAACCATCCTGCATTTGGCCCACCCCGAGCTGCCTTTTGGCGGCTTCGGCAACAGCGGCATCGGCCGTTGCCACGGCCACGCCGGCTTCCTGGCCTTCAGCAACGAAAAATCGGTGCTCAAGCAGCGCGTGGGCCTCACTTCCCTCAAGCCCCTGTACCCGCCCTACACCAATACCGTGAGCAAAATGGTGGGCCTGTTGCTACGCTGGCTGTAACGGCGGATAAGTGAGTTGGTGGATGAGGAAAATCGTTTGTCATCCTGAGCGCAGCGAAGAGTCTTATCACGCTTTACTTACCCTGTTAATGGCTGGTTTATGCACAAAAAGGTCCTTCGCTGCGCTCAAAACGACAAACGGTTTCATTCATCTAACAACTCACACGTTTTGCGCTTTTAGTATGCAAGCCGAGTAGTTTCCAGGAAAAATGCCGACCTTTTATGGCCTGCTTTCCGGTGGGTAGTACTGCCCGATTTCCCGCCTCACCATGCAGTTTACCGAAGCCCAGCGCGCCACCTTGCGCGCCCTTTCCGATACATTCATTCCTGCGCTGGCCCCGCCCGCTGGTGCCGAAGATGCCGCCTACTGGACCCGGCGCGGCTCGGAGGGCATTGATCTGGACAAGATGGCCGAGGCGCTGTCGGCGCAGCCGGCCGGGGCGCAGCAGGAGTTCGGGCAGCTGCTGCGGCTGCTCGATTCGCCGGCTCTGGGCCTGACGTGGTTTGGGGCCCTGAAACCGTTTGGCAAGCTGGATGCCGGACAGCGCGAAAAGCTGCTGCAAAGCTGGGCATCCTCGCAGTTGCCGCAGCTGCGCAAAGGGTTTCAGGCGCTACGCAAGCTGTGTGTGTTTCTGTATTATGGCGGCTCGCAGCCCGAAACAGCCCATTTTGTGTGGGATGCCATCGGGTACGATGGCCCTCAGGTGCCGGCCGAAATCGTAGCGCCCGAACCGGCTGCCCGGCCGTTGCATACGTTGCAGCCCACCCACGATATCACCTACAACTGCGACGTGCTGGTGATTGGCTCCGGGGCCGGAGGCGGCGTGGTAGCCGGTGAGTTGGCCGCCGCCGGCCACGATGTGCTGGTGCTCGAAAAAGGCCCTTACTTCCACGGCACCGACTTTTCGCAGCGCGAGGTGGATATGCTGGGGCAGCTTTACGACGCCCGCGGTACGCTGGGTACCCAGGATGGTGGCGTGGCCCTACTGGCCGGTTCCTGCCTGGGCGGGGGTACTACCGTCAACTGGGCCGGCGCCTTCCGCACCCCCGATTACGTGCTGCAGGAGTGGGCCCGCGAGCATCAGGTGCCGCATTTTACGTCGATGGAGTTCAAGCAGAGCCTGGATGCGGTGAGTCGCACGCTGGGCGTCAATATCGATTACGCCCGCCACAACGGCCAGAACCAGGCCCTGCTCGATGGCTCGCGGCGGCTGGGGCAGGAGGTAAAGCTGATTCCGCGCAACGAGCGCCACACCAACGACTGCGACGAGCACTTTGAAGGCATGGGCTACAGCTGCTTCGGCGACCGGCACAACGTAAAGCAGGGCACGCTCAATACCTACCTGCAAACTGCCTTCGAGCACGGCGCCCGGCTGCTATGCGATACGGAGGTGGCGCGCGTAACCGTAGCCCAGGGCCACGCTACCGGGGCCGAGGCCACCTACACCGGCCCTGACGGCCGACCAGTGCGCGTAACGGTGCGGGCCAAGCGGGTGGTAGTGGCCGGCGGAGCCGTGCAGACGCCGGCGCTGCTGCTGCGCAGCGGCCTGCGCCACTCGCACCTGGGGCAGCACCTGCACCTGCACCCCACGGTGGTAGTTTCGGGCGTATATCCGCAGTGTATGAACTCCTGGCACGGGCCGATGATGTCGGTGGTGAATGACGGGTTTACGATGCTCGACGGCACCAACTTTGGCGCTAAAATTGAAACCCCGCCCGCCCATCCCGGCCTAATGAGCATGGTGATGCCCTGGCTTTCGGGTCGCCAGCATAAGGAACTGATGCATGAGGCGGCCCATATCGGCTCGTTCATCGTGCTCACCCGCGACCGGGACGGCGGCCGGGTTTCCGTCGACAAGCACGGCCAGGCTCTCATCGACTACACCCTCAGCGACTTCGACCGCCACAACATGCTGCGCGGGGTGCGCGCGGCGGCCGAGATACAGGTGGCCGCCGGGGCCCGCACGGTGCTGCTGCCCCACGGCACGCTGCCGTTGCTGCACACCGAAAACGGCCGCCTCCTCAACCCCGAAGTGCTCGACGGGCTGCCCAACCTCAGCTGGAAAGCCAACCAATTCGGCCTCTACAGCGCCCACCAGATGAGCACCTGCCGCATGGGCGGCAACCGGGCTACCCACCCTGCCAGCCCCAGCGGCGAGCTGTACGAAGTGAAAGACCTGTTCGTGGCCGACGGCTCGGCCTTCCCGGCCTGCAGTGGCGTCAACCCCATGCTCACCATCATGGCCCTGGCCCACTACACGGCCCAGCAGCTCAAAAACAGTTGAAGCTGTTTAGGAAGTACCCGGAATCAATTAGAACGTCATGCTGAGCGCAGCCGAAGCATCTCTACCGCTTCGCTGAGTGACTGTAACGAAACGGTAGAGATGCTTCGGCTGCGCTCAGCATGACGTTCTTCACTATCCACCGAAATCAGACCCGACGGGGCTTTTCGCGTAGGTAGGATTTTCGCTCCCTGAATTTCTCCTTTATGACTTTCCGTATTCCTTTGGCGATGGTGCTGGCGGCTGGTTTGCTGGGCAGTGCCTGTGCGCGCCGACCGGCCGCTGAGGCTACCAGCACTACCGTGGCCCCCGCCAAATCGGGCCGCGAGGTGCGGGCCGAAGCCAAGGCCGTAGCCGCCGCGCCGCCCGCTGCCCGCGACCTGACCGATGTGCTGACCGAGCAGCTGAGTCTGACGGATGAGCAGCGCAGCAGCGTGCGGAAGATTTTCACCAACACCCTCGCGCAGGCCAAGCAGGCCCAGGAGCGCCTCAAAAGCAACCGTCCGGCACTGCTGGCCGAGCTGAAAAGCATTAATGCCACCTCCGACCGTGAGCTGCAGCAGGTGCTCAGCCCCGAGCAATACCAGCAGCTGAAAGCCAAGCAGAAGCAGGTGCAGGAGCAGATGCGGGCCCGCAAAAAATAGCCGTACCCAACCCGATTTGCTGCCTTCTCCGGCTCGCTTTTTCACCGACCTTCCTTTATGTCCGCCTCCCTCATTCAAACGCCTGAAACCACTCACCGCGTCCGGTTTCAGGACTGCGACATGCTCGGCCACCTCAACAATGCCCGCTACCTCGACTACTTCCTGAATGCCCGCGAGGAGCACGCCTTGCAGCACTACGCCCTGAACCTGGGCCAGCAGGCGCAGGAGCAGGCGGCCGGCTGGGTGATTACCAAGCACCACATTGCCTACCTGCGGCCCGCCCGCCACGCCGAAACAGTGCGTATCCGTACCCAGCTCATCCACTTCGATAACTCGAACCTGGTGGTGGAGATGCAGATGCTGCGCGAAGACAGTCTGCAGTTGAAAGCCCTACTGTGGTCGGAAATGACCTTGGTACGCTTGCCGAGCGGCACCCGCACCGAGCACTCGTCCGCCCTGATGGAGCTGCTCGAACAGCTCGATGTGAACGAGGTGGACTACGAGCCCGACGGATTCGATGAGCGGGTTCGAGAGCTGCGTAAACACTTTAAAAGTGCCCGCAAAGGCGAAGGCTGATGGTCGGTAGGAGTGGGCCAAGGCCATAATCCTGCTCAACCTCCGGCTGCAGCAGCCGTTAAAGAAGAACCGAAGGCGCTCGGCGCTTTCGGTTTTTTATTTTCTACCATAACACCGATCCACCATGAGCATTTTTGGAAGCGACGCCCTCAAAGGCAAAAAAATAGCCATTATCGCCACCGACGGTTTCGAACAGTCGGAGCTTGAAAAGCCCAAAAAATACCTCGAAGCAGAAGGCGCCGAAACGCACGTCATTTCGCTGAAAAGCGGCTCGATTAAGGGCTGGGACGAGAAGGACTGGGGCAATAAAGTAGATGTGGACAAGGTAATCGGCGACGTAAAGGTGGCTGACTATGATGCCTTGGTACTGCCCGGCGGCCAGATGAACCCCGACGTGCTGCGTACCAAGCCGGAAGTAGTTAGCTTCGTGGGCGAGTTCGTGCGCTCGGGCAAGCCCGTAGCCGCCATCTGCCACGGCCCTTGGGTGCTGATTGAAGCCGATGTGGTGCGCGGCAAAAAAGTAACCAGCTGGCCCAGCCTCCAGACCGACATCAAAAACGCCGGCGGCCACTGGACCGACGAAACCGTGGTAGTCGATGGCAACCTCATCACCAGCCGCAACCCCCAGGATATTCCCAACTTCAACGAGAAGATAAAGGAAGCCCTGACCGGGAAAAAGTAGCATACGCTTAACCGTCTGTCAACCTGATGAAAGAAGGACCTTATCCCGCTAAGAAGAACCGTTGATACGGCCTTTTTAGTGGGACAAGGTCCTTCTTTTGTCAGGATGACAGATATCCGACTGTTTATGAAGCTGTTTATAAAGTAGAAAGAACGTCATGCTTCATCTGGCGTCCGCGCAGTCGAAGCATCTCTACCGCTTCGTAACAGCTATTCAGCGAAACAGTAAAGATGCTTCGACTGCGCGGACGCCAGATGAAGCATGACGTTTCATTGGTACACTGGGTTTTTAAACAGTTTCTATTGCACCAGCTGCGCCGCAAACTGGTGGTAGATGAAGTAGAAAGTCAAATCGAAGAAGAGCAGGAAGCCGCCTTGTAGCCACAGCGAGCGGGCGTAGCCGCGCAGGCGTTCGGGCCGCTCGGCGGTGTCGGCGCGGCGGTGCAGCCAAAGGCCGATGAACAGGTAGCCCACATCAAGCGCCGCATTGATAAGGAGCAGGTTCTCGAACCGGGCCTGGGCTGCCAGGCTTTCGGTGAGTGAGAGGCCCGCTACGCCCCAGGGGTTGGCCTGCAAAACGCCCCATACGGCCACCAGCGTGTTCACCACGTTCCAGGCCACGTTCATGAAGTGAAAGTGGTGTGCTTCGGTGCGCGCATCGGTGCGCGCCACATAGTAGCCGCTCACAACCAGGTTCAGCAGCCCCCATAGACCGAGCAGCACCATGCCGCGCTCGGCCATCAGCTCGCGGGCGTGGTTGAGGGCGGGTAAATCGGCAATGGGCAGCGACATACGGTAGGGGAGAGAAACGAAAAAGAGGAAGCCTGCAGGCTTCCTCTTTGTTTACGAAGTCCGGGAACGGCTAGCGGTTGAAACCAATGCCGACATAGACTTGGAACGCCCCGTTTTTGATGTTGGTGAGGGCACGGTTGCCGGTTTTGTTGAAGTCCTGGTCTTCTATGATGTCGTTGAAGCCGGCTACGTAGCGGCCTCCTATGCGGGCCGGGCCCACGCGGGCCTCTATACCAGTGGCTAGGCCGTAATCGAGGCTTTTGTAAGCGTAGCTGAATTTGCCACCTTCATTGGCCAGCTTGCGCTCCACGCCGTTTTCCTGCACCTTAGTCAGCAGGGAAACCTGCGGGCCGGCATGGATGCTTACGTTATCGAAAATGTTGTACACCAGCAGCACTGGCACCTGAACGTAGTCGAGGCGGGTATCGTAAGCTCCGTTTACTGTCTGGCCCTGGGCGTTGGGTAGGCCGTTGTTGCCGGCAAAGCCTTGGCGGCTATACAGCAGCTCAGGCTGAATAGAGAACTTGTCGCTGAAGCCATACTGGGCATACACGCCAGCATGAAAGGTGTTGTAAACACCTTCGTCGGAGTAGTTCTTCTTGTCGTCGCCACGGAAATGGGCGGCTGTGAAACCACCTTTAATGCCAAAGCCGGTGTTGCGCGAGTCGGATCCGCCGGAAGTCGCCGGGTAGTCGGTCGAAGAACGGACGCCGTCGGGGCCGGTGGTTTGCGCCAGGGCCGGCACGCTCAGTAGCAGGCCCGTGGCCAGTGTTAGCGGAAGAGTAAGATTTTTCATGGGAGAACGTCGAGAATAGTAAGAGTGAAATAAGCAGCGCCACTATAGGGCCGGCTGCTTTAGTAGCCCTATACTGCCTCATGCGGCGAAGGTTACATTGCAGCAGGGGGGCAAACCTTAATTTTATACGCCGGGCAGCTGGCTTTATAGGGGGGCTGGGCTATCTTTGGCCTCTGCAACTGCCGTCAGGCAGGTTATGCCGATAAACACTCAGGGGTGTTAGCTCAGTTGGTTCAGAGCACTACCTCGACAAGGTAGGGGTCATCGGTTCGAGCCCGATACGCCCCACAAAAGCCCGATAAATCCGGGAAATAACCGCCCTTATCCGGCGGTTATTTTTGTTAAGACAGTAGCGGTTAAAACGACCGTAGCTGGGCCGGGTGCCGCCGAAGTACCACGCCGCCGGTTAACCAATAGCGCCCGTAGTAGCCGCGCCGTTGGCCGAAACGGGCGCACCTTTCCTGCATCATCTCTTTTTCCAGCTCCGTGCATGCTTTCCATTGCCTGGCACCCCGTTTATGCCCATCCGCTGCCGGCCAGCCACCGCTTTCCCATGCTCAAGTACGAGCTTCTGCCCGAGCAGCTGCTGCGCGAGGGCACGGTGCCCGAATCGGCCTTTTTTGCGCCCCAGCCGCCGCCCGAAGCCGATGTGCTGCGGGTGCATGACGCGGACTATTTTCGCCGTCTGCAGGCCGGCGAGCTGAGCCGGCAGGAGGAGCGGGCCACCGGCTTTCCCTGGAGCCTGGAGCTGATTACCCGCGAAACGACCATTTTGGGCGGTACGCTGGAGTGCGCCTGCCGGGCCTTGGCCAGCGGTGGAGTGGCCCTCAACATTGCCGGCGGCACCCATCACGCCTTCCGCGACCGGGGCGAAGGGTTCTGCCTGCTCAACGACCAGGCCGCCGCCGCCGCCTATCTGCTGGCGCATCCCGCATTGGGCGTGCGCCGGGTGCTCATCATCGACCTCGATGTACACCAGGGCAACGGTACGGCCGCTATTTTCGACCACGAGCCGCGCGTATTCACGCTCAGCGTGCACGGTGCCCGCAACTACCCGCACCGCAAGGAGCAGTCGGACCTCGACCTGCCCCTGCCCGACGGTACCGATGACACTACTTACCTGGCCCTATTGCGCGATACACTGCCCCGCCTGCTGGCCGAGCACCAGCCCGATTTCGTATTTTACCTGGCTGGGGTAGATGTGCTGGCCACCGATAAGCTGGGCCACCTGGGCCTGAGCCGCGAAGGCTGCCGCCAGCGCGATGCCTACGTACTTGGCCTCTGTCACCAGCACGGCCTGCCGGTGGTAGTGTGCATGGGCGGCGGCTACTCGCCCAGTATCATCGACATCATAGAAGCGCACGCCAACACGTTCCGCGTAGCCGCCGATTTATGGGGCTAAGCACTACGCACTGATAACCAACTGCCACCGAAAAGCCCAGCGCCAGCGCAGGGTGTAGTTCCGGATGCCAGCGGCGGCCAGCAGGGCTTCCAGCTCGGGGCGGGTAAAAGCGCGGGCCACCGACAGCGGCGCATCATGCTGCACGAGGCGCGAGCCGCCCAGCATCCGCGTGAGCCAGCGGATGCTGTGGTAGGCCAGCGGGTGGCGGTGCAAGTCGTTGATGATGACGGCCAATCCGGCCTGCCGGTGCCACTGGATCAGCATCTGCACCAGCTGCTCATCGGAGAAATGGTGGCAGAACAGGCTGGCCGTGAGAATATCGAACGACTGCCGGGTGAAGTCGGGGGCGAAAATGTCGGTCTGCTGAAAACTGATTTCGGGGTAGGCCCGGGCTTTGGCAGCCGCGTAATCGAGCATGAAGGCGTTGGCGTCGATGCCAACCAACTCGACGGATACCCGCCGGCGACGGGCCCAGCGGGCAATCTGGCGGAGCGTGTCGCCGCCGCCACTGCCCAAATCGGCGATGCGCAGGGGCCGGCCCGCCGGAAAATCGGGCCGCAGACGTGCCAGGGCATCAAGCACCGGGGCGTAGCCGCCGAGCCAGGTGTTCACGGTTTCCAGCTCGTCGAGGTTCTGCCGCAACTCATCAGAGGCCAGCGTCAGGTCGTCCATCAGCTCCTCCTGCTCCGAACGGGCGCGTAAGTCGGGCATATTGTTAGCTGGTAACTTTCAGCTTATAGCTGTTGGCTTTTGTGTTGTGAATCGCCGGAATGAGAACAGTAGTTGGCCGGGCGTAAGGCAAGCGCTTAAGTGGCCAAAACTACGGCCCGGGGCTGCTGTACTTCACTCTCCTTGTCCATTTCCGCACGTTGCGCCTCATTTCCCATGTTCTCTGAGGCCACCGTCAGCAGCATGGCTTCCAGGGTGAGGCCGGGGCCGAAGGCGAAGCTGAGCACGGGCGCTCCGTTGTCTGCGGCCGTCAGCTCGCGCATCAGCCGGGCCAGCACAAACAGTACCGTCGCCGACGACATATTGCCGTACTCGCGCAGCACGGCGTAGGCGTAGCGGTTGTCGTGGGCACTCAAACCCAGCGCCTGCTCGATGGATTCGAGAATTTTGCGGCCGCCGGGATGGATGGCAAACGCCCGGATATCGGCTAGCTCAACCGGCAAATCGGCCAACAGGCGCTGCGTCAGCTGCCCGATGCCGTCCTGAATCATGCGCGGCACATACGACGAAAGCGTCATCTCGAAGCCAAAATCGTTGATGTGCCAGGCCATATCGGCGTGGCCGTTGGGCTCCAGGTCGCAGTGGAAAGCCGTGAGGGCCAGGCTGGGCTGGTGGGCGGCCGGCGTACTCTGCACGAGCACAGCCGCTGCGCCGTCGCCGAACAAGGCGTTTGATACCAAGTGGTCGTCTTCGGGGCTTTTCTGGAAGTGCAGCGTGCACAGCTCTACGCAAACCACCAGCACCCGCGCCCGGGGTGTGGCCCGGCAGAACGCGTCGGCTAGTTTCAGTCCGTTTACCGCCGCGTAGCAGCCCATAAAGTTCACGCAAGTGCGCTGCACATGGCCCGGCAGCCCCAGCGCCCCCACCAGCTCAATGTCGAGGCCCGGCGCGTACATGCCGGTGCAGCTCACTGTAATCAGGTGCGTAACCGTGCTTAGCTCGACTTCCGGCAGTTGCTTCAGGCAGGCGCGCACGGCCTCTACGGCCAGCGGCAGCGCAAAGCGGCGGTACTCGGCCATGCGCCGGCCCACCGCCGGAAAGGGCTCCAGGCCCGGCGTATTCGGAAAAAACTCAAACTCTCCGTTCACCCGCGCATAATCGGGCAGCACCGAGTAGCGGTGGCCAATACCCGAAACCCGGTACAGGGCGCGGAGCTTACGGGTGTCGCGCTCGTCAAACTCCAGGGCGGCGGCCATGAAGTCGGCAATCTGCGTTTGCGGAATACGGTGGGGCGGATTGGCGGTGCCAATGGCACACAAATAACTACTCATCGGGGCAGTTTACGTAAAAATCGTGCCGCTTGGGTTACAGCTTTATGATGATTAAAGCGGACAGCCGGAGCAGGGTGGGCGTGGAATGGCAAATGTCTAAAATTCGGCGCCGTGGGTGCGGCGCATAAGGGCGCGTACGGCCCCGGGCCAGCGGCGCAGGCCGCGCACCGCCATTTCGCTGAGCAGAGGCTGGCCAAACAGGCGCTGCACGGCGCGGCCCACCTGTAGTCGCTGGCCAAAATGGGCTTGCCAATCGGTGGTGTAAGCGGCTTCCAGCTGCGGGCGGCTCAGGTGGCCCCGCAGAAAATTGCTAGTATGCGCGGCGGCCAGGCTGGCCCCATGAATGGCCATGGCCATGCCGTTGCCGCAGAGTGGGGTAATCAGACCGGCGGCGTCGCCGGCCAGCAAAACGTGGCGCTCCAGACAGGTTTTGGGGGCGAATGATATTTCGTTGATAACCTCGGGTTGCGGATACAGCACTTCGGCCGTTTCCAGAATATGGCGCAGATGCGGGTTGCGGGCCAGCACGTTGGCCTCCAGCTGCGCAATGGTGCCGTGGGCCTTCAGGTTGCGGCGGGTGGTGAGGTAGCAGAAGCAGAACTTGTCGTCCTCGATGGCTGAAATACCCGCGTAGCCGTCGGCGAAGTTGTGCAGCGCAATCAGGTCGCGCGGCATATCGGGGTAGCGCAAATGGTACTTCACGCCCATGTAAGGCGAGCGTTGCGTGAAGAAGGGCCGTTCCAGCTGCCGGTCGAGGGCACTACGCTTGCCATAGGTGCCGATAACCACCCGGGCTGGCAGGCTGCGGCCGTCGGAGAGCAGCACGGCGTGGGTATCTGTGGCCGGGTCGAACTCCACATCGGCCACGGTAGCGTGCAACACCGTAACGCCCGCGGCCAGCACCTGGTGGTACAAAAACTCGTCGAGCACGTAGCGGCTGATGCCGAAGCCGCCCAGATCGAGGGGGGCATCGAGCAGCTGGCCGGCCGGCGAGCTAACCTGAAACCGGCTGATGCCAGCCGGGGCCAGCGTGGCCGGGTCGGCCCCGAGCCGGCGCAGGTAGGGCAACACCTCGTTGGAAACGTATTCGCCACACACCCGATGAAAGGGATACTGCCGCCGCTCGACCAGCGTAACCGCATGGCCGCGCTGCCCCAGATCGAGGGCCGCACACAGCCCACCCAGTCCTCCGCCAATAATGATAACGTCCAACTTATTTCGGCGGCTAAAGGCGTGAGAGAAAACGGCTAGCAAATCTATTCATCGACGATGGGTACTATTTTATGGCTTTACCAGAATGAGCGAGTATTTTTGTTAACCTAAATTTCTCCCTGGTCGTTTAGTACTAGTCAGCCCGAAACTCTTTCGGGTTCACCTCATTAAGGCACTATATGCTTACACTCCTACGTATTCTTTTGCTGGCTTTGTTGACTACTGTAGCCGTACCGGGCCTTTGGGCTCAGGCGCAGCCGCCCGGCAAAGCGCCCGTTGCTGCCGAAGAAAAGGCCCTGACGGTATACCCTAATCCCAGCACCGGCATCGTGCATATCAATATCAACGGCTTCGAGGGCCGTAAGCTGGAGCTGCGCGTACTCAACGTCATCGGTACGGTTATGTACCGCGAGTCGCTCACGGAGCTGCGCGACCGGTACAGCCGCACCCTCGACCTGAGCAAATTCGCCAACGGCCTCTACTACGTGAAGCTGGAGGCCGATAACGCCAGCGAGATGCGCAAGCTCGTAATTCGCTAGCATACCACCTGCTTCTCTCAGAATAGAAGGATAAAAAAAGGTCTCTGCCGTAGCAGAGACCTTTTTTTGGCTATACCAGTGGTCGGGCTAGTTGCCGTTGCGCACGGGTACGGTTTGCGGCTGGATCATGGCTTTGAGGTTGTCGATAGTATCAAAAGCCAGCAGGGCGGTAGCAAGGGCAATGCCCAGAAAAATCAGGAAGGCAGTCATAGAAAGGGGAGGAAATGAAGAAATAATTCGGCTTGTTGCCCCGGTCGGTCCCGAAGGGTCTTCCAGTGGCGTTGCCGCACTCATCTCTAACCCTAAACACGCCACCTAAGTTGCAGTATAATTATGTGCTTGTCTTTACAAGCTACCCCAACGATGCAGTGCCGGTGCTGCCGGCGGCTGGGCTTAAGCCGGAAACTCCTCCTGTAGCAGCCGTACTACCTCGTCGACCGTGACGCGCACCTGCCCGACGAGTTGGCCCAACTCAGCCCAGTCGGGCGAAGTAGGGCCGGTGGCTACAGCTTGTAAAGACAGTAATACAGGGCGCAGGCTGGCCAGCTGCAGCCCATCGGTGGAGCTTTTGAGGAAGTGGGCCGCTGCCGCCAGCTCGGTGGGCTGTTGCTGCCGTAAGTGCTGCTCCAGCCGCGTTACGGCCGGAGGCGTGGTTTCGATGAACAGGGTAACCAGCCGCCGCACAAAGCCCTCGTCGTTGCCCGAAATGCGGCGTATCGATGCCAGGCTGTACAGCGGAGGGTGGCTGGTAGTCGGCGTCGCCTGGTGGCTAGATGCCGGTTCCGGTTCGGCTGGCTGGGCAGGACGACGGGCATCGGCAACTGGGGAAAGGCCCAGTAACTCGATCAGAAGGGCAAAAAGGGCCTGCTCTCGGAAAGGCTTGGCCAGGTAGCCATCGAGACCGGCGGCACGGTAGTGTTCGGCGTCGCCGGGCATAGCGTGGGCCGTGAGGGCAACTACGGGCGTGGCTGCGCGGGCCGGGTCGGGGTGCTGGCGCAGCAGCTGTGTTGTGGCCACACCATCGAGCCCCGGCATCTGGATGTCCATGAGCACCACTGCGTAGCGGTGCTGCCGGAACAGTGCCAGCGCCGCTTGCCCCGTCGAGGCCGTGTCGGCTTCCACACCCCAGCCGCGCAGCATGGTTTGCATCAGCAGCTGGTTCACGGCATTGTCTTCGGCCAGCAATATGCGGTAGCCGCGCAGCCGCTGGTAATTGGGGGTCGGCTCCGGCGGCGTGGGTAGGGCCGCCGGGGCCGGGGCCAGGGCTACTGTAAAGCGAAACGTGCTGCCTCTGCCCGGCTCGCTGCTGGCCGTCAGCTGGCCGTTCTGCAGCTCTACCAGGCCCCGCGAAATACTCAGCCCCAGCCCCGAGCCGCCAAACTCGCGGGCCGTGCTGGCAGATGCCTGGGTGAAGGGCTCGAATAGCTCGCGTAGCTGCTCGGGGGCAATGCCGATACCCGTATCGAGCACCGAAAACCGATACTGTGGCGTGGCAGAAGTGAGGTCAAAGCACTCATAGGTAAGCAGTACCTGCCCCTTAAGCGTAAATTTCACGGCGTTGCCGAGCAGATTGAGCAATACCTGCCGGAGCCGGTGAGGGTCGCCGAGTACGCGGGCCGGGCCGGCTCCGGCGGGCGGCAGCTGCAGGCGCAGACTGATGCCTTTGGCCGTAGCCGCGGGCAGCAGCGCCTGGCAGCTGGCCCGGAGCACCTGCTCCAAGTCGAAGGGTACGTGTTCGAGCCGCATCCGGCCCGCGCCCAGCTGGGCCATATCCAGCACATCGTTGATGAGCACCAGCAGGTTATCGGCCGATTCCTGCGCGTGGGTAAGGAGCAGCCGTTGCTCGTCGGTAAGCGGAGTTTTGGCCAGCAGCCCGGTAAGCCCCACAATGCCGTTGAGCGGGGTCCGGATTTCGTGGCTCATGTTGGTGAGAAAGTTCTGGCGGGCCTGCGCATTCTGCTCGGCGGCTTCCTTGGCTTTCTCCAGCGCCTGCTGGGTGTGCTTGAGCTCGGTGATGTCGTTATCTACTCCCAGCACCTGCACGGTGCCGTCGGTGAGTATGAACGGACGCTTGACCGTCCGAAACCAGCGGATATTACCCTGCCCATCCGTCAGGGGAGCTTCCTCGTCTATTTCCTGCTCCGAGCTCATCACCTGCCTGTCCTGGCGGCGGTACTGGGCCATGCTCGGAAAGCGGGCCTCCAGCTCGGGCAGTGTGGCCCGGAGCAGCTCCTCGTGCGAGAGATGGTAAAAGCGGGCGGTGGCTTCATTGGCCAGCACGTAATTGCCCTTTCTGTCTTTTAGGTAGATGAGGTTGGGTACCGTGTCAATCACCTGCCGGAACAGGCGGTTCTGCTCGGCCAGGCGGCGGTTAGCCGAGCGGCGCTGCTCATCGGCTATCTTCCAGCGGGTTATGTCTTCGGCATTACTCAGCACCTGCGTAACGCAGCCCTGCGCATCGCGGGCATAGGCCGTGCTGGTCAGCCGCAGCCAGCGCGTAATGCCGGTGGGGTGCTGCATGGTGTAGTCGAAGGAGAGCAGCTTACCATCGGGCAGGGCCTCTGCCTCGCGGTAATGGTGGCGCAGCTCTTCGGCCTCGTTGGTGGGCATCAGCACCTCAAGCACGCGCGGACCCATGGCCCGCAATTCGGCTGCCGGGTAGCCCAGTTGGGTTTCGGCAACGCGGTTGCAGTAGTGCAGGCTGTTAGATGGGAGGTCGAAGACGAATAGGAAACTCGGCAGCGCGTCGTAGAGGTGGGTAGCGGCTTCGGCCCGCTCGGTAGCGGCCGTCAGCTCCTGGCGCAGCCTTTCCAGCTGCTGGCGGGTCTGCCGGAGCTGCCGGGCCTGCTGCCGATACCGGATAGAGTCCATGGTAGATGAAGCTGATGAAAACCAGTTGCTGACCAGCAGCGGCCAAAGCCGGGCGGGCAATTCGGCCACTGCCGGAGCAGTAAGGTAGGCAACTGTCGGTGCGCGGCTTGCTTACGGTAGCTGTACTTCTCCGTTCTGCAGCATGCGGTAGATGGTGGACTTGCCGATTTGCAGCTGTGCGGCTACCTGCAGGATATTGCCGTCGTATCGGTTGAGGCAGTGCTGGACAATGGCCGTCGTCTGGGCCCGCAACGACTCGTCGGCCGGCAGCACTCCGCCCGCAGTATCGGCGGCGGGGTGGGGGCTGCGCAGGGGCAAGTCGGTGGCGGCAATGGTGCCGTTTTCGGCCAGCACGGCCGCCAGCTCTACCAGGGCTTTCAGCTCGCGCACGTTGCCCGGAAACGAGTAGCGCAGCAGTTTTTGCCGGGCTTCCTCCGAAAGCGTGCAGGCCGCCAGGCTGTTCTGCTGGCAGAACTCCTGCAGAAACCCTTCGGCCAGCAGCAGCACATCGTCGCCCCGCTCGCGCAGCGGGGGCAGCTCGATGGGCAGGCCCAGCAGACGGTAGTAGAGGTCTTCCCGAAACCGGCCTTCCCGCACCTCGCGGGCCAGGTCGCAGTGCGTGGCCACCATCAGGCGGGCGTCGAAGGCAATAGCGCCGTTGCCGCCCACCCGGCATACCTCGCGCTCCTGCAACACCCGCAGCAGCTTGGCCTGCAGGCTCAGATCCAGCTCGGCTACCTCATCCAGAAACATTGTGCCCCGGTGCGCTTCCTCGAAACGGCCCACGCGGCGGGCCACCGCCCCGGTAAAGGCGCCCTTCTCGTGGCCGAACAGCTCGCTTTCCAGCAGCTCGCGCGGAATGGCGGCCACGTTCACGGCTACAAAAGATGCCTCGCGCCGGTCCGAACCGTAGTGAATAGCCTTGGCAACCAGTTCTTTCCCGGTGCCGGTTTCGCCCACAATAGACACGGTGATATTGGTGCGAGCGGCCTTGTCGATGAGGGTGAACAGCTGGCGCATGGCCGGGCTGTGGCCCCGGATGGCCCGCCGCGCATCGTATTTCTGACCGATTTGCTTGCGTAGCTGGGTGTTTTCACGGCGCAGGGCCAGCTGCTGCACAATATTGCTCACCGTAAACCAGAGTCGGTCGGCGGTTTCCTCGTCTTTCACCAGGTATTCGTAGGCGCCCTGCTGTAGCAGCCCGACGGCCGTACGAATATCCTCCTGGGCCGAAATAACGATTACGGCTACGTCTGGCAGGCGCTCCTTAAGCCGGCGCAGCACCTCATCGCCCCGGCCATCGGGCAAGGCATAATCGAGCGTAATAATATCGGGCGGCTCGCTTAGGCTATCGAGGCACGACTGGGCAGTAGCAAAACGACGGACAACGTAATCGGGGTTCTGCGTGAGCTTGTAGGCCAATAATTCGGCATACCAGTCGTTGTCCTCAACAATAAAAATCGAAATAGAAGTGGAGCTCATAGACAGGGGAAAAGGCAAGAACGCGCCTAGGCTGCAAGTCTTTGAGAGCTAGCAGGACTGTGGGAGCATTCTAATCCTGGGAAGGTTGTTTTCGGGGAAGGAGAAGAGCGGAGCAATTATAAGTGCGAGTATAAGCGGGAATAGCCGGCTTACCAAAAAGTCCCGGTTAGGGATGGTTTTTCTCGTATTGGAACAATAGGTAAAACTTACAATGCCCTTAATATATTGATAGTCAAAGGACAAGGTGGTAGAAACAGAGATGGCCGGGTAGTTGGCATTAAGTAGCAGGCCTGCATACGCATGGCTGTCAACTTATTACTTGCTGCTTATGTCTGCTCTCTACTCATTCGGCACCTGGCGCGGCATTCGCCTGCTGGTGCTGTTGGCCGCGCTCCTGCTCGCGGCTGTTCAAACTGTTTCGGCAGCCAGTGCGCCCATCTACTCGGCTGGTGGAGCCAGCGGTACCAATGTTATCCGGACCTGCTCCACCATCGGCGTTGGTCTTGCCAGCGTCACGACCTGTTTTGGCGATGTTAAAAATCCTGAACTGGCCGCTGATGGAAATTTCAGTTCGGCGGCTACTATCGATGTGCCTTCTATCTCGCTGTTGGGCAATGCCGTCAAGCTACGTATGAATATGGCCCAGCAGGCCCCTAAAAACTATCGTGCTGGCGTGGTTGTGCGGCGTAAGGGCAATTTGCTGGACATAATCAGACTCAACGTAGGTTTAGCTCCCCGGATAGTGTTGCGGACATTGCTAAACTCAAGCAATCAGGAGTCTTTTACGGTAGCAGCTACCTTGGTACAGACAGTTTTAGGGGAAGAAAGCGGGGCCGTTCGACTTGAATTTGTTGCTACAAAGCCTTTCGACCAGATTGAGCTGGAGGCCGGTTCTTTGCTTTCTCTAGGCTATGAGCTTGATGTTCTTTACGCCTACGCCATCGATGCCAATGTGATTGATACAACGGAAGGTTTAGTTACGCGCTTCGATAACCCGACCACCGCCAACTACAGCACGGAGGTAAAGGACGACAACGGCCTTACCGTATGCGTGAACAGTGGGGTAAGCAACCCCGAAAACACCGTTGATAACGACCTGACCAACTTTGCTACCTTCAACGCTCTAGTCGGCGTGAGCTGCCCGAACACCCTGCAAGCCCAGCTTGAGGGCCCGGCCCCGGCTGGCTACGTAGCGGGCTTTGTGCTGGGCTCGGGAACCCTGCTCAATGTAAGCGTGCTCGATAAGCTGCGTATTACTACGTACCAAGGAGGCGTGAAGCAGGAGCAGGCCAGCGGCCGCGACCTGCTGCAGCTGGAGGTGCTACCCAATGGCCAGTCGGTGGTGCGCTTTACCACTACCAAGCCTTTCGACCGGGTAGAGCTGCAGCGCACCAGCGTGGTGGATCTGCTCAATAATCTGCGGATCTATTACGGCTTCGGCGTAACGCCCAGCACGTTCCGCGACCAGGAGCCCCGGCTTTCGTCGTTTGCCAACCCAGCCAACAACTTCCAGGTGGGTGGCACCGCAGGTCTCATCAGTAATCCGCAGCTGGCGGCTGATAACAACCTGACAGGCAACTTTGCTACCGTAGGCAGCCTGCTGGAAGTGCTGACTGCTCCCCGCTTGAAGCTGCGCCTCGACGCACCCGGTAAAGCAGGCAACCTGGCTGGCGTACGGCTGGGCCTGGGCACTGGCTTGGTCGATGCCAACGTACTCTCCAACATTCGCATCAGAACGTACAGCGGCGCAAATGGTGGTACGTTGGTCGAAACGGCCACGGGCAGCAGCCTGCTTGATCTGGAGCTGCTGGCGGGCGGACAGTTTGAGGTGACCTTCCTGACCACCCAGGATTTTGATTGGGTGGAAGTAGAGCTGGCCACCGGTGTGGCGGTGCTGAATGATGCCCGCATCTACTTTGCCTTCGCCGAAGACCGGCCCACCGGCTTCCCCACCACTATTGTTCGGCCTACCGGCCCGCTGCCCGTGCAGTTGACGGCCTTTGGGGCGCGCGCCAACGGTCTGGCCGTTGATGTTAGCTGGGAAACGGCTGCTGAACTGAACAGTTCGTACTTCGAAGTAGAGCGCTCGGCACAGGCTGGTCGTGGTTTTGTGGCCGTGGGGCGGCAGCAGGCTGCGGGCAACAGCGCCGGCAACCGGACCTACAATCTCACCGATGCCGCTGCGGCCCAGCTCCCGGCTGGTTTGCTCTACTACCGACTCCGCCAGGTCGATCTTGATGGTACCGAAACGTACTCGGCAGTGGTGGCCGTAACGCGCCGGGCCCCGGCCGCAGCGTTGGTACTGTATCCTAATCCGGCTCCGGCCGGCAGTCAGCTGCGCATCGGAGGCCTATCGGGGTTGCCCGAAGGAGGGTACGAGCTGTTGCTCTACTCTATGCAGGGGGCATTGGTAAGCCGGCAGCCGCTGCGCAACGCCATGGAAGCAACGGTTCCCAATCTGGGAGCCGGCGTGTACCAGGCCATTGTGAACGATGCCGCCGGCCATCTGGTAGGCCGGCAGCGGCTGGTGCTCACGCAGGGCCGCTAAGCTGGCGGCTGGCTCTGGTTGACAGGCTGGCGCGCAAAGGTTATTTAGGTGTACTATTCGTTTGATTGATGGCTATGAAAGCCGGAAAGCCCCGTTGGTTGCAGGCCAGCGGGGCTTTTCGCGTGGGTATACGTAGCAGGGCAGTTGGCTAGAGATTAATGATAATATAGCGGTAACATCTCCACCAGAATGATGTGCCAACTTTGTGTTCCTCAGTTCTCTCCCACTTCTTCACAACCATCTCATGTCGCGTACCCTCTCTCGCATGCTGGGCCTGGCCCTGCTCACCGGCCTGGCAGTTTCCTGCTCCAAAGAAGCCGTGGAACCCGCCAGCCCTGCCATTAGCTCGCAAGTGGCCGATGCCGTTACTGCTACCCGCGACAACAATATGGCTCTGGGCAACCCCAGCGGTGCGCAGGCCAATACCAGCTTCTACTGGAACTACCTCGTCAACAAGTCCCAGTTCAGCATGTCGTACCACCGCGACCGGGGTACGCCCAACTGGGTAAGCTGGCACCTGAGCAGCGCCTGGCTCGGCAGCACCCCGCGCCAGGATAATTTCGCTTCCGATAACTCGTTGCCCAGCGGCTGGTACCGCGTTACCAGCAGCAGCTACACGGGTTCGGGTTTCGACCGCGGCCACAATGCCCCCTCAGCCGACCGCACCGGCTCGGTAGCCGATAACTCGGCCACTTTCCTGATGACCAACATGATGCCGCAGGCCCCCAACAACAACCAGCGGGCCTGGGCCAATCTGGAGAACTACTGCCGCACGCTCGTAAACGCGGGCAACGAACTCTACATCATCACCGGCAGCTACGGCAAGGGCGGTACCGGCTCGGCCGGCTACAAAACCACCCTCGACCAGGGCCGCGTAACCGTGCCGGCTCGTTGCTGGAAAGTAGTGGTGGTACTGCCCGTAGGCACCAACGATGCTGCCCGCGTAACGACCAGCACCCGGGTTATTGCCATCGACACCCCCAACGATAACAGCATCAGCACTACCTGGGGCACTTACCGCACCAGCGTAAACGCCATCGAGCAAGCCACCGGCTACGATCTGCTCTCGGCCGTAGCAGCCAGCGTGCAGACGACCATTGAGGCCAAGGTAGACAACGGCCCCACCAGCTGAGTTGGCGGGCCAGTAACTGGCCCTGCACAAATGCTTTGGTGCTGCTTCCGGTAAGCGGAGCCGGGCCGTCATCAAAAAGAGGAGGCCGCACTGATGCGGCCTCCTCTTTTTGATGACGGCCCTACC
>NZ_JABKAU010000043.1 GCF_013377885.1 Hymenobacter lapidiphilus
GCAAGGTCCGGCTCACGGTCGAAACCTACTTCAGCTGCCCCGACTCCTACTTCAAGCCTTCGGCCACCGATTCGCTGGTACTGGCCCACGAGCAGGTGCACTTTGATATTACGGAGCTGTTCGCCCGCCGATTTGTGCGGCAGCTGGGCGAACAGGCCGCCAACACGCGCGAGTTGCAGCAAAAACACGAAACCCTGTTCCGCCAGCTTCACTCCGAGAGCCAGCTGTTGCAGGATGCCTACGACAGTGAAACCTACAAGAACCCCGCGCTGGTAACGGGCTGGCAACAGCGTATTGCCCGCGAGCTGGCCGAGCTACAGGCGTACGCCGATAAAACCCTGACTTTCAAAGTAGCCCTCTAGCGCTTACAGTAGCTCTTTTGGATGCTACGCCTCTTGTCGCCCCTTAGCCCTAAACAATGATTTTTGTGCTGCTCCGCTGGCTGCGTCGGCGCTTCGACCTGACCCAGGACATGGGTACACCTACCGACATTGTCCAGGATGTGGAGGAGGGCCTGGTGTTCCGGGGTACCAACCTGTGGGTACTCATGTTCGCCATTCTGGTAGCCTCGGTGGGGCTCAACGTCAACTCGACGGCCGTGGTAATTGGGGCCATGCTGATTTCGCCGCTGATGGGCCCTATCGTGGGTATTGGGTTTGGGGCGGCTACTGTGCGGGTCGAAATTATTCAGCGGGGGCTTTCCAACCTGCTGCTGGCCACGGTTATCAGCCTGCTGGTATCGGCGACTTACTTCTGGCTCACGCCCCTCACCGACGCCGGCACCGAACTACTGGGCCGCACCGTGCCCACCACCTGGGATGTGCTGATTGCCCTGTTTGGGGGGGCGGCCGGAGCCGTGGCCCTCACCCGGCGCGAGAAAAGCAACGTGCTGCCCGGCGTGGCCATTGCCACTGCCCTGATGCCGCCGCTATGCACAGCAGGCTATGGTTTGGCGATGGGGCAGTGGCAATATATGTTCGGGGCCCTCTACCTATACTCCATCAACTGCGTGTTTATTGTACTGGCTACGCTACTGGTAGTGCGGATATTGCCCATTCCAAGGGCCACGTTTACCGACAGCGCGCGTGCCCGCCGCGTGCAGCTCGCGGTGTGGGGCCTGGCCCTGCTCACGGCCGTACCCAGCGTCTATCTGGCCGCCCGCATTGTGCGCCGCACGGTGTTCACCCAAAATGCCCAGCGCTTTGTAGAGGAGCAGTTCAACCAGACCAACTCCTATGTCGTTACCCGCCGGCTAAGCCCTGAAACCAGAACTATAAATGTGCTGCTGGCTGGCCAGACACTCTCACCGGAGCAGCTTCGTGGCCTGAAAGCCCGCCTGCCGGCTTACAGCCTGCCCGACGCCCGCCTGATTGTGCGCCAGGGCCTGGGCCGCCTCGACTCGGCTGATTCTCGTTCGTTACGCCTGAGCTTGCTGGAAGACGTGCGCAGCCTGGGCGAGCAGACGCTGGCCAGTTACGACGACCGGATTGCCCGGCGGTTGCGGCGTATGGTGGCGGCTACCATCATCCCGACGGGACTGCCTGCCGATTCGCTGCTGCTGCGCGAGGTGCAGATTGAGCATCCGCTGGTAAGGCAGCTGGGCATCAGCGCCCTCATCCAGCCCGCCACCGACTCGCTCAAGGCCGACACGGTGGTAGTGGTAGCCCTGCGCAGCCGCCGGCCGTTGCCGCTGCCCGAAGCCCAGCGGCTGCGCCAGTGGTTGGAGCTGCGTAGCGGCGGCCTGCGCCACGTACGGCTGCTAGAGCAGCCCTAAGCCGCCCGTTAGCGGCGGCAGTACGCGTAGCGGAACGCCGCACAAAAACGTCAGGCCCCTGCCGTTGTTGCCGGAGCAGCAACGACAGAGGCCTGACGTTATATAAGAAGACTGGGGAAACGAACAAAACGGGTGCTGTAGCTCCTGCTATAAAGCGTAGGAAGCGAGTTACCCGCTACGCGCTAATCAGGCATCCGTTTTATGCCCCCGGTACACCGATTCGCTGCTCGGCTTCCAGCTATTATCGTCATGAGCATCATCGGAGGCGGCAGAAGCACTGTTACGCTTGTTGCTCGTGGAGCGCAGTGCCAACCAGCTTAAACCGCTAACCAACAGGGCACCACCCACTACTTTCTGGGTCGGGCTGAGCCGATTTACCTGCTCTACGGCCTTCGAGCCCAGGTCTTTCACTTGCTTGGAAAGCTGATTCACATCAACATTCTGCAACCACTGCTGCTGGTTGAACCAGTCTTTGGCTTTGGCTTCCAGCCCATCTGTCTGGCCGCTGGCCTGCTGGCTGGAGGTGCCGGTCGGCTGGCTGTTGGCCGAGTCGTGCTGGCTGCGGGCGTTACCGCTGGCTGATTGGCTGCTGGACGAAGAAGAGCTGCCGGCCTCGGGGTGGGCGGGCGTGAAGGCAACGTGCTTGCCGGCTGCATCGCCGGGCTGATTGGTTTTTGAAGTACTCATAGCAAAAGGAGATTAAAATGGATGTATTGCCAGCGGGCGAACCCGGGCCTATTGTATAGTATTCGTGAAACGGCCTCCTAGAGTTGCCATTTGGCAGAGGTGTTTTGGCCGGCACCGGCAACGTGGCACCAAACATCCGGCCGGAGTATCCGTTGGGACAGTATTATTTCCACTGCCTCCGCTGCGTATGCCCTTCACCCCTATTACCGCCCCGAGCCGCCGTTTTCAGGACAAAGTATGCTTCGTTACCGGTGCCACCTCCGGCATCGGGCGGGCCACGGCCGTGCGCCTGGGCCGCGAAGGAGGCCGTGTGGTCATCATTGGCCGCAATAAAGAGGAAGGACAGGAATCGGTGGCGCTGGTAGAGCAAGCTGGTGGGCAGGCGCTGTTCATCCGCTGCGACGTGGGCAAAGATGCCGACCTGAAGCGGGCTGTGGAGCGAACCATCAAAGAGTGGGGCCGCATCGATGTACTCATCAACAACGCCGCCATGATGACCTTCGACCCCATCGCCAAGCTCGACCCCAAAGATTGGGACCAGTTGATGAATGTCAATCTGCGCGCCTTGTTCCGGCTCACGCAGCTTTGCCTGCCCCATATGCAGGGCGGGGCCATCGTGGCCATCAGCTCAGTCCACTCTTTCCAGACTACGCCCAACGTGGTGCCGTATGCCGCCAGCAAGGGAGCCATGGATGCCTTTGTGCGGGGCCTGAGCCAGGAAATTCCGCATACCCACGTCCGGGTTAATTCGGTGGCACCCGGGGCCGTGGATACGCCCATGCTCTGGAGCAACCCCAACGTGAAAAGCGGCAAAGAGAAAATCACCGGCCAGGTGGGCACACCCGAAGAAATAGCCGCCGCCGTCTGCTTCCTGGCCTCCTCCGAAGCCAGTTTCATCAACGGCACCACGCTGGCTGTCGATGGCGGCCGACTGGCAGCACTCTAGCCAGTGAGCAAATTGGTGAATGATTGAATGAACAAGGGCGTCATTCAGAGCAAAGCGAGGAATCTCGCGTGCCTACGTTGCAGTAATGCTCCAACGATTAGCACGCGAGATTCTTCGCTTTGCTCTGAATGACGCCCTTTTGCACTGATCCGGCAGCTGCCTATTTCACCTTTGGTGTAGCGTGGCGCTCGGCGGCAGAGGGCAGCGGCTGGCCCTGGGCGTAGTGGTGGGCATCGCGCTCGGCGGCAGTGCGGGCGTCTATCTCGAACGGGATGTGGTAGTAGCCGTGACGGGCCCAGCCCCACAGGTAGCGCACCAGAAACCCCAGCCGCCCATGCTGCTCAAACTGCCGGATGTGCTCCATCTCGTGCGCCACCCAGAACGGGTCGCGCAGAAACTCCTCGCGCGTAACGCCACTCAGGTGAATGCTACGGCCCAGTACCATAGCCACATTGGGCACCGCCAGTTTCAGGCGGGCCAACCGGGCGAAGGGCGAGTTTTCTACGATGCGCGCTACCTGCATAAGGCAGTATGGAGAAGAAAGGAAAGGGCGAGATGTACGCAATATCACCCACCCGAGTTGGGCCGGTTGCAAGACTATTTGCAAAATAAATTGACCTATAACAGGAAAATTTGTTTTTAACTGTTTTTTTTCTTGGTCGTTCGGTCTGTTTGGACCTAGCTTTACTCCACGCCTCTGTCCGGCCAGTCCGGAAAAGCAGTGGGCTAGTGTCTTATTTTTCGCTTTTGCCATCCGGATTTCCGGTTGCCTATCGAGTAACGAACATCTTTTGGAGCAGTACGGGCCTTTCCGCCAATACTGCCAGCACCTTCCCGACGGACAATGAAAAACAGCATCCTCTATTGCCTCGCCGCGGCCGCCATGGTCCTCTCCTTTTTATTCGAGCAAGCCCCCGCCGCGTCTGGCAACCTAGTGGTTGCTTCTTCCCAACAAGCCTCCCTACTAGGCGGTTTGCTGCCCGCCGATGAAGGCGACAACGCCCGCACCCTGTCGAACGCCGACTCGGCGGCCTACGATAAGGTAGCCGAGCGGTTGGGTATCGAGACTGATTACAACGAAAACAAGTCGCTGCTGGCGACCGTAGCCTCTTGGCTGGGCACGCCTTACCGCTATGGCAGCAGCAGCAAAAGTGGCACCGACTGCTCCGGCTTTGTTACCCGTGTATTTAAGGAGGTGTACGGCCTCACGCTGCAGCGCAGCTCGCGCTCCATGTTCGGCACCGTTAAGCGCGTTGATAAGGACGAGATGCAGACCGGCGACCTGGTATTCTTTCGCCGGGGTCCGGGCCAGCCCATCTACCACGTAGGCATTTACCTCAAGGACAACAAGTTTGCCCACGCTGCTACCAATGGCGGCGTAATGGTTAGCTCGCTGCAGCAGGCTTACTATAGCCGCAACTTCTACGCCGCCGGCCGCGTCGACCGCTAGGCATCCCCCGATTCCATATCCTGCTTACCGCCGCGCCCCGTCCTTCCCGACGGGGCGCGGCTGTTACCGGTAACCGGTGCTGCAATTGACCGGGGCAGCATGTGCAGGAAGTGGCTAAAACCATTTTGGCCTGATAGAGTATAGCACAACACCGGCACTTGGGCCGGTACCCTCCCTTTCTATTTTATTGCGCTTCCATGGATAAGCAAGACCCTCAAGGACAGGACGTAGCTTCTTCGCCTCTGTTCAAGAAATTCCTCGGCAAGGCTGAGGAATACGTTAAAAAGCCTACGCGAATGAAGCAGTTGCTGACTGACGCGTACGATAAAGCCAGCAGCAAGAAGGACATGGGCTCTATTGCCCACGAGGCCTGGGAAACCATGCAGACCATGTTCCGGCTTATCAAACTATCGGCGTCGGGCGAATATACCGGCCTGCCTACTACCACTGTAGTGGCCGCAGTAGCCGTTACCATCTACTTTCTGAGCCCTATAGACCTGATTCCGGACTTCATCCCGGTGCTGGGCCTGCTCGACGATGTGGCACTGGTTGCCTGGTTCAGCACGACTATCCAGGACGAGCTGACCCGGTTTGCCGAGTGGGAGAACACCCGCCCCACCTTGGTAAAGGATACTGACGACCAGCCCTGGACCAGCTCCGATTCGAAAACCGAAACCGCGGTTTCGACCATGGGGCAGATGGGCAATATGGGTTCAGAGGCCAACAAGCCCACTACTACCCAGACCACCGGCACCCCTGCTGCCACTCAGCCCGACGTAGCTGCCAATACTACCGACAGCAGCCGCGAGCCCAACTTCTCGACCCACGACCGTCCGGCCGGTGGGGATACGGGCGGTAACGTACGTTAGCTGTTAGCTGTTAGCTGTTAGCTGTTAGCTGAAAAAACGCAGAAGGCCCCGCACTCGATTGAGTGCGGGGCCTTTCTTTTGATCGGCGCGGCAGGAATTTCCAAACAGCTAACAGCTAACAGCTAACAGCTAACAGCTAACAGCTAACAAACTACGCGGCCTGGGCCTCCGTAGGCGTGTGGCTGACAACGTAGTTCACGAAGTCGCCAACGGTTGTCAGCGGCACTTCGTCGGGGATAACGATATGAAAGTTGCGCTCCAACTCCAGAATGATATCAACCACATCAACGGTGTCGAAGCCCAGCTCGCGGCTCAGGTTGCACCCAATGCGCAGGCGGCGCGCCTTAATAGCCTTGCGCTTGCTGATGATGCGCAGCACCTGCTGCTGAATAGTTTTGGGAGCGGTAGTGGTGGAGGCGTACATGAAACGAGCCAACAGAAATAAAGAAAACGGAACGGAACCAGAGGCAGAGGCAGAGCCTCCCGCGCCCGTTCGGGCGAAGGAGTCCGGAAGCGGTAGCAATGGTTGCAAGAGCACGAGAAAAAAAAGCTCTGGAAAGACCTGAATCCATCCGGAGCTTTCCCTGCCTTAGTACTTAGCTAAAATGGGCGGCGTGGCCGCGTCAATTTCCTCCTGATCGGCCATCACCTCGGGCTCACCCTTGATGCGGATTTTCAGGCTTTCGGTAATCAGGTACATCACCGGCACTACCACCAGCGTGATGAGCGTGGCGAATACCAGACCGAAGATGATGGTCCAGGCCAGCGGACCCCAGAACGTAACCGACTCGCCACCGATGAAGACGTTGGGGCTGCCCGAGTTGAAGAGCTCGTAGAAGTCGACGTTCAGGCCGATAGCCAGCGGAATCAGGCCCAGCGTGGCGGCCGTGGCCGTGAGGATTACCGGGTTGAGGCGGGTACGGCCGGCCAGCACGATGGCTTCGCGCAAGGGCATGCCCTGGCTGCGCAGCATGTCGGTGAACTCAACGAGCAGGATACCGTTTTTCACCACGATACCGGCCAGGGCAATGATACCCACGCCCGTCATCACGATGCTAATATTCATGCCCGTAATGGCCAGGCCCAGCAGCACCCCAATAACCGAGAAGATGATTTCGGCCAGGATGATAATCGGCTTGCTAACGGAGTTGAACTGCATCACTAGAATAAGGAAGATGAGGCCGATGGCACCCACGGCGGCAATGCCGAGGAAGTCGGAAGTTTCCTTCTGGTCTTCCTGGGCGCCGCCCATTTTCACGGTGTAACCGGGCGGTACCGGGAACGAGCGGAGCGAGGTTTCGATCTGGCGCACCACGTCGGGGCCGGTGAAACCACCGAGCACATTCGAGGAAATCGTAATCACCCGCTTCACGTCTTTGCGCTTGATGCCGCCGTAGGTCGTGCCATAGCGCACATCGGCTACCGAGGCGATGGGTACCTGGCGCACCAGGCCCGTGGCGTCGCGGAAGGTGAGCGGCGAGTTCAGGATGGCGTCGATGTCGGAGCGGTAAGGCTCGGCGTAACGCACCTGAATCGGGTACTCGTCGTCGGAGGTTTTAAATTTGCTGGCCTCGGTACCGTAGATGGCCGTGCGCACCTCCATCCCGATCTGGGCCGTGCTGATGCCCTCCCGGTTGGCGCGGGTCCGGTTGATGTCGACGGCAATTTCGGGGTTGCGGTCTTCCAGGTTCGAGCGCAGCTGCTCGATACCGCCAATGTTGAGCGAGTCGATATAGCTGGTTACGTTCTTGCTGAGCGCGATGAGCGTCGGATAGTCATCACCCGATACCTCGATGGCAATGGGCTTGCCGGTGGGCGGGCCGCTGCTTTCCTGGTCCACCGAAATTTCGGTGCCCGGAATGCCTTTTACCACCTCCCGGATTTTGTCCATGTAGCCAGCCGTTGCCGGTCCAGTCCGGTCGCTCATCTCCTTGAAAGCCACGGCCACTTTGGCCAGGTTCGACTGCGAAGTACCGGCGGCCGAAGCTTCGCCGGGGTCGGCGGCACCAATGGCCACGTTGGTAATCACCGATTCCACATCAGGATTATCCTTGCCGATAACGCCGTAGATGCGCTTTTCGAGGATACGGGCCACTGAGTCGGTTACGGCCACGCGAGTACCCACCGGCATTTTCAGGTAGGTATAAATGAACTTAGGGTCGCCTTTGGGGAAGAAGTCCACTTTAGGGCTGCGGGCACCGATAGCGACAATCGACACCACAAACAACACCACCATACTGAACATAATGGCTTTCGGCCACGAGATGGCCCAGTCCACGAGGCGGCCGTAGGCATCCTGGAAGCGCGGCAACACCTTGGTCTGGAAACCGGCAATCAGGTGGACGAACACGAAGCGGTTCAGAATTACGAGCACCGCCAGCGTCAGCATCAGGCTGCCCAGGAAGGTCGAGCCGAACAGGAAGCCGCCGATGGCAATGGCCACCATAATGCCAATGGCAATGGACAGCGGCCGGTCCCACTTTGGCTTCTCGCCGGTGTGGTGGTCTTCGCGCTCCATGAAGCTCACGGCAAACACCGGGTTCATAATGAAGGCCACGATGAGCGACGACATAAGCGTCAGAATAAGGGTAACGGGCAGGTAGAACATGAACGAGCCCACAATGCCGGGCCAGAACATGAGCGGCACGAACGGCGCTACGGTGGTGAGCGTACCGGCCAGTACCGGAATAAATACCTCACCGGCAGCGTACTTGGCGGCTTGGGCCGTGGTCAGTTCGGGGTGCTCGTGCAGCAGCCGGTGGGTGTTCTCTATCACCACAATGGCGTCGTCCACCACGATTCCCAGCGCCAGTAGGAAGGCGAAGAGCACAATCATGTTGAGCGAGAAATCGAGCGTGGGCAGCAGCACGAAAGCCAAAAACATGCTCAGCGGCACCGAAAGACCCACGAACAGGGCGTTGGTGGTGCCCATGAAGAACATCAGAATCAGCGTTACCAGGATAAAGCCGATGATGATGGTATTGATCAGGTCGTGGAGCGTTACACGGGTGTCGTTGGAGGTGTCGCCGGTAACGGTGATGGTCAGCTCCTGGGGCAGCGTCAGCTCCGCCTCAGCAATGATTTCTTTGATTTTGTCGGAGGCGTCAATCAGGTTTTCGCCCTGGCGCTTCACTACGTTCAGCGTTACGGCCGGCTTGCCATCGAGGCGGGCAAACGACTCCCGGTCCTTGAAGCCGTCGGTAACGGTGGCAATGTCGCCGAGGCGCACGGCCGAGCCGTTGAGGTTTTTGAGCTGGATGTTGGCAATGTTTTCGGCCCGCACATACTGGCCGGCCACGCGCACGGCGCGTTTCTGGTTGCCCACGTCCACGGTACCACCCGAAATGGTCACGTTCTCGCGGGCAATAGCAGCGCTGATATCCGAGAAGCTCAGGCGCGAAGCCCGCAACCGGTTCAGGTCCACGTCCACGTTCACTTGCTGGTCGAGGGCACCGATGATATCCACGCGGGTGATTTCGGGTAGGGCCTCAATCTTGTCCTGGAAGTCGTCGGCGTACTTTTTCAGCTGGCTGACGGGCATGTTGCCGGCCAGGTTGATGTTCATAATGGGCTGCTCCGACAGGTTTACTTCCTGCACGGTGGGCGGCGAGGGCAGGTCGTTGGGCAGTTCGGAGCTGGCCTTGTCCACGGCGTCCTTGATAAGCTGCTTGGCGTACTGCACGTCGACGCCGGAGCTAAACTCCACGTCCACGATGGCATAGTCCTGGTTCGAGGTCGAAGAAATCTTCTTCACCCCGTTCACGCTCTTAATCTCCTTTTCGAGCTGGCGCGTCACCAGGTTCTCGATGTCGGTGGGCGAAGTACCGGGGTAAATCGTGGCCACGATAATGCGCGGAATCACGATGTCGGGGAATTTCTCCTTGCCGAGCTTGATGTAGGCGAAAATACCCATCAGGCACAAAATCAGCGTGATGATATAAATCGTCGTCTTGTTATCGATGGACCAACTGGTGGGTCCGAATTCTTTTCCGGTGTCCTGCATGGCTGTTTTGAGCTATTAGCTGATAGCTGTTAGCTATTAGCTTGTCTTGGGATACCAGCCGACCGGTGTGGCCGGCTGATGGAGCTTAGGATGTTGGTCTTTCGTTCGTTGTGAGCCGGCTGATAAAGCCATGCAGCATTTTGATCTCCTCCTCCAACAAACCGGCTAACAAGCAGTCAGCAGGAAGAGTCAATAGTTGCGTTTGAACGGCAACGATGAGTTGCGTATCCAGTTCGAAGCAGGAGCCCAACGCTATTTCTAAAAAGTGCCTGTACTCTTTTTCGCTGGTCCGGCTACTGCCTTCGGCAATGTTGGAAGGAATAGAAACCGCCGCCCGAGTCATCTTACTTCGCAGCCCGTAAGTTTCCTCCCGGGGTAGCTGGCGAACCAACTCATAGGTTGCGGCTACTATTTCTAGCCCCCGCTGCCACACCTTCAGCTCTTTGTAGTTCTTCATAAGAAACTGCAAGATGAAATCAGCAGAAAACGGAACGGGTAACTTGAACGAAAGCCAACAGCTAACGGCTCTCAGCTATAAGCTAATACTCTGTCCTTCGTTCAGGCTCTGGTAGCCGGCCGAAATCACCTGGTCGCCGGTTTGCAGGCCCTCGGTTACTTCAACTTTGCCGTTGTAGGTGTTGCCTACTTTGATGATGCGCTTGGCGGCTACTTTCTTGCCGCCTTTGTCGTCCACTACCAGTACGTAGCTGTTCTGCTCGTCGCGCTGCACCAGGTCAACGGGCAGTACGGTGGCGTTCTGGCGGTTGTAGTTGAGAATGCGCACGTTGGTTACCATGTTGGGGCGCAGGCGGCCCGCTTTGCCGGGGTCGGCCAGGCGCAGCTCGATGGTGAAGGTTCGGCTGGTAGGATTGATGGTGCTCGTCACGACGCGCACGGTGGCAGCCAGGTCGCTTTCGCCGAGGTCGGGAATGGTAACCAGCGCCTTGTCGCCTACCTTGATGCTGTTGGCGTAGGCTTCCGATACATCGACCACGATTTTGCCGCTGCCGCTGTTACTGAGCAGCTTCACCACGGGCGCGCCGGGGGCTACGGTTTCGCCCAGCTTGGGCAGCACGTCATCTACGGTGCCGCTGAAGGGCGCTACTACCCGGTACAGCTCGCGCTGCCGGTTAAGGGTGGACAGGTTGCTCTGGAGCGCCCGGTAGTTGTTGCGGGCCTGCAGAAACTGGATTTCGGTACCGATCTGCTGGTCCCAGAGGCGCTTCTGCTTCTCGTAAATCACCTTAGCCAGGTCCATACGCACCTTTAGCTCGGCCACGCTGGCATCGAGCACCGAGCCATCTACGGTGGCCAGCGTCTGGCCCTTGCGCACCTGGTCGCCGCGCTTCACATTAAGCGTGGTAAGCGTGCCGGCCGCGCGGGCCGATACGGTGGCGTTCTGGTCGAAATCGACCCGGCCCTGCACTTCGAGGTAGCTCTTAAAGTCCTCATTGGCCACCTTAATAACCGACACGGGCGTAGCCTGCAGGGCCACTTCGGCTTCCGAAGGGCCGGCTTTGGCTTCCAGTTCCGATATTTTGGCCTGGTTGGTAGCCTGCTCCTGCTTGAGCTTGGCAAGTTCCGCCGCCGGATCTTTGGCGCCGCAGGAAGCGAGGAATAGTAAGCTGATAGCCGTTAGCTGATAGCTGTTAGCTTTCAGGAAAGAGAGAGGACGCATATAACAGAGGAATGGAGTCGTTGGGGAAAAGCTAACAGCTACTGGCTCTTAGCTAACAGCTTGAATTAATTAGACGCTTTGCGGAACAGCTCGCCGGTAGCCTTGTCGCGGTCGACTTTGGCAACCAGCACGTCGTAGAGGGCGGCGTAGTAGTTGGTCTGGGCCTCACGCAGGCCGGTTTCGGCCGAAATCACCTCCAGGTTGGCACCTACGCCCTCCTGAAACTTGATGCGCGATACGCGCGACACTTCCTCGGCCAGGCTTAGGTTGGCGCGCTGGTTATCGAGCACGTCGAGGGCGTTGATGAGGCTGGTACGGCTTTGGGCATCCTGCAAATCAATGCTCTGGCGCAGGGTTTCGAAGCCCCGCTCAATGGTTTGCTGCTGAATGCGCGACTGTTGCACCAGGTACTTGCGCCGGAAGCCGTCGAACACCGGAATCTGCAGGCTCAGGCCCACATTGCCGAAGCCAAACCAGTTTTGGTTCGAGAAGCCGTTGCCAGTGCGCGAGTCGGGTCCACGGAAGGCAAACAGGTCGCCGGCGGTGAGGCCCGAGCCCGAGAAGCCGTAGGCCGCCGTGGCCAGCAAACGTGGGTAGGCACCGGCCCGGCGGTTGGCTAAGTCGAGGCCGGCCAGCGCCTGCTGGGTTTCGAGGGTGCTGAACTCGATGCGGTTGTTGTAGTTGATGGCGCCGGCCAGCTGCCCGGTACGCGCGCCGCTCAGGGCCGTCTGCTGGTCCTGGGCACGCTGGTCGGCACTGTTGGGCGAATCCAGGGCAGGCGCTGTAGGCACGCTGCCGAGGCCGCTCACGCCGCCGCCGGTGTTAAAATTGGCGGCGCCCAAGGTGCGGCGCAGCGAGCCGGCATCGACCAGCGCCGTGCTCAGCGAGTCGCTCAGCGCTACGGTCTGGGTCTGGGGCAGGCCCATCTGAAACTTGAGCAGCGCCACGCTCAGGTCGGTGAGGCGGCTGGCTTTCTGCTGCTCTACTACCAGGTTGTTGCGCTGCACCTGCAGGCGCTGCACATCCAGCTTTTCGGCGAAGCCCGCCTTAAACGTTTCGTTGGTCTGGTAAAGCAGCGTGTCGAGGCGCTGCACATTGCGCGAGAGCAACTGCAGCCGTTCGCGGGCTACCAAAGTGCTGTAATAGGCCTTGCTCACCTGCTCCACCACGTCGATTTCGGCCTGCTGGGTTTGCTTCTGGGCCAGTTCCTCGTACACTTTGGCCGCTTTCAGGCCAATGAGGTAGGCACCATCGAACAGCAGCTGCGACACCGAGGCGCTGGTGTTGCCGGCCCACTGCAGCCCGAACGCAAACGCCTGGGGCGGCATGGGCTCAGAGGGCAGCGTTACCGTACCCAGGTTCACCGTCTGCCCATTCTGGGCCGCCGCAATATCTCCCGGGGTCAGGGTAGTGGCCGATGCGCCACCGCCCAGCGCCCCAAAATTCACCAGGCTCTTCTGCAGCTTGAAGTTGTCGGCCACATTGGCCGCCACGTTCACCTGGGGCAGACCCGCCGACCGGATTTCGCCCACTTTGGCCTTGGCCGTCTGCTCGCCCAGGCGGGTGGCCAGCAGCGTCGACTTGTTTTGCACGGCGTAATCGATGGCCTGCTTCAAACTCAGCGGCAGCGTGCCCGAAGTGGCATCGAGCGTAGTGCCCAGCGCAGGTTGGGCCGTTTGGGCCAGCGCGGCCCCGGCCGGGGCCAGCAAGCCCGGCCCGGCGGCCAGCAGCAAAAGGCGAAGGTTCTTTTTCATATAAAAGGTAAGCGGGAGTTGCTGTATTAGTGCTTGGTTGGCAGTGCGTAGCGCTTAGATGCGCTCAGACGCTTGCCGAAAATCCTATGCGGTAAAACGCTATTCTTCTTCCGTTACGTGGCGGTACACATTGACGAGCTTGTGCCCCTTGAGCGTGACCATGCCCAGCAGAAAGTGCTCGTTGCAGGCCATTTGCACGCGCGGCTGCTCAAAGTGGGCTTGCGGAAAGATGTCGGGGTCGAAAAGCACGTCAATCTGGGCCAGACGCAGGCGCGAGAGTACCTCCACGTCCAGGTCGGGGCGGTAGAGGCCCTCAGCCACCCCCCGGCGCAGGTTGGCCTGAATCTGGGTGAGGATGTACTCGTTTTTATGATTGTGGAAGAGCTGCCAGGCGGCCGGATAGTACTTGCGCAGGTCGTGGATGGTGTTGGGGTTCACTTCCGAAAAATGTCTCTTGGCCCACTCCATTATCCGCACCATCTCGTCCACGGCGTTTTCGGCTTCGCTGGCAATGTGGGTGCACTCGCCCTGCACGCAGTCCAGGTGCCCGCCAATCACGCCCGAAACCAGGTCATCCTTGTTGTCGAACCACTTGTAGAGCGTTTTTTTGGAGATACCCAGGTCAGAGGCAATGTCGTCCATCGACACGCTTTTTATCCCGTTCCGGGTAAAAAGCAGCAGGGCTGATTGCAGAATTCGGTCTTTGATTTCCATAATATGCTGCAAAGGTACGCAGGAAACTTTAAATGAGTTACGAGTTTCCATAAATAATTCCGCATATACTTTCCCCTGGCCGCAACCTGCACTTTCCGCCTGCTGATGAAGCAGCCGTTTTCCGCTGCCCCCACAACCTGATCCGGCTGCTAACGAGCTACCTATTCAGCTGCTTGGTTTGGCCCGCTGGCCGCTTTGGGCCGAAGCCGTAACTTGCCCGTTCTTCAACGCTTCTCCCCCATGAAAATCCGCACTGGCTTCGGCTACGACGTTCATCAGCTCCAGGAAGGGCTGCCCTTCTGGCTCGGCGGCATTCTGGTGCCCCACACCCACGGCGGCCTCGGCCACTCCGATGCCGACGTGCTCATCCACGTTATCTGCGACGCGCTGCTGGGCGCGGCCAACCTGCGCGACATCGGCTTCCACTTCCCCGACACCGACCCGCAGTACAAAGGCGTAGACTCGAAGCGTCTGTTGGCTGAAGTTGCGCGTCTGTTGCGCGAGAAAGGCTATAGCATCGGCAACATCGACTCCACTATCTGCCTGGAAGCGCCCAAAGTCAACCCCCACATTCCCGAAATGCAGCGTGTGCTGGCCGAGGTACTAGGTATTGAAGCCGACGATGTCAGCATCAAAGCCACGACCACCGAAAAGCTCGGCTTCGTGGGCCGCCGCGAAGGCGTGGCCGCCTATGCGTCGGTGCTGATTGTGAAAAACGGCTAAGGCACCGCTTCCCAACCCATCCAAGCGTCCAACTCCCTCCAAAAACCCATGCTCAAACCATCCTATTTCGCCTATCTGCTGGCGGCAGGCTTCACGGCCGCTTCCTGCGCTACGCAGCAGCCGCTCGGCTCGGCCAGCTCGGCCGCTACGGCCACCGCCGCTACTGCTGCGGCTACTCCCAGCGCAGCGGCAGCCCCCGCCGACCTAGCCCGCACCTACGCCGAAACCATCACCCAGGCCGACCTGCGCCAGCACCTCACTATCCTGGCTTCGGATGCGTACGAGGGCCGCGAAACCGGCGAGAAAGGCCAGAAAATGGCGGCCGACTACCTCGCCAAGCAGTTCGCCTACCTCGGCCTGCAGGGTCCGGTAAAAGACTCCGACAACCCCTACGTTCAGCACTTCACCATGGTGCGCGGCAGCTGGGCCGATGGTGCCACGCTTAAAATTGGAGCCGATACCTACAAGTGGCTCACCGATTTCTATGCCCTTGGGGGCCAGGGTTTCGCTACTCCTACCGCCGTCCAGCCCGTATTTGCGGGTTACGGCATCGAGCAGGACGGCTACTCCGACTACGCCAGCCTGGGCGATGTGAAGGGCAAGGACCTGTTGGTTATGCTGGGCGAACCCCAGACCACTAAAGGCACCGCGCTGCTGGGCAAAGATGGCCAGAACAGCAAATGGGGCCAGGATTATCGGGCCAAGCTGGCCATGGCCGCCCAAAAGGGTGCCCGCTCGGTGTTCTTCGTTGATTTCGACCCCAACAGCAACTTCAGCAAGCTGGCCGCCCGCATGGCGCCCTACATCAGCCGGCCCAGTATTGCCTTCAAAGATGCCAAGCCCGGCACCACCCGGCCCACGGCCTACTTCGTATCGCCGGCTGCTGGCTACAAGCTGCTGGGCACTAATGCCCAAACGGTACCCAAGTATGCCGCCGCCGTAACGCAGGCCGGCAAGCCGGTCGTGAGCCCTTTCCGGCCCGCTAAGGCCACGGTACTGGCCGCGCGCAAAAACGAGGATTTCGTGACGGAAAACGTGATGGGCTACCTCGAAGGCACCGACCGCAAGGACGAACTGGTGATTCTGTCGGCCCATTACGACCACATCGGCATCATCAACGGCGAGGTGCACAACGGCGCCGACGACGATGGCTCGGGCACGGTAACGGTGCTGGAAATGGCGCAGGCTTTTCAGAAAGCCAAAGCTGAAGGCCGCGGCCCCCGCCGCAGCATCCTGTTTCTGGCCGTAACGGGCGAAGAAAAGGGCCTGCTCGGCTCGGAGTACTACACCGACCACCCAATCTTCCCGCTTGAAAACACGGTAGTCGACCTGAACACCGATATGGTGGGCCGCACCGACAAGGACCATGAGGGCAAGCCGGAGTACGTATATGTTATCGGCTCCGACAAGCTCAGCTCGGAGCTGCACACCATCGTGCAGGCCCAGAACGAGAAATATACCAAAATAGACCTCGACTTCCGCTTCAACGACCCCGAAGACCCCAACCGCTTCTATTACCGCTCTGACCACTACAACTTCGCCAAGCACGGCATCCCGGTAGCCTTCTTCTTCAACGGCGTGCACGACGACTACCATGCCGCGGGCGACGAAGTGGAGAAAATCGAGTTTCCGCAGATGGAAAAGCGCGCCCGCCTCGTGTTCTACACCGCCTGGGACCTCGCCAACCGCGACAAGCGCATCGTGGTAGACTCGAACAAGAAGTAGCCTAGCTGTTAGAAAAGAACGTCATGCTGAGCGCAGCCGAAGCATCTCTACCGCAGTGCCAAACCAACTCCTGCGTCAGGATTAGCACTGCGGTAGAGATGCTTCGGCTGCGCTCAGCATGACGTTCTTTTATAGCCGTCAGTTTATTACCCGTTTCTGAAACCCGCCGAACCGATTCCGGTCCGGCGGGTTTTTATATTTGTCTGACTCTGTTTCACCGACGCCCCATTGCTATGAAGCCGACTGCCACCCCTGCCCCCACCAAAGCTGCCCAGTTTCTGGTTGATACCGACCGCAAGGCCTTCGACCTGGAGCACCGCCGCAAAATCCGCTTCAACATTGGCAAGTACAACGCGGCCGTAACCACCGGCATGGGCTTCTACGCCGACCACGAGCTGGCCCGCAGTCGGGCTTCCTACCTGAAAACGGAGGTTATCAATCACCTCGATGAGTACCTGCTGCAGTTCGAGGAAAACTTCACCAAACGCGGCGGCAAGGTTATTTGGGCGCGCGATGCGGCGGAGGCCTTAGCCGAAGTAGGCCAAATTATGGAGCGCCGCCAGGCCCGCACCGTAGTAAAGGCCAAGAGCATGACCACCGAGGAAATCCACCTCAATGCCTACCTCGAAAAGCGCGGAATCGAGTCCGTAGAGACAGATTTGGGCGAGTTCATTGTGCAGCTCAATGGCGAGCGGCCTTACCACATCGTCACGCCGGCCATGCACCTGAGCAAGGCCGATATTGCCGATATCTTCGTCAAGCACCTCGGCATCGCCCACACCGACGACGCTCAGGAACTCGTGCTCACGGCCCGCCACCTGCTGCGCGACAAGTACACGGCCGCCGAGGTGGGCATCACGGGCGGCAACTTCCTGGTGGCCGATACAGGGGCGGTCTGCGTAACCGAAAACGAGGGCAACGCCCGCCTGTCGGCCACGTTTCCGCACACTCATATTGCCATTGTGGGCATCGAAAAGGTGATTCCGCGGCTACGCGACCTGGATTTGTTCTGGCCGCTGCTCAGCACCAGCGGCACCGGCCAGCAGCTCACGGTGTACAATACCATCTATACCGGCCCGCGCCAGCCGCTGGAAAAGGATGGCCCGGAGGAAATGTTCGTCATTCTGCTCGACAACGGCCGTACCAACCTGCTAGCTCAGCCCGAGCAGCGCGAAGCCCTCAACTGCATTCGGTGCGGTGCCTGCCTGAATGTGTGCCCGGTGTACAAGAACATTGGCGGCCATAGCTACGAGGCCACCTATTCGGGGCCCATCGGCTCAGTCATCACACCCCACCTCTCGGGCCTGGAAGAGAACAAGCACCTGAGCTTCGCCAGCAGCCTGTGTGGCGCCTGCACCTCGGTGTGCCCGGTGAAAATCCCCATTCACAACCTGCTGCTCAAAAACCGCCAGCAAAGCGTGCAACAGGGCTACACCGACCCCGAGGAGCGCCGCGCCATTGCGCTCTGGCTGCACGGCATGCAGCGCCGCTGGGTGTGGGACCTGGCCCCGGCCGCCGCCAAAAACTGGGTACTCAGCCGCCTGCTGGGTCAGGTAGGCTGGAGCAAGCGCCGCGACGCCGTGCAGGTAGCCCCCAAAACATTCCGACAGCTGTGGAAGGCGCGGAAGTGAATCTTCTTAATGATAGGATAGTTTCAGGGCATTATAATACCCCTCAAAATAGTATAGTTATATTTACGGAGAAATTGACGTAATTATTACCTATTAGGGCATTATAATACCCATTTAGATGGAGGAAAATTTATTACCGCTTACGTTGTTTTCATCTGACCAGATGGGTAGTTTACTTGCCATACGGCGCTACGAGCTTCTCATGACGCAGGAGCAAGTAGCTGAACTGGCTGGCATATCCTTACGCGCCCTCAAACAGATAGAAGCAGGTAAAGCAAACCCCGGGTTACAGCCGTTACTTCGGCTGCTGTACGTGCTCGGGCTGCAACTCACGTTGAATAAGCGCACCAGCTCATGAAAACCATTTCTGCGCAGGTGCTGGACAATGACCGCTTGGTAGGGTTGCTGAGCCGGGAGCCGGACAAGTACGTTTTTCGGTATGATGACGCTTATTTGCAGGCTGCCGGGCCCGCCATTAGCCTGAGCCTGCCCACCACTCGCCAGACCTACATTTCCAATTACCTGTTTCCCTTTTTTTCGGGTCTATTGGCGGAAGGCACCAACAAGTCGTTGCAGACGCGGCAGTTGCATCTGGATGAGAATGACGACTTCTCACGGCTCTTGCTCACGGCGCATACGCAAACAATAGGCGCTATTACGGTTCGGGAGGTGCCTAATCATGACTAAGTGCTCTGGCTGCCTCAAAGCACTAAAAAGCAACAAGCCTCAGTTTTGCGCCACCTGCCGGAAACTACTTTTTGACGGAGCAAAAGTGTCGCCCGTTCTACCGTTTTCCCTGACCGGTATTCCCCGGGAATTCCAGCGCGGCCCGTCCGAAACGATTAAGCGCATCTCTATTTCGGGCGTACAGTTCAAGATTTCGTTGCTACTGACCGAAAACGAGTTGGAAATCAGCGGGCAGCGGGGGCCATTGGAGTTTATTCTGAAGCCCCCGCCCCGTAGTTTTGACATCAAACATACCGAAGCCGTACCAGCCAACGAGCACCTGACGATGCAGTTGGCCCGGCAGGTATTCGGGCTGCGTACCGCCGCCAACGCCTATCTGTCGTTTGCCGATAACCAGACGGGCGCTTACCTGACCCGCCGGTTTGATGTGCTGCCTACCGGGCGGCTGTTGCAGGAAGATTTCGCCCAGGCGGATGGCCGCAGCCGGTATACGCACGGCGAAAACTTCAAATATGACTCCAATCACGAACATGTTGCCCATCTGATTCGGCGCGGCGTGACAGCCGTACCGCCGGCACTCGACGAGTTCTTCCGGCTCACGCTGTTTAACTATCTGGTGTCGAACGGCGACGCGCACCTCAAGAACTTCTCGCGCTATCGACTGCCCTCCGGCGACTACCACCTTACGCCCGCTTACGACCTGCTCAACACGGCCCTGCACGTAAACGATGGTAATGGGCTGGCCCTCGACCTGTTTGACGATGATTACGAAACGCCAAGCTTCCAGGCCAACGCGTACTTGGCACAGCCTGATTTCCTGGAACTCGGCCACCGCCTGGGCCTGCCCCTCTCCCGCGTGCGCCGCCTGCTGGCCGATATTGTGGGGCACGAGGCGAAGGTGCAGGGCTTGATTGACCGCTCATTTCTGCCCGACGAGCTGAAAGTGCGCTACGCGGCCGTGCTGGCCGACCGGCGGCAGCGGCTGCGCTACCTGGGCGGCTAAATACTGCCCAGGTAACGCCGGGGGGTCTATTTACAGCTTACACCACCCTATTCCCCGTCCTCGTCGGGCAGAATTTGAACGTCCTGCACGAGGACCATCTTTTCTATTTCGCGGCCGCGAGGGGTGTTGGCGAGGCCGCCGAGGGCGGTTTCCTTGTAGCGGGTTTCCATGCTTTCGCCCACTTCGCCCAGCGCCGCTACGCACTGATCGACGGGAATTACGGGGTCGACGCCGGCAATGGCAATCTGGGCCGAGCTGAAGGCAATGGCGGCGGCTGAGGCGTTGCGCACCACGCAGGGCACTTCCACGAGGCCTGCTACCGGGTCGCAGATGAGGCCCAGCATACACTGGATGGTAATGGCAACAGCCGCAAAAACCTCCGATACCGAGCCGCCCAGGCAGTACACGATAGCGCCGGCACCCATAGCCGCGGCCGAGCCGGTTTCGGCCTGGCAACCGCCCACGGCGCCGGCCAGCGAGGCATTCTGCTCGATGATGAGCGCAATGCCCGCCGCCACCAATAGGCCTTCCAGAATAGAGCGGTCCTCCAGCTTATGGATGTCCTGGAGCGTAACCAGCACGCCGGGTAGAATTCCAGAGGCGCCGGCCGTGGGTGCGGCTACCACCCGACCCATGCACGAGTTCACTTCCTTGGCCCCCAGCGCCCGTGTAACGAGGTTTTTGAACTCGGGCGACAGCACCGTGATGGGCGAGGCGGCAATTTTCTTGGCCCCGTTGTTCACCATTCCTGAGCGCGAAGTCATGTCCTGGGTCAGGCCGGTGTGCACGGCATCGCGCATCACGTCGTAGGCCCGCTGCAATCCGTCCCAGATCTGTTCTTCGGTCCGGCCCTTCTGCTCCACCTCATAAGTCAGTACGGGCAGGAAAAGTGGTTCGTTGGTGGAGGAGCAGTGGGCCTGCCAGCTATGGAAATTGGTGAAGAGCAACGACATGGGCGGGGTGGGAAAGTGGAGCGAGGCGGGGCTTTGCTCCGGGTGGCGGGCAAGGTAGTACGCGCATAACCAAGGCAGCACGGCGGGGGTGCAAAAATCGGCATAAATTACTCGTGCCCGGCAATCCGGCCCCGGTCATTCGGGCCGGCGTATGGTGGCTGCTGCCTGCACTGGCGCAGCAAAGCCCTTCCGCAAGGCGCGGAAGGGCTTTTAACTGCATTCTCGAAGCGAACTAAAACGCTTAGGCCTCCTGCTTTTCGCTCACCAGCTTCACCGAAGCCGAGTTGATGCAGAGTCGCACGCCGGAAGGAGCCGGGCCATCGGGGAAGGCGTGGCCCTGGTGGGCGTCGCAGGCGTTACAAAGCACCTCGATGCGCGTCATGCCGTAGCTTGTATCCTTCTTGTAGCGCAGGGCATTTTCGGTGATGGGCTGGGTGAAGCTGGGCCAGCCGGTGCCCGAATCGAACTTGGTAGTGGAGTCGTAGAGCGGGGTGTCGCAGCCGATGCAGGCGTAGAGGCCCGCCTCGTGGGCTTCGCAATGCTCGCCGCTGAAGGCGCGCTCGGTGCCGTGCTCACGCGTAACGTGGTACTGCTCGGGCGTGAGCTGGGCGCGCCACTCGGCTTCGGTTTTTTCCACGCGCTTAGCGGGGGCCGGGCTGCCGTGGTTGGCCAGCCGGATAATATCGTTCCAGGTTTGCATGAGGGGTCGGTTTGATTGGGTAAAGGCAGCCCGCAGGCTTCTGTTACAAACGCGCCGGGTAGGCCGGAAGTTTCTGGCAAGGCTTCACCGGAGGGCAGGCAACAGCGGGCTCGTGCCGGCCTCGGACCGCTTCAGCGCTTAACCGACCACATTTGTGCATTGCCCGCGGGCCCCTTTGCCACCAGCGTGAAGCGCCCCTTGCCGAGCGCCATAGCCTTTTGGTCAGTGGCACTCTGCAACTCCACAATATCTACCGGCACGACGGTGGTCAGGTCTTCCCGCGCATCATAGGCAAATACCAGGCAGGGGTAGCCTACAGTCAGTTGCTGCTTGAGCGGCACAGGCCGCCGCCGAGCCGTGAAAATCCAGCCTGGCCGGCCCTGTACGTAAGTAGTACGCGGATGAAACACGTTTACATCAACCGACATGTTAGGGTCAGCGGCGGCGTAAGGCTGGTTCTCGGTAGTTAGGAACACTGCACTTTCCGGGGCCTGGGCTAATCGGTACTTGGCATTTTCCCCACCACGCGTACCGGACTCGGTTAGTGCCGTCTGGTCGACAGTAAACGGATTGATGCCAGTCAGGCGGCTTAGATGGTGCGCCATTGCGGGTGCCGTGACCATGCCGTTCGGGCCTTCGTTGATGTGGGAGAAGCCGCAGTACACCACAATTTTCGCCTGCGGGTCGGCCTGCAGAATTTGCTGAATATTGCGGGCTTGGGCCGTTTCGCGCGCCTTGGTCCGCTCATCCATCTCCCCTTCGCGTGAGAAGCCGTAATCGTACGCTACCAGCTTCAGGCCCGAGCGGCTGGCCGTCCGCAGCAGCTGGCCGAACTGCGGCTCCTTGGTGTAGTAGCCTGTGGCCAGCGTGGGGTAGGCCCGTCGGTTGAGCAGCGTGTCCTGCTCATTCAGCCCTTCCGCGGCAAAATACTGATAGCCCAGCTTAGCCAATTCCGGCAATAGAGAGGCTGCAAATGCCCGGTGCCGGGGGTTGTGGTGGGCTTCGTTGAGAATAATGATGCGCTCGGTGCGGGCGCGGCGCAGGATGTAGGCGCGGGCGTTTACGGGCCGCAGGGCCATGAAAGCGGTACTATCGGTGGCCGATAAGGGCCGGACAGGCCGCGGAGAGCCATCCCAGACTTCCAGGGCCGCTTGGTACTCGCCGATATACGACAAATCCCAGGCGGCATACTGATTGGCCCCGGGCTTGTCACTCCGGGCTTCTTGCCGAATGGCAGCCGATGGTTTGTAACTGCTGGTTTCCTGCGCGCAGGCCGTTAAGGTACTCAGCACGGCAATTAGGCAACCGACTTGTTTAATCATCTGCATAACTACCAAACAAGCTGCGCAATAACAAACGAGCTTTTCACCAAAACGGACTCGCCTGCCCTTCCGATGCATCAACCCCGGCCAAGCTTCCGGCGTTAAGCGAACCCTATGAAGCTCCTCTCCGCTGCCCAGACCCGTGCCCTCGACCAAGCCACCATCCAGGCCCAGCACATCACCTCCGCCGACCTTATGGAGCGGGCCGCCGGTGCCGTTACCAACTGGCTACTCGATGAGCTGCTGCTCGACTATGACACCGAAATCCAGGTGTGCTGCGGGCCCGGCAACAACGGCGGCGACGGGCTGGTAGTGGCCCGGCAGCTACACCGTGCCGGCTACCCCGTACAGCTCTGGCTGCTGCCCGCGGCCCGGCATTCGACCGACTTCACCCACCAAAAGCAGCAGCTGCCAACCGGGCTGGCTGTCCGGCAAATTGCCCCCGATAACCTGCCCACCATTACGGCCGGGACGGTGGTAGTCGATGCCCTGTTCGGCACCGGCCTGAGCCGGCCGCTGGAGGGCCTGGCCGCGGCGCTGGTGCGGCACCTCAACGACTCGGACGCAACCGTGGTGGCGGTGGACATACCCTCGGGCCTCTACGCTGATGCGACCCAGCCAGCCGACAGCGCCGTTATGCGGGCCACCTATACGCTCAGCTTCGAGCTACCCAAGCTGGCTTTCCTGCTGCCCCAAAACGCCAGTTTCGTGGGCGACTGGCGGCTGCTGCCAATTGGCCTCGACGCACAGGCCATCCAGAACATGGCCTGTGCTATACACTTCGTAACGGCCGATGAGCTGCGGGGGCGGCTGCCGAAGCGGCCGAAGTTCAGCCACAAGGGCACTTTCGGGCACGCGCTGTTGCTGGCGGGCAGCAAGGGTAAAATCGGCGCGGCGGTGCTGGCTACCCAGGCCTGCCTGCGGGCCGGGGTGGGGTTGATGACTACCCGGGTACCGGCCGTGGGCTACGACATCCTCCAGATATCGGCGCCCGAGGCTATGTGCCTGGCCGACCCCGCTACCGATTTCCTCACCGAGCTACCCGACCTGACACCCTACGCCGCCGTGGGCATCGGGCCGGGGCTGGGGCAGCACGACGACACTCGCGCGGTACTGCGGCAGCTGCTCGAAACGGCTCAGGTTCCGCTCATAATCGACGCCGACGCGCTCAACCTGCTGGGCGCCCAGCCCGAGTTGCAGCAACTGCTGCCGCCCGATTCGCTGCTCACGCCCCACCCCAAAGAATTTGAGCGCCTCGTGGGCGAGCCTGCCCGCGACGACTACCACCGCCTGGACCAGCTCCGCAACTTCGCGGGCCGCACCGGCTGCTACTGCGTGCTCAAAGGTGCCTACACCGCCCTGGCCGCCCCAGATGGCGCCCTCTACTTCAACAGCACCGGCAACCCAGGCATGGCCAGCGGCGGCAGCGGCGACGTGCTTACCGGTTTGCTGCTGGCCCTGCGGGCTCACCAAGGTATTTCGCCCCTGGCTGCAGCGTTGGTAGGCCTGCACGCTCACGGCCGCGCCGCCGACCTGGCCCTGCCCCACACCGGCCACGCGGGTTTGCTCGCCTCGGATATCGTGCGCTTTATCGGCCCGGCGCTGGAGGAGCTGATGGACGAGTGAGTTGGGTGAATAAAGGACCGGTGACGGTGTCATGCTGAGCGAAGCAGAGCGGAGTCGAAGCATCTCTACTGCGTCGTTACAGCCATTGGAGTTAGCGTTGCGGTAGAGATACTTCGACTCCACTCCGCTTCGCTCAGTATGACACCGTTCTTTTTGCCCCACCTTCCCACCGCAAGCCCCACCTTCCCACCACTTCACTTACCCCACCGCCAGCCACACGGCCACGAACTGCGCCACCATTACGCCATCGGTAAGCAGGGCAAAATAGTAGTCGGGCCGCGACTCTTCGGCGTACCAGATAACGGCGGCAGCCAGCCCCAGCGGTGCCACCAGCGCCACGGCGTGGGCCACCGATACGCCGGACGGTACCAGCAGCGCAGCTCCCAGCAGGGCCGCTAGCCCCAGCCATTTGGTGGTCCGGATGCCCAACACGCCCGGAAACGTGCGGGTGCCGGTCAGCCGGTCTTTGCTGTAGTCGCGGATGTCGAAAACCAACGCTAAAGCCAGAATGAGCAGGAAACGATGGGCGAAGAGCACCAGCACTACCGGCGACGCCCAGTCGCGGCCCAGGTACAGGGCGGGTATCCAGACGGTGACGGCCGCCCAGACGTAGGCAATGAGGAACACCTTGAGCAGCGGCAAATCGCGCAGGGCCCACCAGCGGCCCCGGCGGCGCCACAGCGGCATCGAGTAGAGCACTGAGATAAGCGCCAGATGGCCGCCGAACAGCGTGAGGGGCAGCAGCCGGGCATCGGTGAGGTACAAGATGCCGGCCGCCGTACCGGCCACCAGGGCAAGGGCCAGCAGCTGGGGCCGGTGGGCCCGAATCCACTGCTTGCGGCGGGTGGCGCCGGGCAGCTGGCCGTGCTTGTAGGGCAGCACGCTGTCGAGGTTGTAGAGAAACAGCGTGGCGGCAAAAATCAGCCCGCCCAGCCGCCCCGAGATGTGAACGCCCCAGAACAGAAACGTGGCCCACATCAGCCCCAGGGCCGCCACCGAGAGCCACACGCTGCTATACAGCACCGCATCCAGCAACTGCCGCCACTTGGGCGGCGGCGGAAGCGGGGTTGGGGAAGTAGGGCGGGCAGCTTGCATGGGGGCAAGTTAGAACGCCCGCAACAGAAAGGAATAAGGCTGTCGGCAGAACGATGTAGGGGCGGGGCTTGCCCCCGCCCGCCGTTGAACGACCCCACTGATGGCTCTCAACCGGCCAAGGGGATTTGTTCAACGGCGGGCGGGGGCAAGCCCCGCCCCTACGTCGTGCTGGTTGTGCTTCTAGCTTTTCGCTTCTAGCTCTTCCTTGGCCAGTACCGCTTCGTGGTCGTTGCCGTTGGGGAAGGTTTCGTTGTAGAGCTTGATGCTTTCGTCGATGATGCGGTAAGCCTCCTCGCGGGGCAAAAAGCGCTGCACCGTTACCGATTTGTGCTCCAGCGCCTTGTAGTCTTCGAAGAAGCGCTGCATTTCGCGCAGGGTGTGCGGCGGCAGGTCGTCGAGCTCGTTGTAGTGGTTAACGGAGATGTCGTGGGCGGCTACGGCAATGATTTTGTCGTCCTCCTCGTCGCCGTCCACCATCTGCATCACGCCGATGACCTTGGCCTCCACGAGGCACATAGGCACGATTTCAACCGAGCACAGCACCAGAATATCCAGTGGGTCGTTGTCGTCGCAGTAGGTTTTGGGGATGAAGCCGTAGGCAGCCGGGTAATGCACGGCCGAGAACAGCACGCGGTCCAGTTTCAGCATGCCGCTGTCTTTGTCCAGCTCGTACTTGGCCTTCGAGCCTTTCGGGATTTCGATGATGCCGGTAACGGTTTGGGGGACGTTGTCGCCGCGGCTTACGTCGTGCCAGGGGTTGAATTTGGCCATGTTGGGTTAAGCTGTTAGCGGAGAGCTAGTAGCTGTTAGCTTGAAAGTGAGTAAACAAAAGAAAGAGGCAGGCAGCGCCGGCCGGTCCGCAAATGCGGGCTGCAAAGGTAAGCAGACAAAACCGGCCAACGAACGAAAGCTAACAGCTAACCGCTGTCAGCCAACAGCTCAAAAAAGCTACCAGCCCAGCACCTCGCGCAGCGGCTCGCCCGTGTTGGCGCTCGGCTCCTGAATGTGGAGCCAGCGCGCCAACGTGGACGCAATATCGGTAATCTTCGCCGGAGCCGACGACTTGCCCGGCTTCACGCCCCAGCCCCAGAACAGCAGCGGCACGTGGGTATCGTAGGCGCTGCCCGAGCCGTGGGTGGTGCCCTTGTTGATGGGGTAGGCATACGATTCCAGCCAGCCGGCGGCCATTACCACCAGCACGTCGCCGCTGCGCTTGGGGTAGTAGCCATTCTCCAGGTACATCAGCTGCCCGCTTTCCCAGTGCGACTTCTGCACGTCTTCGGCGGCCAGCGCCCGCGTTACGCCCGAAAAGCCCAGCATCAGCTCAGCCGTCAGGCGCTGCACCGTGTACAGGTCGAGCTTCTTCTGGGCGATGAGCGGGCGGTTGAGGTACACTTGCTGGTTTTCGTAGCTCTGCACCCACTGTCCGGGGCCAAGCTGGCGCACTAGTTGGCGCTGCAGCGAGTCGCGCATGAGGCGCGGGCCCACCGAGCCGGCCGGCAGCTTGTTGGCCAGCAGGAAATCGGGCGAGTGGGCAGCGGCGTGGTCGGCGCTCAGGAACACCAGCGCCTGCCGCTTGCCCACCGTGCGGTCGAGGTAGTCGAAGAGGCGGGCCAGGTCCTGGTCGAGGCGCAGGTACGTATCCTCCACCTCAATCGAGTTAGGACCGAACTGGTGGCCGATGTAATCGGTGGAGCTGAAGGACAGGGCCAGAAAGTCGGTGGTGCCGCGCAGGCCCAGCTGCTCGGCCTGCATGGCCGCCAACGCGAAGTCCAAGGTCAGCGAGTTGCCGAAGGGCGTCGAGCGCACGAGGTCGAGGTTGCGGACGGGGGCCGTTTTCTCGCCCGTGGCCTGCAACGCCCCCTTCACGGCGGTGGGTAGCTGGGCGCTCAGGCGGGGCAGATCGTGCGGGAATACCGGGCGCTCCTCGCCCCGGAAAGCCGACTCCCAAGTAACATCGTCGGCGGTGCTTTCGGTGTACTGGGCAATGGGCAGCAGCGTGTTCCAGGGCTGATCGAGGTACTTGGCGGCCCGGCCTTCGGCGTTGAACGTAGCAGCCCAGGCGGGCAGCTGCTGCATGTAGTGGGTGCTGCTGATGAAGGCGCCGTTGGTGCCGTCGTACCAGTAAGCGGCGTTGGCGGCGTGGCCGGCGGGCAGAATGGAGCCCCGGTCTTTGATGCACACGCCAATCACCTTGCTCTCGAAGTTGGTAGCCAGCCGCAGCTCGTCGGTAATGGTAGTGGCCAGCATGTGGGCCGGCGACTGTTGGCCGGCTTCCATAGAACCACCCACTGGCTGCACTTTCTTGTCTTCGGTGACGTAGGTGGCCCGACCGGTTTCGCGCACCAGCCAGTTGTTGCCGATAATGCCGTGGCCCGAGGGCGTGGTGCCGGTATAAATGCTGGCGTGCCCCGGCCCGGTGTAGGTGGGCACGTACTTGTAGTGGGTATTCTCGTAGCTGAAGCCTTCGCCCAGCAGCCGCTTAAACCCGCCCGAGCCGTACTTACTCCAGTAGCGGTACAGGTAGTCGTAGCGCATCTGGTCTACCACAATGCCCACCACCAGCTTCGGGCGTTCCAGCGTGGCGGCAGCGGACTTCTTCTTCTGGGCGAGGGCGGGCAGCGCCAATGTGGCGGCCAGCAGCAGGGTCAGGCTTCTTTTCAAGGCAGGGGTTGATAAGGCCGCCGCCCGAAGACGACGAGCGGTTCAACAGACAAAGGTAGTTTGATTCAGTTGCCGGTGTTTAGTTGTCAGTTGATAGTTGTCAGTGAGAGAACGTCATTCTTCGACTACGCTGCGCTTCGCCCAGAATGACGTTCTCTCACTGACAACTAACAACTAATACCGGCCGCCCACGGGCCGGGCATTGAGGTGGCTCAGCCCGCCCCCGAAAGCGGGAAGGCGGGCTGGAGCGGCCCGGTACAGGCCGGTCGTATCGGTGAGGGCCTGCTCCAGAAAGGCCCGCAGGTCGGTTTTTTCGGTGGAGCTGAGGTGCAGTGAGTCGGGCGCCAGCGTTTGGTTGGGTACGGACAGGCCCTGGCCCACTCCGCCGCCCTGGTCGTAGAACTCGATTACCTCGGCCAGCGTCCGGAACGTGCCTTGGTGCATGTAGGGCGCGGTGAGGGCAATGTTGCGCAGCGTGGGGGTCTTGAAGGCATGCTTCTGCCACTCGATACCCGTGGCTCCGCCGCGGCCGGAGTCGGCGTCGAGGCGGCGGCTGTTGGGGCGGGTCGGCGTGCCGAGCACCTCGTACTCGGTGCGCTCAAAGCCGGGTGGCACCGTGCCGTTGAGCAGGGGCAGGAAGTGGCAGGTAGCACACTTGCCTTTGCCCAGAAACACGGCCGCCCCCCGCCGGGCAGTTGGGCTCAGGGCCTCGCGTTGCCCCCGCATATACGCATCCAGCGGAGCTTGCAGGCGCACCAACGAGCGGACGTAGGCCGCCAGCGCGGCCTGCACCTCGGCCCCGGTCGCAGCGCCGGCCGGGTCGCGGTCGAACGCGCGGCCAAAGGCTTTCTGGTAGGCCGGGCTGCGGCTTAGCAGCCCGGCAGCGGCAGTCGGCGAGCCGTGCATCTCGGCGGGGTTGTGCAGCACATCGGCGGCCTGGTCTTCGAGGTAAAACAGCCGCCCGTCGTGGCGCTGGCCCCGCTGCAGGGCCGCGTTGAGCAGCGTGGGCGCGTTGCGCCACCCGGCCCGGGCTCCGGCGAAAGCCACGCTCCGGGCCTGGCCATCGGTAAAGGCGCGGGCAGGCTGGTGGCAGCTGGCGCAGCTGCGGCTACCGTTGCCCGAGAGTACGGGGTCAAAAAACAGCAGCCGGCCCAGCTCGGCCCGCGCCGCCGGTACGGCCGCGGTAGTCATTGGCGCGAAGGCCATCGGCTCGAAGGCATCGGGCGCAAACAACGACGACGCGTCGGGCCGCAACGCCCGTACTTCGGCGGGGGGTGCAATGCCCAGGGCCTGCTGCGCTTCCCACAGCCGCTGGCTCAGCGGGTTAGCGTAGGCCACGATAAACTCCAGTCGGTCGAAGGCGGCGGCGTCGGGGTGGCGACGCAGGTAGACCTGGGCGGCCCGCAGCAGGCTGTCGAGGCGGCCGGCCGGGCGGGTGGGCAACTGGCCGCGGTAAGGCGTTACGGCGGAGGCCACACCGGCCAGGGCCGCGGCGGTTTCGGGTACCAGGCCGGGCGAGGCCGGCGTGTCGAAGCCCGTAACACCGAGGGAAATCACCCGAAATACCTCCAGCCGGGCCGCGTCGAAGAGCTGGCGGTCGGTGGGCATGAGGCTGGCGGCGGTGTGGCGCAGGCCCAACAGCGTACTACGCACGAAGGCCAGCTGCTCCAGCAATTCGGCCCGCTGGGTGGGCGCGTAGAGGTCGGGGTAGAAGTAGGTTTCGAGCACCTGCAGGCCCTCGGGCTGCTGCAGGCGCTGCTGCTGGTCGAACTCTTCCACCTCAACCAGCGCCGGGCCGTTGAGGGCTTTGGCGGCCGAGGGGCTGTAGTACTCGGCCAGCAGTTCGACCCGCTTCCAGGCCCGGCGGGCCGCCAGAAACGCGGCCCGCTGCCGGCCCGCTGGCTGGCCCGCGGCTACCGCCCGGTGCAGCCTCGCCACCGCCGAATCGAGGTGGCGCAGGTCGCGCTGGTAGGCTTGCAGCACCTGGGCGGCAGGCGTGGCGGCGGAAGTGGCGGCTTGGCGGGCCGGGCGCGCAGGGGTCCGGCAGCTCACCCACAGCAGCAGGCCGGCCGCCAGCACGAGCAGCAGCAGTTGAGCAGATATTCGGTTGAAAGCGGGCATGAGCAGTAGTTTCTAATGAGTAGTTGGCTGCGACGGGGCTGGCCGAAGGCCAAAGCGCCGCCCCTTGCAGGGGGCGGCGCGGCTGACGATTTCACGCGTAATACAGCACCTGAACAGCCACTTATATAGCACCCTAGCAAAGCCGGCAAAGCGGCGGATTAGCGCGGCAGACCGCTCACAATGATAACTTGACTGGCCTGGTCGTTGCCGTTGTTGGGCTTGGCGCCGCCATCCTTGTATTTCTGCGCCCGCCAGGTGTGGGGCTGAATGCAGAGGATAAATGTATCGGGGATGTTGACCACGTCCGATATGTCGACGAGGGCCCCGTATTCCCAGTCGCCCTTGTCTGAGGGTGCGGGGGTGTAGCCGGCCCCGGTTACGTTGTACTTGTCCTTGTCGGGGGCGGTGCGGCGGTGGTCCAGCTCCAGCACAGTTTTCAGGCCGCCGGTGGCAATATCATACTGGTACACGTAGGCATCGTGCGTTTCGGAGCCGTAGCCGTTCGAATCCTCCTGCACGTACACGTAGCGGTTGGTTACGCAGATGTTGTCGGGGTTCTGGAACGCGCCGGCCTTGCCGTTGCGGTCGTCCCCATCGAGCACTACTTCCAGCGTGCCCACCAGTGGGTTCTGCTCGCTGAGCACGAGGCGGTACACCCGGCCCCACATCGTGCGGCTCTGGTCGGCGTTGGCCCCCGAAATGGCCTGGCCCGTTACGTTGAAATACACCTCGCGGCCGTTGGCCCCGCCGCCCTTGCGGTAGTCCAGATCCTCGACCCGGCCAAACTTAATGGCTTTCAATGGGTCGACCTGAGTCTGCATCTGAGCGCCGGTCAGGCTCTGGTAATTGGGAATGGCGGCAAACTCCACCTCGTATTTCTGGCCCACAACCAGGTCTTTCTCGCGTTGGTTGAGGTCTGTGCGCCGCAGCATGTACTGCTGGCCCCCGTCGAGGTCGCCCACGGTGTTGCTCAGGTACAGGGCCACTTGGCCGCCGCTGGCGTCGGAGGCATCTTCGCCCGTCAGGATAACTGTTTTGCCGGCGTAGGCGGTTTTGGGCAGGGGCACCGCGTTTTCGGCGCTCCAGTAGCCCAGCCCTTTAACCTGTTTGGGCGTGCTCTGGGTGTTGTTGTCGGCGAAGGGCTGAATCAGGTGGGTCTGGGCATCGACGGCACTCTCGCCCGCGCTCAGAAAGTAGGGCCCGAAGCCGTGCTCCTCGGGCGTTACGAGCGTAGCCGAGCACAGCCGCCACCGGCCACCATCGGAGTTCAGCATGTACTCCCCGCCAATGGGCCGCAGCGTTTCGTCGAAGCGCACCCGCGAAATGGCGCGGTTGTCTTCGTTGTTGACGAGCATGGTAAAGCCCTTGCCGTCGGGGTTGCGCAACAGCCCGGCCCCATCGGCCGAGCCGCCGAACATGAACTCGGGCGTAGCGGCCAGCTGGTCGTCGGAGCTGATGAGCGAGTAGAGCTTCAGGTTGGTGAAACCCGACTGGGCCGTAGCCAGCACGGGCGTGGCCGAGTAGTTATCGAGCTTCACGGCCGCCGTCTGGGCTACGTTGGGCGTGTTGTCGTCGGAGCAGGCGGCCAGCCCGGCGCTCAGGGCCAGCGCGGTCAGCAGGCGGGCAGGCGTAGTAGTTTTCAACATATACAGGCAGCAATTCGCCCCGGTAAAGGGGAGGTGGAAAGGATGCCCAAAAGTAGCCGGGGCCTGTTACGGCAGCGTAACCCCTGCATTGCTAAGTCGTT
>NZ_JABKAU010000044.1 GCF_013377885.1 Hymenobacter lapidiphilus
GATAACTCGGTTAACGTAGCGCGTTATTTCTACCTGCTTCTCTCTAACATTCCGGAAACGCTATGAAAGCGACTTACTTGACATTAGCAGCGCTTACCTTACTAGTTACTGGTTGCGCCCGAAAGGACGAGATTGAGGACTGCCTGGGCTCCTGCACCACGGTAACAGGACGTTTGGTTACCTCGGATGGGCAACAAGCTCTGCCGAATACTACTGTAGAAGCAGAGTGGCACTATGGTGCTCCCTTTCCCCAAGGAAAAACCAAAGCTCGTACTACCTCCGATGCCAATGGTAATTATAGACTGACCTTTTTCGTCAAGGACGAAGAGCTGGCGGAGGGCTTCTTCGTGATAAATTACCTGGCCAATAAACAGGATTTCTATGTAATTGGTGAACCCAGCCAGGCTATTCACAAAATCAAAAGGGATACTACTTATAGGCTTTCTGACTATTTAATTCCTCGCAAGGCGTTTGTTCGGCTCTCCATTACCAACCCGGCGGCCGTTTCCACCAATTACTTTGCATCTAGCTTCAACAACAGCTATGGTACTTCCATTGCGTTCAACCCGCAGTCTCTAGGTGGCGGTTCCTTAATATCCTGGGCTGGGCTGCCGCTCGAAAACCCTCTGCCAATAGCTGGCGACCTGCCCATAATAGTGAGGAGTTTTAAAGACAAAAACGGCATCACCGAACGCACTATTGACTCGTTGTTCATCCCCGCTGGTACCACTGCTAACTACACCGTAACCTACTAATCAGCAGTGTAGGCTTGTGCTGCTCCGCTATAACTACACTTGTACTGTTTTGTCGGGGCGGCCTCGTAGATGGCGTGTACGAGGCGGATTTCGCGCAGGCCCTCTTCGCCGGGGGTGGGGCGTTTTGTTTTCGAGTACGAACTCGGTCATGTGGTCGAGCTCGGTGGCAAACTGGTTTCCTTCCTTGAGCCGGGTCTTACGGTGGCTGTCTTTGTCGCCGACAACCATGACGTTTTCACAGTAGCAAGAACCTCCTGAACAGCTGATACCTTAAAAAAATCAAGAAGTTGGAAGCAATAGTACGGGCCGGGAGCTGTGCAATACTGCCTGCGCCGTAACGCTCTGGTTGAACAGCTGGCCCCAGAAGCTGCGCCGCCGCGCCGGCAGTACTAACCAGTCGGCCTGCACGTCGGTGGCAGCTCGCAGAATGCCAGCTGGCACATCGGAGTCAAGTACGGTGTGCGTTTCGACCGGTAGGTCGAGGCCGTCCAGTAGCCCGCTTCCGGCCAGGATGTCGTGCGCGGGTACTGACTCGGCTTCTGCGTTGGAGGCCACATGGCAAACCGTGAGGCGGGGCTGCAGCTCGCGCAACAGCTCCTGTACCCCGACTGGGGGAGTGGCAAAGCTGAACGGCTCCCCATCGAGGGCCACCAGCAGATGCCGGGGCAGAACCGGGTCGTTGGCCGGCAGCGGAATTACCAACAGCGGCGTATTGGTAGAGCGTAGCAGATTCAGAGCCGTGGTGCTCACCAACTGGTCGGGCGTTTGCTGCGTGTCGGGCTTGCCTAACACTACCAGGGCCGGCGCGTACTTCTGTACGGCCGCCGCCAAGGCCTCTGGCAGGCGGTCATTCACCGATTCGGTGACGACGGGCACCGACAGGCCCGCCGTACGCTCGGCGAAAGCGGCGGCAATCTGCTCCTCGTTTAGATGACGGATGCTGCCAGTTAAAGCTTCCGGATCGAGCAGGCTCTCGCGGCGTACATACAGCAACAGTAATGGCGCTTTCAGCAGTGCTGCCAGGGCGGTAGCGTGGCGCAGGGCCAGGTCGGCGTCCGGACTGAAATCGGTCAGGACAAGTAACGGAGCGGTCATCGCGCTAAGGGGAAAGGGGTGAGAAAAAGCCGTCTGCAATGAGCGGGCGGTGAAACCGAACAAAGCCAGCCACCGGCATGGCAACCTCTATATACTTAGAATTCAGTACATCTGCACTTCGCTGTGAGTGCAGGCTGCTTTGGTGGGGCCTTGCTTACGCTGAGGGCTTATTCAATGGGACTGGCGCTTTTTGCTACATGCCTACAGTCGCTTGTGCGTAAGCCCTGGCTCTGTGAGGTAGCCGATTAAGCCAGCTCAACTGACAGATAAAGCCTCGTGATGTAACCGGATGGCGGCCTCTACCGGGTTCAGTATCAGGTGCATGATAGCAACCCACCAAAAAGGCCCCTTCGCCACGCGGGCAAAGGGGCCGGAACAAAGGCCGCTTAGCTGGCTCAGCGGTTGTTGTCGTTTATCGGGTTGTTGAAGCCGGTGATGCGAAGCTCATCGGTAGTCGATTCGGTATCAGGATCGGGGCCGGTGGTAGCACCGCTGGGCGTGCCCGACATAGCGTTTTCGAGTTGGGTGCTCGTGTCGAGCGTGCCTTCCTCGTCGCGCTTGTAGCCATACAACTCCTCGCGGTGTTTGCGCTGCTCCTCGGTTAGGTTGCTGTTCTTGGCGTCGAGGGCGGCGGCAGGGTCCTGGTTCAGGTTTTCGTCGGATTCGTTCTTTTTATCAGTGCTCATCTCGAAGTGGGTCTGGAGTGAAGAAAAAGGCGCGGCGTCCTTAGTCGTTGTTCGGCATTTCGTTTTCCTTGCCCGAGCCGGGAATGCCGCGGCCGTTGTCGGCGCGCAGAGCGCTGAATTCGTCGGGGTTGTCGTTGGTACCCACGTTGGTATTGCTTTCCTCGGCAGCATCAGAAGCCGGGGCTTTGGTGCGGTTGGCGGGCTCGGCGGTAGGCCAGTTACGGGTGCCGCCGCCGTAGCGCGGGTCGTCTTTGGCCCACCCTTCGCGTTGTTCTTCATACTCAGCATCTTCAGCCTGGTGTACGGCGTCGGAATCGAGGTTCTGCGGGGCGCTACCGCGCTGCTCGGCAAAGGCCACCGAAGGAGCCGACTCGCCGCCTTTAGTTACACTCTCGTCCTCGCTAACCGGCTGGCTGGGGCTGTCGGGGTGGCCGAATTCGCCGTATTTGGGGGCGTCATGATGAGCTTTGGAAGGGTCGCGGGAAGGATCGGTAGGGTTGGTTGGGGTGGTCGACATAAAAAGGGAAAGAGTAGGGGAGAATAAACGGGAAACGGAGGCGCAGATGGCCGTCGTTGCTATTCATACGTAAACTTTCAGGAAATGGCGGTGTCCGGTTGTGCTTGCGCCGGAGCCGCTGCCTATTCTTTCCTTCTTTTGTTTCTTCTATGTCTCTCCCAATTCAGCACGAGCCCGAAAACCAGCAATTTACCGTGTCTCAGGATGGCCACTCGGCCGAGCTGTCCTACAGCCTGCCTGCCAAAGACGTCATCGATTTCACCCACACCTTTGTGGAGGAAGAGCTACGTGGCCAGGGTATCGGCGACGAGCTGGCCAAAGCCGGCCTGGCCTACGCCCGCGAGAAAAAGCTGAAAGTGCGCACTACCTGCTCCTTCATGGCCGGTTACGTTGCCCAGCATCCCGATTACCAGGATTTGGCCGAGGCAGGCTAGAACCAGATTGAACCTGCCGTTCCGGCAAGCAAAAAGCCCCCGATGTCGGTAAGACGTCAGGGGCTTTTTGCTTGCCGGAACGGCGGGCGCTTTTACCGGCGCACTTCCACGCGGCTGGTGTAGGTTACACCGTCGGCGGTTACGCGCAACAGGTACAGTCCTTCGGCCAGCAGCTGCACATCGAGCGTAGCTACCTCGGCAGCCGATAGCGGCTGGCTGCGGCTGAGTACCTGCTGGCCCAGCATATTGTATACGCTGATAGTAGCTGCCTGCCGGCCTTTCAGCTGCGGCAGGCGCACCTGCAGGCGGCCAGTGGCCGGGTTCGGGAATACCTCCAGGCCCTCGCCCAAACGGGCTGCGCTGGTGGTGCTCGTAATGGTTACGCAGTTGCTGGTGTGGCGCCCGATGTTGTCGTACACATCAGTGCCCGCAAAAGTCCATTCGGCCCGCGCGTTGGTCCAGCGCTTCTGTCCCTGGTTCACGGCAGCATTGCGCACGAGGGTGGCGTTGGTGGTGCTACCACCGCCCGGCAACTGCCAGCCACCGGTTGGCTGCTGCCCGATTACACCAATAATATCGAGCGTGTCGGTGCCGTCCATTAGCAATAGCGCATCATCGCCATTGAAGAATCCCAGATTCGACTCCAGATCAGTTTGTGCCTTAACGATGGGCGAGGCTACGCCGGTGTTGGCAATCACGTACACGTCGCCGGGTGCGATGGTGCCGCTGAGCGTAACCGTGGCCGTGGCGTTGGTAGAGCCGTTGGCAAACAGGCGCACCGAAATGCCCTCCAGATCGATGGGAGAAATCGAAGGGTTATAGATTTCAACGGCTTTGCTGTTGCTGGCCAGTCCCTCAATGTATTCCGAGAAGAACAACGTAGTGCAGGGTGCGGTGGGCGGCGCTACGTCATCGTTGAGGATAGTTAGCTCGTGGGTGCGGAGAGGACCGAGCACTGCGCCGCCCGTGGTGGGCGTACCGAGGGCCAGCAACACCGTTTCGTTGGACTCTGCCAACAGGTCGCCTACCACGGTGAGGGTTACGGTCTGGGTCTGGTTTACCTGGCCAGCCGCGAAGGTGAGGCTGGTCGTCGTCAGGGTATAGTCGGCGGGCGTGGTGGCGGTGGTGCCGGCCGCCTGCACTGTTACCGGAATCGTAACGGCGGCCGTGGGGGCAGCGCCGGACAGCGTAACATTCACGGTATAGGTGCTGAAACCGGCATTGCCTTCGGTTAGGCTGCCTTTGGCGGCAGCGAACTGAATGGTTGGGGCCGCGCCGTCATCATTGAGAATGGTCAGCTCGTGCTGGGCCGGGCCGCCCACGGCCGCGCCGGCAGAAGGGTTAGTAAGGGCCAGTACCACGGTTTCATCGGCCTCAGGCGTCAGGTCGCCATTAATGGTTACGGTTATCGGCTGGGTGGTCTGGCCAGCCGCGAAGGTCAGCGTCTGAGGCGAAGTGAAGACAAAATCCTGGCCGCTGGTGGCCGTAGAGGTTGTAGCAGCCAAACTCAGCTGCACCGTAAGCGGGGCAGTGGGAGTGGGGCTGATGGTGACGCTGGTCGTGTAGGTGCTGGTGCCGCTGTTGCCCTCGGCAATGCTGCCGGTAGCGGTAGCAAACGCGAAAGTCGGCAGCACTTGGAAGCCCCAGGCGCGGGCCACGAGGTCGGGGTAGGCGATGTACGGGTTGAAGTTGCCCTGGCTTTTGGCGGCGCGGCGGTTACGCTCCCGCTCGCGGGCATCTACCGGGTCGGCTTGGTGCCACTGGTAAAGCGTGTTCAGGTCGGCCGCAGCCGTAATTACGTCCTTTCCCGAGTCGAACCGCTGACCCTGGTGCATGGTGTAGAAGTAAAAAATAGCCCGCGCCAGGTTGCCCTTATGGTCTTCGCGGGGCTCAAACAACGAGTTGGTATCCTCACTGTACTCGTCGATGTTGGTGGTTGGAACCGTCGTCTGACTGCTGGCACCGCGCATCCACTTGGTGGTCTGGTTGTCCGGAATTTCCGCAAACGGATCAGAGCCGCGGTCGGAGTTCCAGGTGATGAACGTCGGGAACAGGTGGTGAATGTCGGTGCGCATGCGTACCTGCTCATCAAACCACGACTGCGGCACAGTGTGCTCGGTATTGATGCGGCTAACCACGCTGGGGCTGGTAGCGGTTGAGTCGAACCGTACGGTTTCGGTGTAACCCGAGTACACGCACACGAGCTGCCCGTTCTGGTTGTCTACGTAGTTGTACATCTTGCCGCGGGCGGTGCTGTAGTCCAGTTCCACGCGCTTGCCGTCGTACCAATTCTGGCGTAGCCAGTCCTTCAGGCTCTGGCCCTGCAGGCTGGTGGGCGGGGCCGCGGGCATAGTCTGGGCCGAGGCTGTTCCCAGGCCCACGCACAGTATGGTGGTCAACATCCAGGCGAAAAAGTGTTTCATCAAGCAGTAAAAAGGGTGGAAAGCTAAACTGTCTGTAAAGATCGGTAAAGATTTTCCGCCCGCAAACAACCCACTGCTGATGCTTTTTCAAAGGCGTATCATGCTTGTCAGTCCAAACAAAAAAAGCGCCCGACCCTATACAGGGACGGGCGCTTTGGCAATTGTCAGGGTTATCGAATACCTTACTTAGCAGGCATCAGTACCGTATCGATAACGTGTGTAACGCCGTTCTTCGATACTGCATCGGCTACCGTTACAGTGGCTTTTCCGCCCTTGGCGTCGTGCAGCATCACCATGTTACCGGTACGGTGTACCATCAGGGTCTCGCCCTGCACGGTCGTCAGAGTCTGGCCATCCTTCAGGTCGGCGGCCAATAGGCGGCCGGGCACTACGTGGTAGGTAAGAATGGTGGTGAGCGTAGCCTTGTTTTCGGGCATTACCAGCGTGTTCACAGTGCCAGCCGGCAGCTTATCGAAAGCGGCGTTGGTAGGAGCAAATACGGTAAACGGCCCGTCGCTCTTCAGCGTGTTCACCAGGTCGGCAGCCTTCACGGCCGCTACCAGCGTGGTATGGTCGGAAGAGTTAACGGCGTTGTCCACGATGTCCTTGTCAGGTGTCATCATGGCTCCACCCACCATCACTCCGGCCGACTTGCTCATGTTCATGTCAGCCATGTCGGCTCCTTCGCGGGGCTTGGTAGTGGCCTTCATCTTGCCGCCACGAGGCGTTTTGCCCTTTACTTTGGTTTTGCCGTCGTCGGCTACTTTGGTTTTGGTCATCATCCCGTCTTCGGTCGTGACCTTGGTTTTTTCGTCGTCCGATTTCTTGGTCATCGTACCCTGGGCCAAGACCGAGCCGGCGCTGAGGGTAAAAGAGAGGGCCAAAACAGAAAGCATGTACTTATTCATAGGTAGTCAATTTAGTAGGAGATGAAGCTAGGCGTACCGTCGAGGTAAACGCCCGCCTTGTACGGCGCATCTTGCATAAAGGATACATTTCCTGTATGAGGGGCATGAAAAAAGCCCTCTGCGTTCAGGCAGAGGGCTTTATGTGGTCGCGCTAGGAATCGAACCTAGATCTAGAGCTTCGGAGGCTCCCATACTATCCGTTGTACTACGCAACCCGTTTGGGAGCCGCAAAACTAGAGAGAAAAAGCGCCTTTGCCAAACCTGTTTCCGCTTTTTCTGCGAAATCCTATACCCCTGCCGAGTAACCTTCCGGCGGGCTAGGCAGTTAATTAGCCAAACCTCTTTCTCACCAGCTATTCCTTCTTATGGCAAGTACCGAAAAAAAGACTCTCTATACCGCCGACGCCACCGCAGTAGGCGGCCGTAGCGGCCACGTCCGTTCCGCCACCGGCATCATCGACCTCGAAATGTCGGTTCCCGAGGGCTTGGGCGGCAAAAAGAACGCCACCAACCCCGAAGAGCTGTTCGCTGCCGGCTACTCCTCGTGCTTCCAGCAGGCATTGCTCGTTATTGCCCAACGTGCCGGCGACAAGCTCGACCCCAACACCGAAGTGAAATGCTCCGTCTCGCTTTTCCAGGAGGGCGAAGCCTATGGTCTGTCAGCTATTCTTGATGTAGATCTGAAAGCCTTTGATGAGCAGAAGAGCGTGGATATGGTGCGTCAGGCCCATACCATCTGCCCCTACTCGGTAGGTACCCGCGGCAATATGGAAGTGGAGTTGCGCGTGAAAGGCAAAGCTATTTCCCTGAAAGCCGAAGACAATGCCGGCGTAGCCAGCCAGAAGTAGCTCTCGCTGCGTTAAATACCAAACGGCCCGGAGTCCTCACTGGATTCCGGGCCGTTCGGCGTTAAACGCGCCAGATAATAAAACTACGAACTGGAGACTAATGAACCGGCGACTCCCCGAAGCCCGACTGTGCTATTCGCTCGTTGGCAACCGGCGAAGCGTAGAAGGTAGCTGCCGAACTGGTGTAGCGCATATTGCGGATACGGGTAGTGCGCTGAAATATAGTAGGCTTATGCGCCCCGGATGGCACAAGCATCAGCCCGGTCGATGATTTGCTGATACCGTAACGGTTGTCGAGCACAGTGTCGAAGTAGTACAGATACTGCCTTACCCACCGGAAGTAGGAGCGGGCCCCAGCCCGGGTAGAGTTGAGCACTGTCAGTTCGGGGCGGCCGGCCTGCAGGGCCTGTTGTAGCTCCATGGCATTGAGCGGAGTGGGGCCGAGCATTGGAATGATATCGGCTTGGGCGTCTACCATTACCCATTTGCCTTGGTCGGGCAGCCAGGCTTCGGCCAGGGCGTGGCCGGCGGCCGAGGCTTTGGTCTGCACGTTGGCCGCCTTCAGGTACAGCGGCCGGGCTCGAATGCCCACTGCATTCAAAGCCGTGGCCAGCACCAGCCCGTATTCCACGCATTGCACCGACTCTCCGGCCTGAGCTGCGTGTAGAATGTCAAAGGCGTCGGTTGATTTGAATGTCTGGCGGCCGTCGTGCTCCAGCCGGAAGTACACCCATCGGCACATTGCCCGGGCCCTACCCAAATCGGTTTTTTCTGAGGCAACCACATTGGCCAAACCAAACATTTCCCGAAACCGGGTTAAGTAAGCTGAGTCGGGCGAACTGAAAAGCGGGGGGTAGGCTACCGAGTCGGGGGCAGTCTGGTAGGCAATTATCGGCTGGTCTAAGGAATGGCTTGCGAACCGGAATTGGCCGACAGTTGGCAGAGCCAGACTGGTGGCAAACAATGAAATGAGTAAAATCTTACTTTTCATACGCTAAAGCCAATAAAGGAGAGTTGGCGTTAACGCGAAACGAGCGGCAAGGTTGACCCGGGCGCAAACAAAGAGCCCACCTGGTAAAACCAGGCGGGCTCTTTGGTAAGCAAAAATTATGAAAGTCAGGCAGTTCTACTTAGCCAGTACTTCCTTCACGCGCTCGGCGGCGTCCTTCAGCAGCACGGCTGAGTAGACCTTCAGGCCGCTCTCGTCGATGATGCGGGCACCTTCTTCGGCGTTGGTGCCCTGGAGGCGCACGATGATAGGCACGCGGATGTCGCCGATGTTCTTGTAGGCTTCTACCACACCGTTCGCTACCCGGTCGCAACGCACGATACCACCGAAGATATTAATCAGGATGGCCTGCACGTTGGGGTCCTTCAGGATGATTCGGAAACCGGCTTCTACGGTTTCGGCCGAGGCCCCTCCCCCTACGTCGAGGAAGTTGGCCGGCTCGCCGCCGCTCAGTTTGATGATGTCCATGGTGGCCATGGCCAGACCAGCGCCGTTTACCATGCAGCCCACGTTGCCGTCGAGCTTCACATAATTCAGGTTCGAGGCCGAGGCTTCTACTTCCAACGGGTCTTCTTCGTTGGTGTCGCGCAGGGCGATGAAGTCCTTGTGGCGGTAGAGGGCGTTTTCGTCGAGGTCCACCTTAGCGTCAACGGCCAGGATCTTGTTGTCCGAGGTCTTCAACACGGGGTTGATTTCGAACATGGCCGAATCGGTTTCGTCGTAGGCCTTATACAGGGCCGTTACGAACTTCACCATCTCCTTGAACGCCTCACCCGACAGGCCGAGGTTGAAAGCAATTTTGCGCGCCTGGAAGCCCTGCAGACCTACGCGCGGGTCGATATGCTCGCGGTGGATTTTCTCGGGATGCGCCTCGGCTACTTCCTCGATGTCCACGCCGCCTTCGGTGGTGTAGATAATAACGTTCTGACCAGTAGCCCGGTCGAGCAACACGCTCATGTAGTACTCCTTGGTCTCCGACTCGCCGGGGTAGTACACATCCTGCGCTACAAGCACCTTGTGCACCTTGCGGCCTTCGGCACCGGTTTGCTTGGTTACGAGCTGCATGCCGATGATCTGGCCGGCAATTTCCTTTACCTGTTCCAGGCTTTTGGCGAGTTTCACCCCACCGCCTTTGCCGCGGCCACCGGCATGAATCTGGGCCTTGATAACGTACCAGCTGGTGCCGGTGTCGGCGGTGAGCTTTTCGGCAGCTGCAACGGCCTCCTCGGCCGTATTGGCCACGATGCCTTCCTGTATGCGCACGCCGTAGCGTTTCAAAATGTCTTTGCCCTGATACTCGTGAATGTTCATAGAGGTCAGTTATGGGGGTGGTTTCTAACCGCGAAAGTAGGCAGAATTGAGTTGGGAGTTGATGGGAGATAAGGAATTGTTAGGTAATAAAGTGCTGGCGTGAGGAAGTTTCGGGGTAAGGCAGTGATGAGGTGACGAGGTGAAAAGAACGTCATTCAGCGCAGTATGCGCTGAATGACGTTCTTTTCACCTCGTCACTTCGTCGCCTGGTTTCCTTACGTACCCTTCAAAAACCACTCGCTCATTACGCGCTCGGCGGGCTTGTGCTGGGGCGTAAAGTCGGCGTGGCGGCGGGAGGGGCCGTCGGGCTGCAGGCCGGGGTACCACTTCCAGATAAAAATGCCCTTAAACCAGGGTTTGGGCCAGAACGTCTCGAACAGGGCGGCGTAGCAGGCCGCCTGGGTGGCCTCGTCGGTGGGCGTAAGCACATCCAGCTTCTGGGGCCATTCCCAGGGCTTTGCTGCCGCGTCGACGGTGGTTTTGTAGCCGGCTTCCGTAAACACAACGGGCTTGTTGTACTGCTTCTGTACGGCGGCTATGCGGCGTAGCGGCTCGCGCCAGCCGGCCAGCAGCTGTGCTTTTTTGGGGCTGGGTTCGGTGCTGAGAGGGAAGTAGGCCTGCACGCCGATAAAGTCCAGCGCATCCCAGAACTTCACCTGCTCGAACTCGCCGCTCCAGTTGGCAGCGTACGTGAGCGGGCCGCGGTACACCTGCCGGATTTGCCGGATAAGCGCCCGCCACTCGGCCTCGTGGCCTACGGTGCGCTCCAGCTCGGTACCAATGCAGAGTGCGTCCAGCTGGCCGGCTTCGGCCAGCCGGGCATAGTGCAGGATGAAGGCCGAGTAGCTGCTGAACCAGGCCTGCCAGTCGGCTTCGGACGTCATGTTGATGTCGCCTACCCAACTGCCGCCGGGGCCGCGCAGCCACAAGTGGGGCTTGAGCAGCGTCCGGATGCCGCGCTGCCGCGCCCGCCGGGCCGTGAACAGGATGCCCGCGTCGCTTTCGCCCCAGTAGCGGCGGCTGGGCACTCCGGTGCGCAGCTGCACGGAGGGCTCGGTCGCGCCCGCCATCCAGCCAAAAGGCATCTGGGCAATCCAGGTCACGCCGGCCTTGGTCAGCGGCTCCAGGTCGAGGGTTGAAACCGAATCGGTGCCCACCCAGCTCACACCCCGCATCCGGCCATCGGGCGGCGGTGGGCCGGCGGGCCGGGCAGTTGCCGAGGCCGGCGGCACGAGCGGGGCCGGCACGGCGCGGGGCCAGCTCCACCAGCTGGCCGCCAGCACCAGCAGCCCGGCGGCTATCAGTAACAGCGCGCCCAGCCAGCGCGGAAAACGGAAAGCGGGGAGGGGCATAAGCAGCATAGGAACCGGGAAGATACGTCTGGCCCACCCTCAATGCCACTGCAACGCCCGACATTGCGTAGATTTGTTTCCGTACTTCTCTTTGTCCCCGTTCCCCGCCCCGTTTTGCTGCAAGCCATCAACGTCCGCAAGAGCTACAATACGCTGGAAGTGCTCAAGGGCATCGACCTGACCATCGAGAAATCGGAAATTGTGTCCATCGTGGGCTCATCGGGAGCCGGTAAAAGCACGCTGCTGCACATTCTGGGCACGCTCGACAATCCCGATTCGGGCGAGGTGCTGTTTGATGGCGAGTCGGTTAGCTCGCTGGGACGCTCCGATCTGGCCCGGTTTCGCAACCGCCACATCGGCTTCATCTTCCAGTTTCACAACCTGCTACCCGAATTCACGGCCCTCGAAAACGTGTGCCTGCCGGCCTATCTGGCGGGCCGCTCGGAGAAAGAAACCCGGGTGCGGGCCCGCGAATTGCTCGGCATGCTGAACCTGGAGCGCCGCGCCGACCACAAGCCCTCCGAAATGAGCGGCGGCGAGCAGCAGCGCACGGCCGTAGCCCGCGCCCTCATCAACTCCCCCGAAATCATCTTCGCCGACGAGCCCTCGGGCAACCTCGACTCGCAGAACGCCCAGGAGCTGCACCAAATTTTCTTCCTGCTCCGCAAAGAACTGGGCCAGACCTTCGTCATCGTCACGCACAACGACCAGCTGGCCGAAATGGCCGACCGCACTATCACGATGAAGGACGGTTACATCTGGGAAGGGGATAACTAAGCAGCCGTATAGCCAGCCCGAAGATAGCACGAAGACGCCGGCCACCCGCCGGCGTTTTTTTGTGCCCTGGCATCTGTATTCGGACTGATTGTGCAAGTGGTATCGGTAGCCTTCATTTCTTAGTACAAGCTAAAAATGGTAGTGACTAATCAGATTGGAAATTATGTTCATAAATAACTGGTAATCAGATATAAAAATTATATAAAAATTAGTGAGTTTTTGCACTAATTGCGTGGGGTATCGGTTATATACCCGAACGCATTTATGTCATTACAGGAACCTAACGGAAAAGCACCATGAGCCAAGCAGTCAAAGCCCCCAAAGAGCCCGTTCGCAAGCCCAAAGTTGAGAGCTACGACCTGTCGCACTCCGACGAGACACTGCACTTGGCTACCGATCTGGCCAAATTTATTAAGGAGAACAAGCTCACGACCAACGTGCAGGGCAAGGAGTTTGTGAACGTGGAAGGCTGGCAGTACGCCGGCTCGCGTCTGGGCATCGTGCCCGTGGTCGAGCACGTCATCAACGTCAGCAACGACCAGGAGATTAAGTATCAGGCCAAGGTAATTCTCTTCGACCTGAAGAGCGGCCAGACCGTGGGTGCCGGCTTCGCCGTGTGCTCTAACAAAGAGCAGGGCAAGAAATTCTACCAGGAATTTGCCATCATGAGCATGGCCCAGACCCGCGCCATCGGCAAGGCTTACCGCAACATTCTGGCCTGGATTATCCGCGCCGCTGGCTACGAGCCAACCCCGGCCGAGGAGATGGACTACGCTGGCAACACGCCTATCGTGGCCGAAACGCCCGCTCCGGCTCCACAGGCTGCTTCAGCCGCGCCCGTGGCCATGAAGGCGGTGCCCGCCGAGTCGGTTGCTGCTGCCGAGTCATCGGCCCCGGCTTATGCTTCGGCCTCGCAGAAGGAGGAAATTATCCGCCTGCTCAACCATCCGGTAGTTACCCGCGCCGAGAAGACCAAGATGCTGCTCAACATCAACCGCCTCGACGAGGAGCGTGCCACCCAGGCTATTGCCAAGCTGAAGAAAGCCATTGATGACCGTGAAAACGGCCAGACGGCTGCTGCCGCTTAAGTATCAGACTTAAAACATAAAGCCCGGTTTCTGAAAAGGAACCGGGCTTTATGTTTAAGCCGCAACGCTACAATTCCTCATATAGCCACGCCATCTGGCTACGGCCGACGGCGGCGGGCAAAAGGCGCATAACGGTGTTGCGGAGGCGGATGAGCAGCGGGTTCTCTAGCTGTCCCACGCGGCCCATCCGCCAGGAAGTGCGGACGATACGGGCAGTGCGGGGCCGGCGCTGCCTTTCGAATATCTGGAAAGCGGCAGGTAAGTCGGTGGGGGAGGAGTGAAGGCAGCGGGCCAGTACGGCGGCATCTTCGATGGCCATGCCCGCGCCCTGGCCCAGGTTGGGCGTGGTGGCGTGGGCCGCATCGCCGAGCAGCAGCACCCGGCCACAGGCGAAGTGAGGCAGCGGCGGCAGGTCCAGAATGTCGTTCCAGAGTAGCTGGTCGTCGCGGGTGAGGGCCAGCAGCGCGGGCACCGGCGCATGGAAACCGGCGAATTCGCGCTGCAGGTCGGCCACCCGGTAATCCCGGAAGCGGGGGCTGCGCGGCTCGGCGCTGTTGAGGCAGGCGAACCAGTATACCCTGCCACCGCCCACCGGCACGTAACCGAACCGCCGGCCCGCCCGGCCCCAGGTTTCCCCCGATTCGCCGGCCATCAGCCCCAGCACGCTCGCATCAACCACGCCGCGCCAGCAGGTGTAGCCGGCGTAGCGCGGCATGGTTGCCGGCCACAGCTGTTGGCGCACCCGCGAGTTCAGCCCGTCGGCACCCAGCAGGGCATCGGCGTGGGCCACGGTGCCGTCGGCAAAGTGGGCGGCCACGCCGGCTGGGGTTTCGTGCAGTTGCTCGAAAGCCGTGCCCAGCTGCACGGTGTCCGGCGGCAGGCCCGCCAGCAGCGCCCGTTGCAGGTCGGCCCTATGGATGCCCACGTTTTCGAAGCCCAGCTTCTGGGTGAACCCGTTGGTATCGGCGGCCTGCAGTACGTGGCCCTGCTGGTCGAGCAGGCGCAGCTGCCGCACGGGTGCGCCCAGCGCCGCCACGGCGTCGTGCAGGCCCAGCTCGTGGAGTGCACGCATGGCGTTGGCCCCCAGCACCACGCCGGCACCTACTGGCCGGAGTTCGGGCGCGGCCTCGTACACCCGCACCGCGTGGCCCAGGTTCAGCAGGGCGTGTGCCGTGGCAAGGCCCCCGATGCCCGCTCCGATAATGATGAAATCGGCCATAGCGTAAAGTTAGACGAGTAAAAACACCGCGTATTAGAGCGATTCTTGGGTTGCTATAGGGTGTATAGAGACGCGACCCGTCGCGCCTCCTCGCTGCACAATAACCGTTCAACGATTAGACACGATGGGTCGCGTCTCTACACACTGTACAATGAATTGATAAATGCTTTGGGTGCCACTTTGGGTTAACGGCAAAGATTGCAAACTGCACAAAAAAAGGCCCGAAGCAGCTTGCTCCGGGCCTTTCAAACATACCAAAAATTAGCGCTGTTACTTCAGAAAGCGCGAATTGATGCTTACTTCTTGCCTTCTACTTCCTCGTAATCTACATCGGTTACGTTGTCGGAGTTGGCACCTTGCTGGCCGTTGCCGCCGGGCTGCCCATCGGCACCGCCGAAGGGGTTGCCACCGTCGGCACCGGGCTGGCCACCTTCGGCACCGCCCTGGGCGTACATCTCCTGCGAGGCAGCCTGCCAAGCCGTGTTGATGGCGGCCATAGCGGTATCAATGGCACCGAGGTCCTTGCTCTCGTGGGCCTTCTTGAGGTCGGCGAGGGCGTCTTCGACGGCCGTTTTGTTGCCGGCGCTCAGCTTGTCGCCGTACTCGGTCATCTGCTTCTCGGTCTGGAAAATCATGGAGTCGGCCTGATTGACCTTCTCGATTTTCTCGCGCTCGGCCTTATCGGCTTCGGCGTTCGACTGGGCTTCCTGACGCATCCGCTCGATGTCGGCGTCGGAGAGACCCGACGAGGCTTCGATGCGAATTTTCTGCTCCTTGCCAGTGCCTTTATCCTTGGCTGTTACGTGCAGAATGCCGTTGGCATCAATGTCGAAGGTTACTTCGATCTGCGGAACGCCGCGGGGCGAAGGCGGAATGGAATCGAGGTGGAACTTGCCAATAGTGCGGTTCTGCGAAGCCAACGGCCGCTCGCCCTGCAGTACGTGGATTTCCACACTTGGCTGGTTGTCGGAAGCCGTCGAGAACGTCTCCGATTTCTTGGTCGGAATCGTGGTGTTCGACTCGATGAGCTTGGTCATCACACCGCCCATAGTCTCGATGCCGAGGCTCAGCGGGGTTACGTCGAGCAGCAGCACGTCCTTCACCTCGCCGGTGAGTACGCCGCCCTGAATGGCCGCGCCGATGGCTACCACTTCGTCGGGGTTCACGCCCTTGCTGGGCTTCTTGCCGAAGAACTTCTCCACTTCTTCCTGGATGCGGGGCATGCGGGTCGAACCACCTACCAGAATCACATCATCGATGTCCGAAGTGCTCAGGCCAGCGTCCTGCAGGGCCTTTTTCACGGGCTCCATGCTGCGCTTGAACAGCGAATCGGCCAGCTGCTCGAACTTAGCACGGCTCAGCTTTACCACCAGGTGCTTGGGGCCCGAAGCCGTAGCGGTGATGTAAGGCAGGTTAATTTCAGTTTCCGACGACGAAGACAGCTCTACTTTAGCTTTCTCAGCAGCTTCCTTGAGGCGCTGCAGGGCCATAGCGTCCTTGCGGAGGTCGAGGCCTTCGTTTTCCGTGGCGAACTGGTCGGCCAGGAAGTTGATGATCACCTGGTCGAAGTCGTCGCCGCCGAGGTGGGTGTCGCCGTTGGTGCTCAACACCTCAAACACACCGTTGTCGAGCTCCAGAATCGAGATGTCGAAGGTGCCACCGCCGAGGTCGTACACGGCTACCTTGTGGTTGGAATGGTCCTTGTCGAGGCCGTACGCCAAAGCGGCGGCGGTGGGCTCGTTGATGATGCGCTTCACGTCGAGGCCGGCAATGGCACCAGCTTCCTTGGTAGCCTGGCGCTGGGCATCGTTGAAGTAGGCCGGAACCGTAATGACGGCTTCGGTTACCGTGGTGCCCAAGTACTCCTCGGCGGTCTGCTTCATCTTCTGAAGCACCATAGCCGAAATTTCCTGGGGCGTATAGTTCCGGTCGCCAATTTTCACGGCTACCGTGCCATTCGTGCCACCCACTACTTCATAAGGCACGTTTTTGGTCTCCTCAGTTACTTCCGAGAAGTTACGGCCCATGAAGCGCTTGATGCTCTGGATGGTGTTGTTGGGGTTGGTAATGGCCTGGCGCTTGGCGGGGTCGCCCACCTTACGCTCGCCTTTACCATTGTCGAGAAACGCGACGATGGAGGGAGTGGTGCGGCGGCCTTCGCTGTTTGGAATTACCACCGGCTCGTTGCCTTCCATTACGGACACGCACGAGTTGGTGGTGCCGAGGTCAATACCGATTATTTTGCCCATGATGTTATGAGTAGGAGTAGAAAGTAGGTTGTCAGTTGAAAGAGGGCCGAAACCCTCGTGCACCGGTATTTACAAGAGACGTACCAGCCCCGAAAATGCTCGTTTCGAATGACAGATTGTCATTTCTGGGGAATGCGCGGCCGGTTTTCGTGCCGGACTGACTTTCTACGGGAATACGTAGGGCAGAACTTCTGCCAGCCGGGCAGGTGAGCTGAGCCTGATGAGTTGTTGAACGGCAGTAGCGCGAAGCGGAAGCTTCATGACTACTGCCTGTTCAGAAACCCCGCTACCGTGCGCTGCCACAGCGCCTCATGCTGCCGCCAATACGGCTCGTGGCCCGAACGAGAGAAGTCCTGGCGCTGTTTGGGGCCGGCCAGGGCGGCGAAGATGGCGGCAGTTTCGGTGCGGGTGACGCGCAGGTCGGCGGCGCCCCACATGAGGAGGGTAGGCGTAGTTATGCGGGCGGCGTAGGCGGTGGCGTCGAGGTTGAAGGCGTTGAAGCCGTTGGCCGCGCCGCCCCAGAACACCAGCAGGTTGGCCATCGGAAAGGCGGGTACGCCCATGGAGCGGAAGCGGCTTTGGGCAGTAGCCAGCATCGAGCCATAGGGGCATTCGAGCAGGTTGGCGGTGGGCCGGATGCCCAGTTGCGCCTCGGCCCGCAGGGTGGCTACTGCGCCCATCGAGTTGGCGTAGATGAACACCGGGCCCGGTTTCCGTTGCAGCCAGCGCACCACAGCCGCCACGTTGGCGGCCTCGTGGTAGCCCACAGTGCAGCGGTAGCCCGCCGAGTTGCCGCTGCCCGCAAAATCGGTGAGCAGCACGTTGTAGCCGAGGCTTCGGAAGTAGCCGGCCTCGTGCAGCAGCTGGCTTTTGGAGCTGGTGTAACCATGAAACAGCGCCACCGTGCCTCGGGCCCGCGGCACCGCGCCATACCAGCTGGCCAGCCGCCCGTTGGGGCCGGGTAGCTGCACAGTGGCGTACGGGAACGTGGGCAAGGTGTGGTTGCGGGGCTTGGGCGTGCGTACGCCGGTGGCCAGTAGCCACACCTTGTCGGCCGGGGTCAGGCGCTCCGGGCTATCGGTTCTCTGACCGTCTTCGGCAACAAAGTGGGTGAAGCGCCAGGCATGGAAAAAGGCCACGACGTTCAGCAGTACAAAGCCCAGCGCTACGGACAACAGCTCCCGCCGCACCAGCCGCCGCCACGGCACTAGCCGCGCCGCTTGGGCCCGCCGCCCGCTGTACCGGGCTTGCTGCCGGGTTTGCCGCCGGTTGGTTTCGTGCCGAAGGTTTTTCCGTTGCCCCCGCCGCCACCTGGTCTGGCGCCGGCCGGCCGGCTACCGGCCGATTTCCCCCCGGCGGGCTTGCTGCCCGCTGGCCGGGTGGGCGCGTCGGCCCGGCTGCTGGCTGGTTTGAATCCCGCAGGCTTAGGGCCGCCAGCAGGCCGGCCAGGTTTGCTACCGGCCGGTCTGGTGCCTGCCGGCTTGGCGTCTGCCGACCTGGTGCCGGGGGCCGTGAAGCCGCCGCGGTTGCCGCCGGTTTTCTTGCCGCCGGGCGGAATGCCGCCGGGCCAGTACTCGGAGTTTTTAGGCGTTTTGAAAGTGCCGGCCGTGGCCGTCTGGGCGGCCATGTCCTCGGTGAGGATGCGCACTTCAGTATTCGTCAGCTCACGCCACTGGCCGGGCTGTAGGTCGCCCAGGTCCATATCGGCAATGGCGGCCCGCACCAGGCGCAGGGTGGGGTAGCCTACGGCGGCCGTCATTTTGCGCACCTGCCGGTTCATGCCCTGCGAAATGCGGATTTGCAGCCAGCTGGTGGGGATGGCGGCCCGGAAGCGTACCGGCTTGCTCCGTTCCCACAGCTCGGGGGCCTGGGGCAGCAGCTCCACTTCGGCGGCCGAGGTGTAGCCCGTCTTCAGGTCTACGCCCCGCCGCAGGTTCTCCAGCGCCTCGGGCGTGGGTTCGCCTTCTACCTGCACCCAATAAGTTTTGGGCACCTTGAAGCGCGGCTCCGACAGCCGGTGCTGCAGCTGCTTGTCGTCGGTGAGCAGCACCAGCCCCTCCGAGTCATAATCGAGCCGGCCCACGGGGTAGATTTCGGGTATCTCCACAAAATCCTTAAGCGTCTGCCGGCCGGTTTCGTCGGTAAACTGGGTCAGAACTTCGTAGGGCTTGTTGAGCAGGATGTAGCGCATGGGGGAGCAGTGAATTAGGAGCTATTCTGCCATCCTGAGCTTGCGAAGGATCTGGTGAGAAGCTATCGATTGATGTAAGCTTCTTACCAGGTCCTTCGCAAGCTCAGGATGGCGTTGGACAAAGGTACGGCTACTGCGCCAGCCGGCGCTTGCGGACGCTCTCGGCAATCAGCAGGCGCACCTCGCCGTTGGGGCGCACCACGTACTCGCCACTGTCGCGGATGAGGATGCCGTCGGGCGTCTGGTCGCGGTAGTCGTGATGAACCAGAATGCCGATGCGGGCCGTATCGGCGGCCGTCGGGGCAGGCGGGGCGGGCTGGCCGCTGAGCTGGGCCATCTGGGCCAGGTACAGCAGCGAGTCGCGGCGGGTATATGGCTCCAGCCGAAACTTGCCCGGCGCGTAGTTGCGGGCCGTGGAAACCCGGTTGCGCAGGAAATCCTGCACGGCCAGCTCGGCTTTTTTATCAGTTGATTTCGCGCAGCCGCTGAACAGCAGGATGGTAGCGAACAGGGGCAGGTATTTCATAAGCAGAGGTAGGGGCGGGGCTTGTCCCCGCCCGCCATTGAGGCGTTATCGTTGGAATAATTCGGGCGAGGGTCGTTTAACGGCGGGCGGGGGCAAGCCCCGCCCCTACGTCGGGCAATCAACTCACACGCCGCCGGAGTACTTGCGGGTGGCCCATTCGGCCGTTATTAGGGCCAGGAGCAGGAAGAACAGCCATTTCAGGTTGATGAGGTCTTTCAGGTCTTCCTGCTCGTAGATGACGGGCTTGTAGCCGGCCTTCTCAATGTCCTGGGCTAGCTGGTCGATTTGGGCGGGGAAGTAGAGGCGCTGGCCGCTACGACGGGCCAGCTGGGCCAGCAGGTTGTGGTCGGCGCGGCTTTGCAGGGCTTCGAGCTGCTGCTCTTGCACCAACACTTCGCCAGCATCCTGCTGGGCCTGGCCACCGAGCGTGGCGCGGGCCCGGTAGCGGTAGAGGCCGGCCGGCAGCTCGCCCAGGTGCACGGGCGCGCCATCGGGGGTAGGGGCAAAGCTGAAGGTGCGGGTTTTCTGCCGCTCGTCGGTGAGCGTGAGCGTGACAGGTTCGCCGTAGGTGCGCTCGAAGATGGCGTTGTAGGTTTCGGCCCCAAACGTCACGTCGTCAGATGTGTTGAAGGCATCCTGGGTCGGGTACACGTCGAGGCGCTTGCGGTTGGCGTTCTGGGTGAGCAGCTGCAGGGTCCGCAGCACCAGCCGGTCGTAGGCTTCGGGCTTGTCGTCGTGCTCTACGGCTTCCTGCAGGCGCCACTGCCAGCTGCCTTCGGTGAGCAGCGTGGCCTGGCGCCGGGCAGGCGTGCCGCCGAAAACCAGCAGCGGCTTTTGGGTAGCCACGCGGCCCACCTGCTGCCACAACGCCGCCTCGGCCCCGCCACTCAGCTTTACCTCGCCAAACGGCACCGGCACCGGCGGATAGGCCAGAAACCGCCGTAGCGCATCATCTTCAAAAGTAAACCGGTTGAAACCCGGGTTGGGCACGGGCGTTACATCGTCGGTTTGCGTGCCGCGGGGCTGCACAGTAAGGCCGGTGCTCAGGCGGTTATAGGCCCCGAAATCGGACTGCGCGCCGAGCACGTACAGAGCCGGCGCGCGGCGCGCGGCCACCTGGGCCAGCACCTCGGCGCCCACGCCCGAGCGGGCCGGCAGCTGGTGCAGAATGGCCACGTCGAAGTCCTGGTTTTTCAGCGGACTGATGCCGGGCAGGTAGGTAATGAGGTCGAAGTTGTTGTTTTGCTGGATGGCGGCGCGTAAGGCCTTGAGGTCGGGGTGAGGAGCAGCGCCGGCCAGCAGCACCCGCAGCTTGCCCTTCACTACATCGAGGTAGGCGAATTTGGCGTTGTTGAGCAGTGTGAACTCGCCCGCCAGCGGAACCGCCCGCACCTCGTAGCGGCGCTTGCCGGTACCGGTGGCCGTCAGCAGAAACGTGGTTTTGGTACGCCGCTGCCCGGCTGGCAGGGCTACGCGTTTGGTTTGCAGCACCCGGCCTTTTTCCAGCAGTTGCACCGTGGCCGTAGTGCCGGCCCCGTAGCCATCGTAGGCCAGCTCGGCTTCAATCGGGAACTGGTTGCCGCTGAAGGCCAATCGGTTGTAGCCAAGCGCGGGCAGGCTTACATCCTTTTTCAGAATCGTATCGCCCACGCCCAGGGTATAAATTGGGAAGCGGTAGTCGGTAAACTCGGGGGCCTGTCCCTGGTTCACGAGGCCATCGGAGAGCAGCACCACGCCCGCCAGGTTACGGCCCTGAAACGTTTCGCCGATGCCGGCCAGCAGCCCGTCGAGGTTGGTGGCCGGGGCCCGGAACTGCACCGAATCGGGCCGGGTGGCGCCAGTGGCCGCGAGCGTGCGGGTTTCCACCGCAAAGCCCTTTTGGCGTAACGTTTCGGCCAGCCGCGTGAGGCCCGTGGTGGCCTGCTGCAGTACCGCCGGCGGCGTAAACAGCGCCACCGACTTCGAGTCGTCGAGGGCCAGCACGACGGTTGGCTTCTCGGTGGTAGTGGTGGTCGATTTAAGGAAGGGGGAAAGCAGCAGAAAGCACAGGAAGCTTACCACCACGAAGCGCACGGCCGCCAGCGCGTAGTTTACGGCCCCGCTCCAGGGCGCTTTGGCCGAGTAGAGCAGCGCCGCGTAGCCCGCGCCCACCAGCAGGCACAATCCAATCAACCAGGGAGAAGCAGATAACAGCAAGAGCCGTGATTTTTGAGCTGATAGGTTTGAGCTGACAGCTGTTAGCTTTTAAGTTGAACGACAGGCCTCTACAACGAAAGTAGATAAAGCCTATTTACTAATACCCATTCAGGTAGCGAGAGTTTCACAACCCAACCTGGGATTAGGCTGGCCCGAAGATACGGCTTCTTCGGGCGGCTAGCCGACACTTTTACGCATGAAAAGTCTTGTGAACAGATACTTCAAAGCATCCGGCAAGTATCAGTACGAAAAAGCTAATGGCTAACAGCTGGCAGCTAACAGCTAAATTAAAGCCGCACACTGGCGGGCAATTTCCAGTTCCTCGTTGGTCGGGATGACCAGCACCGGCACGCGGGCACCGGGGGCCGAGAGGTCGCGCAGGCCGGGGGCGCGGCGCTGGTTGAGCGCTTCATCGAGTTGGATGCCCAGAAAGTCCAGGTTCTGGCAGGCCAGGCTCCGGACGCGGGCGTCATTTTCGCCCACTCCCCCCGTGAATACCACGGCTTCGGCCCCGTTGAGGGCGGCCAGGAAGGAGCCGAGGTACTTCTTGATGCGGTAGGCATACAGGTCGTAGGCCAGCCGGGCGCGGTCGTCGCTGGCTTCGAGTTGGCGGGTTATGTCGCGCATATCGGTGTGGCCGGTAAGGCCGAGCATGCCGCTTTCCTTGTTGAGTAAGGTTTTTACGGCGTCGAGCGAGTAGCCCAGCTGTTCGACGAGATAGAAGATAACAGCCTGGTCGGTGTCGCCGGCGCGGGTGCCCATCACCAGCCCGTTCATCGGCCCGAAGCCCATGCTGGTATCCACCGAGCGGCCGGCCACGGTGGCCGTCATGCTGCAGCCATTGCCTAGGTGCACGGTGATTATGCGGGCGTCGGGCTGACCCAGGTGGCGCCGGGCCTCGTCGCACACAAACTTGTGGCTGGTGCCGTGGAAGCCGTAGGCCCGCAGGCCGCGCTCGGTGTACAGGTGCTCGGGCAGGGCGAAGCGGTAGGCCTGGGGCGGTAGCGTGCTGTGGAAAGCGGTGTCGAACACCGCCACCTGTGCGGCCTGAGGGAAAAGCTGTTCGGCCACCTCCATGCCCAGCAGGTTGGCCGGGTTGTGCAGCGGAGCCAATGCAAACAGCTCCTGGATTTTGGCCTTCACGGCCGCCGTAACCAGCGTGGGCTCCCGAAACTGCTCGCCCCCATGCACCGCCCGGTGCCCCACCACGGCCACCTCCTCGGGGCGCTGGATGACGCCCATTGCTGGGTCCGTCAGCAACGCCAGCGCCAGTTGCAGGCCGGCGCGGTGGTCGGCAATGGGCTCGGTACGGGTCAGGGTGCGCTCCTGGCCATCGGGGCCCACGGCCGTGTGGGTAAGCTGGCCCTCGGCCTGACCGATGCGCTCGATGAGGCCCCGGCACAGCGGCTGCTCCTGCGGCCAGTGAAACAGTTGGTACTTAAGCGAGCTGCTGCCGGAGTTGATAACGAAGATGTTCATATAGTGAGCTGTTAGCCTTCAGTTATTAGCTGCTAGCTTTTTGTTCGGTGAGTCAACGGGTTTGTAGGCTGTTTGTGTCTCCGTTCCATTCGCAACGCAAGCGGTTCCGCTTATCTAAAAGCTTCAGACCGGCAAAGTAAGCCAACAATGGCTACCCGCGCCGAAGCCCAAAAGGCCGGCCACGCCGTGCCCATCCCGGTAGTCGACCGCTTGGGCCACCCGCTGGCCGTGCTCCGCGACCACCGGGCCGGCGTGCACACGCTGCGGGCCAGCTACAAAAAGGCCTGCACCGCTAACTCGCAAAAGCGCGAAACGGCTGTCATTGCCCGCGGCATCAAACACGGCAGCATCCCCGGAGACATCCGCTACCTCGACGAAAACATGCTGATGGTGGACGGCGGCGTGCCCATCGTCGTCAACGGCATCGTGGTGGGCGGCATTGGCGTGGGTGGGGCCCATGGCAAAGAGGACGCGCGGATTGCCAAGGCCGGGCTTAAGGTGCTAGGGGAGTATAATGACCCCGAGTGCTAGCGCTGAATCTGGCTGCTCAAATAAACCTACATCTTCGGGAAGCATACTGGTATTGGCTTGCTTTCCAAAGGATTGTTGCGTACATAGCGCTGCTGCCCGAAGCTGACAGTAGCACCAGATGGTGAGAGTACCTATACTGCGCCCAATCTTACTGGGACAAATTGTACAACTAATAAAGGACGTTGACCTTCAAATTTGCGACTATTAAAATGTTTAGATACAGTATTTGTGACCCGTTGAAGAGCGAGCCAATTGAAATGGGGGAAATTAATAAAGAGAAAATCCTTGATACCGTTGAGGGATTCCCATGGACTGACTTTCTCGATAGGATGAAAGGCGTTAAAGAAAGTGAAGTTTATTTTTCGCCCTCAATTGAGCTTGAGAATAAAAATAACCGACACGGACTGAGTATTTCGATTATTAAAAATGAGAAGGGAAATGAATTCTATATTTTCTTTAAAAGACCAAAAATGGTGACAAAATTATTTGGGTTAATAAAAAATATAGATGAGGACTTTATATCTGACCGGACTGGACAGACAAGCAATGACGTTCAAGATGCAGTAGCAGCTTTAATAAATGATGATTTTGTAGTTCTTGAAAAAAGGTGGGGATAAATAATTTTTCACCCCAAAACAACTATTTAATTTGGGGAAAGTAGTTCTGTACAATCATTCCCAAAACCAAAGCCGCCGCTGCTCCTCACGAAGCAGCGGCGGCTTTTCTATTAGCCTCACTTAAACCTTACTCTCCGCTAGTGGCAGCTGGTCCTTCAGCGGCGGCCGGCGTGTCGCCTTCTGGGCGGGGGCCGCGGTTGTTGCGGTTACGGCCCCCGCGCTTGCGGCGACGGTTCTCGTCCGTACCGGCTTCACCTTCCGAAGTGCCGTTGATGTGGGCGCCGGGCGCATCGTCGGGCAGGGGCAGGCGGGGGGCCTGGCGCTGGCGGGCGGCGGCGGCGTCCTGGGGCTCGCCTTCGCCGGCAGGCGTTACTTCGCCTTCGGGGCGGGGCAGGCGGGGGGCGCGGCGGGGGCGGTTGGGGTCGTTGTCGCGACGGGGACGGTCGTCGCGCTCGGGGCGGTCTTCGCGGGGCGGACGCTGGTAGGGCTGGGCCGGGGCCTGGCCGGCATCGAGGGCCGCTAGGTTGGCCTGGGCGCGGGCAATGCGGGCCTGCTGGTCGGCATCGGGCTTGTCGCCGCGCCGGTCGGGGCGGTTGCCGCCGCTGCCACCGTCGCGGCCGCCGCCACCCGAGCGGCCACCACCGCCGGAGCGACTTCCGCCGCCACCGCCGCTACGAGCACCGCGCTCGGGCCGGCCACCGATTTTGCCGCCCAGGCCGCTGAAGCGCTTGGGGTCGAACTCGGGCGCGGCGCCGAGGCCCATAGCTTCGGTAATGTCCTGCTTCTCAACTTCGCGCTCAATGAGCTTCTCAATCTTGATGACCCGGTCCTGGTCCTGGTCGGAGATGAAGGTGATGGCCGTACCCTTGGTGGCAGCGCGGGCCGTGCGCCCGATGCGGTGGACGTAATCCTCGGCGGCGCGCGGAATGTCGTAGTTCACCACGTGGCTCAGCGAGTCGATATCGATGCCCCGGCTGAGCACATCGGTAGCCACCAGAATCGGGAACTGCTTGTTCTTAAACTCGCGCATAATCTGCTCGCGCTCCTCCTGGGTGCGGTCGGAGCTGATGCCCTGGGCCACGTAACCCAGCTTGTTGATAGCCCGCACGATACCGCTCACGGCCGCTTTCTGGCTCGTAAACAGCACCATGCTCTGCACCTCCTGGGTTTTGATGATGTGTTCGAGCAGGTAGATTTTCTGGCGGTCGAAGGCCATGTAGAACTGCTGGTCGATGCCGGCGGCGGGCTTGGATACGGCCAGCCGGATTTCCTCGGGCTCGTTGAGAATCTGCTTCGAGAAGTCGCGGATTTTGGTGGGCATGGTGGCCGAGAACAGCAGCGTCTGGCGCTCCTTGGGCAGCTGCCGGATAATGTTGAGGATGTCATCGGAGAAACCCATGTCCATCATCTTGTCGGCCTCATCGAGTACCAGGTACTTGAGGTCCTCGAACTTCACGTAGCCCATCTGCATGTGGGCAATCAGGCGGCCGGGCGTGGCCACGATAATGTCGGCCCCCGAGGTGAGGGCGCGCTTTTGCTGCTCCCAGCCCTCGCTTTTACCGCCGCCATAAATGGCAATCGAGCTGGCTTCCACGAAGTAGCCGAAGCCGGTTACCTGCTCATCAATCTGGGTGGCCAGCTCGCGGGTAGGAACCAGCACCAGCGTGGAGGTGGTGCCGTGTTTGGCGTGCGAAATCTTGTCGAGCAGCGGCAGCAGGTAAGCGGCGGTTTTGCCGGTGCCGGTCTGGGCGCAGGCAATCAGGTCTTTGCCGTCGAGGATTTTGGGGATGGCCTGCTCCTGAATGGGGGTGGCCTGCTGGTAGTTCATGGCATCGATGCCGGCCAGCAAATCGTCGTGGAGGTTGAATTCGTGAAACGTCAAGGTTCAGCTTAACTAAGGGTGAAAAAAAGGCTGACCCGTCGTTTCCCGGTCAGCAAACCGCATTTGTGCTCTGTTAACAAAGATAGGGGATTGACGGCGGAACCAGTCTGGCCCTCCCGGCGGCGGGGGCAGCATATTGCCAGGAACAATCTATGCGTTACTTGCTGACGGCAAGCTGCCTCGGTCAATCAGGCAATCATGTAAATTCACCCGCCATACTTGCGCCGCGCCGCTACCTTTAAGCCGATTTCTAACCCTCAATATCTTACCCCAATGAAGCAGTTTCTTCTCCCCCTTCTACTTACGGTCAGCGGGCTGGCCCAGGCCCAGCAGCCATTTCCCTACACTATCAAAGGCCAGCTCGGCAAGGTGAGCGCACCCGCCAAAGTATACCTCGTGCGCGGCCTTACAGTGCTGGATTCGGCCGCAGTGAAGAATGGAGCGTTCGAGTTGAAAGGCACGACCGGGGAGCTTAGCACGGCCGACCTGATTCTGCGCAAAAGCGGCCGCCTGGGTAGCCTGTATGGGCCGTTGGGCGACCGGACCCGGGTGTTTCTGGAGCCCGGCACTATCGTCGTTACCAGCCCCGATTCGCTGGCCCACGCCAGCATGAAGGGCGGCCCGAACACGACCGACTACCTGCGCCTGGGGGAAACGCTGAAGCCTGCCATTGCCAGCATGCAGGCCTTCGGCGCCGAATCGATGAAGGTTCCGGAGTCGCAGCAGCAGAGCCCCGCTTTCAAGGAGCGCATGCAGGCTGGTTTTGCAGGGTTTCAAAAGCAGCTTGGAGATGCCACGTACGCGTTCATCAAAATGAACCCGAATTCCTGGGTAAGCCTCGATGCCCTGCAGGGAATGCAGATGATGGATTTGCCCCAGTACGCCACCGTGGCCCCACTCTACGAAGCGCTGAGTCCGGAGCTCAGAAACAGTGCCGCGGGCCGCAAATATGGCGAGCTGGTAAAGGGGCTGAAAGCCGTGGCCGTGGGCGCGCTGGCCCCCGACTTCAGCCAGCAAACCCCCGACGGCAAAACGGTTTCCCTGCGCGACTACCGGGGCAAGTACGTGCTGGTCGATTTCTGGGCCAGCTGGTGCGGCCCCTGCCGCCAGGAAAACCCGGCCGTCATCAAAGCCTACAACGAGTACAAAGGCCGCAACTTCGAGGTGTTGGGCGTATCGCTCGACGAAGCGAAGAACCGCGCCAAGTGGGTAAAGGCCATTGCCGACGACCAGTTGCCCTGGGCGCAGGTGTCGGACCTGAAGGGCTGGGAAAACGCGGCCGCCCGGCAGTACCAGGTAACCGGCATTCCGCAGAATTTCCTGATTGACCCCGACGGGAAAATTCTGGCAATTAACCTCAAGGGTGAAGAATTGCGGGCGGCGTTGGCACAGTATGTCCGGCCGTAGCCGCTTATGGCCGGGGTAAGGCAGATTTGCCCAACCCCGGCCGTCTTTTTGCGTTCTTTAGGCCCGCGCCCCGTGCCACCCCGGCCGGAGCCGTTGCTCTAGTTGATTGCGTATGAAGCACCTTTTCGCGCTACTGGCGGCGGTGGCCCCGGCGCTGCTGCCGGCCACCGCCGCGGCCCAAAATGTCACCCCCACCGACTCGGCCGCTACGGCCGTTACCGAGCCGGCCAATCCGTTTACCGTGTATGGCTTCGTGGATGCCTATTACGGCTACGATATCAAGCACGCGGCCGGTAATGAGCGGCCCGGTTTTATCTTCTCGCACAACCGCCAAAACGAGTTTACGGTGAACCAGGGCCTCATTGGCCTGCGCTACGACAATGACCAGGTACGCGGCGAAGTGGGCCTGCACGCCGGCACCTACCCCACGGCCAACTACGCGCCCGAAGACCCCATCATCCGCAACATCTACCAGGCCTACGCCGGCTTTCGGCCCTTCCGCAAGGCCTGGATTGATGCCGGTATCTTCAGCTCCCATATGGGCATCGAGTCGGCGCTGAGCAAGAACAACTGGACGCTGACCCGCTCGCTGGCCGCTGAGGGTTCGCCCTACTACGAGGCGGGCGTGAAGTTCACGTACGAGGCCGCACCCACGCTTACGCTCACGGCGCTGGTGCTCAACGGTTGGCAGAACATCCGCGAAACCAACCAGGCCAAGGCCCTGGGCACCCAAATCCAGTGGCAGGCCACCGATAAGCTGCTCATCAACTCCAGCACCTTTTATGGCAACGAGCAGCCCACGGGCCTCGTGCGCCGCCGCCGCTACTTCCACGATTTTTACGCCCGTTACGATGCCTCCGACCGCCTGAGCCTGGCGCTGGTGTTCGACGTGGGCAAGCAGGAGCGGCCCGAAGCCGGCGCCAAAGCCGATACCTGGTACACCGGCACGGCCCTGGCCCGGGTGCAGCTTTCCGACAAGTGGCGACTCGGCGGACGGGCCGAGTACTTTTCGGCCGACCACGGCGTGGTTATCCTCAACGCCACGCCCGCCCTCACCGACCCCGACTTCAAAGTGCTGGCCGGCTCGCTCAACCTCGACTACCTGCCCACCAGGCATGTGGCTGTGCGCCTCGAAGGCCGGCAGTTCAGCTCGGGCCGCAACTTTCTGACTGACCGCAACGGCCGCCCCTCCAAACACTACGGCAACCTCACCAGCAGCATCTCGCTGTCGTTTTAGTGAGGTAAAGGGCGGAGA
>NZ_JABKAU010000045.1 GCF_013377885.1 Hymenobacter lapidiphilus
GGGGATTTGCCCTCAAACTCCTGCTGTTCGTCTTCACCCACACCCTCGCCCAACTCGGCGCATAGGCCGCAACTTAGGTTATCTAAAGACCGCCTTAACTTTTTCGTATTTTTGCGGTTGACTTCTCAAACCCCAATATATCATGGTAGAGACCAAGACGACGACGGCCTACGTGCCCTACAAAGTAAAAGATATGAGCCTCGCCGAATGGGGCCGTAAGGAAATCCGTTTGGCCGAGGCCGAAATGCCCGGCCTGATGGCCCTGCGCGAGGAGTACGGTGCCAGCCAGCCCCTTAAGGGTGCCCGCGTGGCCGGCTGCCTGCACATGACTATCCAGACTGCGGTGCTCATCGAAACGCTCACCGCCCTTGGCGCTGACGTAACGTGGTCGTCGTGTAACATCTTCTCGACCCAGGACCATGCTGCTGCTGCTGTTGCTGCGGCCGGCATCCCGGTCTATGCCTGGAAGGGCATGACGGAGGAGGAGTTCAACTGGTGCATCGAGCAAACGCTGTTTTTCGGCGAAAAGCGCGAGCCGCTGAACATGATTCTCGACGACGGCGGCGACCTGACCAATATGGTGCTCAACCAGTTCCCCGAGCTGGCTGCTGGCATCAAAGGTCTGTCGGAGGAAACTACGACCGGCGTACTGCGCCTGCTCGACCGTGTAAAGGCCGGCACGCTGCCCATGCCCGCTTTCAACATCAACGACTCGGTTACCAAGTCGAAATTCGATAATAAGTACGGCTGCAAAGAGTCGGCCGTAGATGCTATCCGTCGGGCTACCGACGTGATGATGGCCGGCAAAGTGGCCGTGGTTGCTGGTTACGGCGACGTAGGAAAAGGTACGGCTGCTTCGCTGAGCGGTGCCGGTGCCCGCGTCATCGTTACCGAAATAGACCCCATCTGCGCTCTGCAGGCTGCTATGGACGGTTACGCGGTAAAGAAGATGGAGAATGCTATCAAGGAAGCCGACATCGTGGTAACTGCTACCGGCAACTGCGATATTATCACCGAAGCTTCGTTCCGCGCCCTCAAGGACAAAGCCATTGTCTGCAACATCGGCCACTTCGACGATGAGATTGACATGGCTTGGTTGAACAAGAACTACGGCGACACCAAGGATACCATCAAGCCTCAGGTAGACCTCTACACAATCGAAGGCAAGGAAATCATCGTGCTGGCTGAAGGTCGTTTGGTAAACCTGGGCTGCGCCACTGGCCACCCTTCGTTCGTAATGTCGAACTCGTTCACCAACCAAGTACTGGCCCAGCTGGAGCTGTGGCTGCACGCCGATCAGTACGAAAACCAGGTGTATACCCTGCCCAAGCACCTCGACGAGAAAGTAGCCCGTCTGCACCTCGCTAAAATCGGTGTGGAGCTGGAGGAGTTGAACCCGCACCAAGCCAAGTATATTGGCGTGGATGTGGAAGGCCCCTTCAAGTCGGACCTGTACCGGTATTAAGCCATCCGGATTTTCTGGAAGCTAAAAAACCCCGCTCGGCACTGCGCCGGGCGGGGTTTTTATTTGCTCGATATGCACTTTTTTTACTCACCAAAAAACTCCTGGCCCACTAGCCGCTCGGTTTCCTGCCAGAGTTGCTGGGCTTTGGTGGGCTCAGTGAATTCGTGTTTTACTGGCTTGGCCAGCTGCTTATCGAAATAGCCGCCGCTTACCTGCCCGCCGATGGGGGCAGTGGCCAGAAATACGCTGGTGCGGGCACCTTCTTCGGTGGTGAGCAGGAAAGGGGCTGCCAGCCGGGTAAACAGGCTGGTGAGGCCGCCGGAGGCCGAGCCGAAGCTGCTGGCCACCACGCCGGGATGCAGGCTGTTAGTAACAATGGTGTCGATATCCCGCGCCCGCAGCTGCCGGGCCAGCTCCTGCGTGAAGAGGATGTTGTAGAGTTTGGTGTTGCCATACTGCCGCCACGCACTGTAGTTTTCCTGCTGGTTGAGGTCGTGTAGGCGCGGCTTAGCCATGCGGTAGCCCTCCGACGCCACGTTCACGATCCGGGCCGCTTCGCTCCGCTGTAGGGCTGGTAGTAGCAGGCTGGTGAGCAGAAAAGGACCAAGGTGGTTGGTGGCCAGCGTCATTTCGTAGCCGTCGGTCGAGGTTTCGCGCTCCTTGCCAAAGATGAGCCCGGCGTTGTTCACAAGCACATCGAGGCGGTGGTAGCGTTGGATGAATTCCTCGGCCGCCCGCCGCACCTGGCCCAGGTCCGACAGGTCGCACAAGAGCACATCTACCCGCTGCCCTGACGCCGCCAGTTGCTGGAATTCCTGACGCACTTGTGCGGCCTTGGCAGCGTCGCGGGCCAGCAGGATAACGTGGTAGCCCCGGCGCACCAGCTCGCGGGCGGTTACTTTGCCGATACCGGAAGTTGCGCCCGTAACGAGGGCAATCTGTTCAGAAGCTATAGTAGTCATGGAATTAGTAGTTGATTGCCCGGCTATACGCGCCGGCTGCGGGGCAGTTCATTTCAGCACCGCCCAAATCATCCGATATTTGCCCCACTATGCCCGCTGCCGTTCCGCTGTCCGTCGTCATCATCACCTTCAATGAGGAAGCCAATATTGCCCGATGCCTTGAAGCCGCCCGCCCGGTGGCCGCCGAGCTGTTGGTGGTGGATAGCTTTTCTACAGACCGCACGGTAGAAATATGCCGGGAGCTGGGGGTGAACGTGGTGCAGCATGCCTTCGCAGGCTACGTCGAGCAGAAAAACTATGCCACCGCACAGGCGTGCCACGAGCATGTGCTCCAACTCGATGCCGACGAGGTGCTGACGCCGGAGCTGCAAGCCAGCATCCGGGCGGCGCTGGCCAATTGGCAGGGTGGGGGCTACACGTTGGCCCGCCTCACCAGCTACTGCGGCCACTGGGTGCGCCACGGCGGCTGGTACCCCGACCGTAAGCTGCGCCTCTACGACCGGCGCCTGGGCTGCTGGCAGGGCCTATTGCTGCACGAACACTACGAATTGGCTACTGGCCAACCCGCGCCGCTGCCCCTGGCCGGCGACGCGCTGCACTACTCCTACACCTCCGTCGAGCAGCACGTGCAGCAGCTTAACCGCTTCACCAGTATTGCTGCCGAGGAGCTCTGGCTGAAGAACAAGCGGCAGGTTTCCATTTTCCATCTGGTATTGAAGCCGCTCTGGAAATTCGTGCATGGCTATGTGCTGCGAGGTGGCTTCCTGGATGGTTTCGCGGGCCTCAGCATTGCCGCTATTTCGGCCTGGGGCGTATTTCTGAAGTTCGCCAAGCTCCGGTACCTAAGTGAAAGCGAGAGAATGCTAAGCAAGTAGCTGACACAATAAAGCTGGACAGTAAGAACGACGCTAACAGCCATCAGCTGAAAGCTAATAGCCCCTCAAAATGAGCCGCACCTTCCTTATCAGCCGTACCGATGCCATCGGCGACGTGGTGCTCACGCTACCGGTGGCCGGCCGACTGAAGCAGTTGTTTCCGGGATGCCGGGTGCTGCTGTTGGGCCGCAACTACACCCGCGCCGTAGCCGAAGCGTGCCCCTGGCTGGATGATTTTGTGAGCCTCGACGAATTGCAGCAAATGCCGCCCAACCAGCAGGTGGCCACCCTGCGTGCTGTTGGGGCCGATACGATACTGCACGTTTTCCCCAACAAAGACCTGGCTCGGCTGGCGCTGTTGGCGGGCATTAAGGTGCGCATTGGTACCCGCAACCGTTGGTTCCACTGGCTCGGTTGCAACCGGCTGGTGAAGCTCAGTCGCAAAAACTCCGAACTGCACGAAAGCCAGCTCAACCTGGCCTTACTGGCTCCGCTGCACGAATCGGACCCTCTGCCGCTATCAGAAGTAGCCTCCCTGGTGAAGCTGACGCCCACCGTATCCCTACGTCCCGATCTGCAGGAGTTGCTGGCGGCCCGCGAGCCCGGCCAGCTCAACGTGGTGTTGCATCCGCGTAGCCGGGGTAGCGCCCGCGAGTGGGGGCTGCCCCATTTCGGGGAGTTGGCCCGCCTGCTGCACGAAGCCGGACACCGCGTGTTTATAACTGGCACAATGGCCGAAGGCGAGGAATTGCGCGAATGGCTGACGGAAAATCAGCCCTACATTCAGGCCGAACTCACCGGCCAGCTGGCCCTGCCCGAATTCATTGCCTTCCTCGCCGCCGCCGATGGGTTGGTGGCTGGCAGCACCGGCCCGTTGCACCTAGCCGCCGCGCTGGGCCGATACGCGCTCGGCCTCTACCCGCCCATCCGCCCCATGCACCCCGGCCGCTGGGCCCCGCTCGGGCCCCATGCCGACTACCTCGTTTTCGACCGGCCCAACTGCCAGGACTGTTGTACTACGCCAGCGGCCTGTACCTGTATCAAAGCTCTGGGACCGGCATTGGTGCTGGCCCGCGTGCAGCAGTGGAAGCACCTGCCGTCGACAGGTTTGTAAGATGCACGTATCCGCTTATTGGTACAATCAGCAACCAGAGGCAATATCTTGCGTCTCGTCCGTACGAATAGCTGGCTGTCGATGACCCCAGCCAACTACCGGAGGCCAAATCAGTGTGTTTCCGCGCCGGGCCTTAGCCTGCCAACCAAACCGAATGCCCACTTACGAATCTGTTTCTTCAATACCTGAGCCCGCTGGCTGGAAAAGCTGGTGGTACTCTGGCCGGCTTTCGCAATACCTGCTGCTGCTGGCCTGCGTGGCTGGGGTGGTGGGGCTGATGGCTTCGCGGGCCTTGGTAGCACTGGCGCCGGTGGTGGGGGTAGTAGCGGCGCTGGCCAACCCGCACATACGCCAACAGGTGCCCCAATGGCTACGGCTACGCACGGTATGGGCCCCGGCCGGCCTGTATGTGCTGCTGATGCTCAGTGGCCTCTACACCCACAACTGGCCCGAATGGCGGCACGAGCTGTTTCGGCAGCTGCCCTGGCTGGCCGTGCCCCTGGTATTTGGGCTGGCCGTACCGCTCACGGGTCGGCAACGGTTTGGGGTGGGTAGCTTGTTTGTTATGGGCTTGGCGCTTATTGGGGCGGCCACCGTGGGGCAGTACCTACGCGACCCCGCTGCCGCCAACGAAGCCTTCCGCCTCGGTCAGAGTATGCCCTCTGTCACGCGCATCTTCCACATTCACTTTGGGTTGATGCTGGCGTTGGCAGCCTTCCTGGGGTTCCGGATGGCCCGGCAGCGGTACGCACCCCGCTGGCTGCGGGTGGTGTTGGGCCTGAGCGTGGTGGTCTGCGTAGCGGTACTGCACGTGCTGGCGTATCGCTCAGGGCTGCTGGCCGCTTACACGCTGCTGCTGGTAGAGGCGCTGCTGGCGCTGCTGGTGCGCCGCCGGTTCTGGCTGGGGGCCACGCTGCTACTGGCACTAGCTGCAGGGCCCTGGCTGGCCTACCACACGCTGGGCTCAGTGCGCGAACGGGTCAACAACACGCTCTTCGACCTCGAACAGTTCGAACTCCAGCACGACATCAACCACTTTTCTCTCTCGCGGCGGCTGGCCGCCTGGCAAACGGCCGTAGTAGTGGCCCGCCAGCACCTCCTACTGGGTGTGGGCCCTGCCGATGCGCACGCCGCCATGATGGACCAGTACGCCTGGCGCAGTTACGGGCTGCTGCCCGCCAACCGCGTGATGGTGCATAACCAATACCTGCACCAGCTGGTGGCGGGCGGCGTGGTGGGGCTGGCCCTGTGGCTGCTCGTGTTATTGGGGCCGTTAGGGCAACCCACCTTACGCCGGAATCCGTACGTGTACCGATTTGTGCTGCTATCGGCTGTGGCCATGCTCACCGATTCGCTGCTGGAGCTGCAAACGAGCTACAACTTGTTTGTTTTTCTTTATGGCTTTCTGATTGTGGCTGCTGAGCGCCGGCTCCGGCAGCCTCCCAAACCTTCGCCGGCGTAAAATGGTATAAACAGTATATTTGTCTGACCGCGGTTTTCGGCCCCGAAAACCACACTTTTTAGCGTCCATGAGCGATTCTCCCGAGCGGGTTCCTAAGTTGAGCAAAGAGGAAAAAGACCGGCGTTTCCAGGCCGAGCTGATGCCTGTGCTCGACCCCCTATACAACTTCGCCTTCCGCCTCACCCTCGATGAGGATGATGCAAATGACTTGGTGCAGGAAACTTATCTGAAAGCATATCGCTTCTTTGAGTACTTCGAACCGGGGACGAACGCCAAAGCGTGGCTGTTTCGCATCCTCAAAAACTCGTTCATCAACGATTTTCGCAAGAAAAGTAAGCAGCCTGCCAAGGTTGATTACAGCGAAATCGAAGGGTACTACAACTCCGAAGAAGTGGAGGCCGACTCTGACGCCGGTACTACCTCCTCGGACATGCGGCAGCAAGCCGTGCGCGACCTCATCGGCGACGAAGTGGCACGCGCATTAAACTCGCTGCCAGTGGATTTCCGAACGGTTATCATACTTTGCGACCTCGAAGGGTTCACGTATGAGGAAATGGCCAAGGTGCTCGACATCCCAATCGGTACTGTGCGTTCACGCCTGCACCGGGCCCGTAATTTCCTCAAAGAGAAACTCGACAAATACGCCCGCTCGATGGGTTATGGCACAAACGGAGCCACAGCCGACGACGAAGAAGACGAACAAGAAACGACCGACTAATTTCTTTCAATGCCAGGCAGTAGTTATGGAACCTACCTCTACCTCATCAACCAAACAGGCAGCCGCCACGTTTAGCGACGGCCCCGACTGTGACCGCGTGAATACTATTCTCGACCAAATTATCGTGGGGCAAGACCCTTCGGCGGAGGATGAGGACTATTTTGTTAGCCACGCCGAAGATTGCTCACCATGCTTTGACAGCCTAGAGAAACAGCAGGTTTTCATCGACTTCCTGACCCAAAAGGTGGTGCGCAGAGGAGCCCCGGCCGCACTTTCCCAGCGCATTCTTGCCCAACTTCAGAGAGAAATGGCCTAATTTTACCCGATGCAGGGTAAAATCATTGCTTTCTCCGCGCCTTCCGGGGCCGGCAAAACCACCATCGTCCATCGGTTGCTGGCCCGAATGCCAGAGCTGAGCTTCTCCATTTCGGCTTGCACGCGCGACAAGCGCGGCCGCACCGAGGCCAACGGCAAGGACTACTACTTTATCTCCGTTCAGGAGTTTCAGGAGAAAATCCGTCACGATGATTTCGTAGAGTGGGAAGAGGTGTACGAAGGCGCTTTCTATGGTACGCTGAAAGAGGAAATCGAGCGAATCTGGGAAAACGGCCAGCATTCGGTACTCGATGTCGATGTGAAAGGTGGCCTCAGCATCAAGGAGTTTTATCAGGACCGCGCCCTAGCGGTATTCGTGAAACCCCCCTCGCTCGAAATCCTGGAGCAACGCCTCCGCCACCGCGCCACCGACTCGGAAGCCAGCATCTCAGCCCGCTTGTACAAGGCCAATTTCGAGCTTACGTTTGAAGACCGCTTTGATGTGGTCATCACCAACGACGACCTCGATAAGGCCGTTGATGAAGCCGAGCGACTGGTGCGCGCCTTCATTACCGCCGAATCAGCCATTTTGTGAGCAGCCCCACCTCCGTTACCCCCTCGGGCCGGAAAGTGGGGCTGCTTTTTGGTTCCTTCAACCCCATCCATACCGGCCACCTGATTCTGGCCAATTTCCTGGCCACGCATACTGACTTGGCAGAAGTCTGGCTCATCGTGTCGCCCCAGAGCCCTTTCAAGCAACAGGTCGATCTGCTCGATGAGCAGGCGCGGCTAGCCTTAGTAGCCAGTGCTATTTCCGGCAACGAACGGTTGCGCGTACTCGACATTGAGTTTCGCCTGCCCAAGCCCAGCTATACCATCGACACGCTCGACCAGTTGCGGCAGCTACATCCGGGCCAGGAGTTCGTGCTGCTCATGGGTGGCGACAACGTAGCGGGCCTGCCGCGCTGGAAAGCCGCCGACCGGCTGTTGGCCGAGGTAGAAATCTACGTGTACCCGCGCCCCGGCTATACCCTGCCCGACCCGCTGCCGCCTGCTGTACGCGTGGTAGAGGCCCCGCTACTCGATATTTCGGCCACCTTCATTCGTCGCTGCCTGCGCGAGGGCCTCTCGGTCCGCTACCTGCTACCTGACGTAGTGGAACAGCAGATTCGGGAGGAAGGGTACTATGCTTAGAAGGGATATTTCAGCAGTGCTTACCAAGAAGTAAGAGGGGAGACTTTTGTGCTACCGACCCAACTTGGCCGGTAGCACAAAAGTCTCCCCTCTTACTTCTTGACACTCACTTCTAAAATCAAATCGTCATTATCTCCGTTTCCTTTTTGCTCAGCACCTCATCTACTTTGCTGATATAGGCATCGGTGAACTTCTGAACTTTGGCTTCGGCATCCTTGACGGCATCTTCCGAAGCGCCATCCTTCTGTAGCTTGCGCAGCGACTCGTTCACGTCTTTACGGATACCCCGGATGCGTACCTTGCCACCTTCCGACTCCGATTTGGCCTGCTTCACCAGTTCGCGACGGCGTTCCTCGGTCATGGCCGGGATGTTTAGGCGTACGCCCTCGGCATCCGACTGCGGGTTGAGGCCTAGGTCGCTGTTTTTGATGGCCTTTACAATTTCGCCCACCATATTTTTCTCCCAAGGCTTAATATACAGCGTACGGGCATCGGGGGCCGATACGTTGGCCACGTTGCCCAGCGGAGTAGGCGTACCGTAGTAGTCTACCCGCAGCGAATCGAGCATGGCCGGCGAGGCTTTGCCGGCCCGGATGCGCGAAAATTCTACGGTCGTGTGCTCCAGGGCCTTGCCCATCGACTCTTCGGCCTCATCGAGGTAAAACTTTATTTCTTCGTCCACTTCGGAAAAATTAAGTGTTGAAAATTAGGGATTGATAGGTTGACCGGCCGTGGCGAAACTACGCCGATGGAGTATCAGTTTCGCCACGGCCGGTATGAGGGAGTTGTTCTAGGCGTCGGCGTTGGCTCCGTGCATACTCACGAGCGTACCCACGCTGTCGCCGCGCAACAGGCGCTGCAGGTTGCCTTCCTTGTTCATATCGAAAACGATAATCGGCAGGTTGTTTTCCTTGCACAGCGTGAAGGCCGTCATGTCCATCACGTTCAGCTTCTTGTCCATCACCTCATCAAAGCTGATGTCGGCGAAGCGCTTGGCTGTAGGGTCCTTCTCGGGGTCAGCGGTATAGATGCCGTCCACACGGGTACCCTTCAGCACCACATCAGCCTCAATTTCGATGGCCCGCAGCGAAGCGGCCGAGTCGGTAGTGAAATAGGGCGAGCCGATGCCGGCGCCGAAAATAACGACCCGGCCCTTCTCGAGGTGGCGCATAGCGCGGCGGCGGATGTACGGCTCACACACTTGTTGAATAGTGAGGCCCGAAAGCAGCCGGGTGTTCACGCCCAGTTTTTCGAGGGCGCTCTGCAGAGCCATCGAGTTAATAACCGTAGCCAGCATACCCATATAGTCGCCCTGCACGCGGTCGAGGCCGAAGGCTTCGGCCTGCACCCCGCGGTAGATGTTGCCACCCCCGATAACGACGGCCACCTGCGTGCCTGTTTCGGCGGCAATCTTGATTTCCTCAGCGTACTGCATGAGCCGGTTGGCATCGATGCCGTACTGCTGCTGGCCCATCAGGGCCTCGCCACTCAGTTTCAGCAGAATTCGGTTGTACTTCAAGGCAGTGAGGAGATAGTTGAGTAAGAAGAAAAAGGGGCCGAATGGCTAAGCGAACTGAATCAATACCTGGCCCTTGGTTACGTTGTCGCGCAGACTTACTTTGATGGCTGCTACCACGCCCTCGCCGGGCGCTTTCAGGATGTTCTCCATTTTCATTGCCTCCAGCACCAGCAGCGGGTCGCCCTTCTGCACTGTCTGGCCTGGTTCTACGCGCACGTCCACAATCAAGCCCGGCATGGGAGCTTTCAGCTCATTGACTTTGGTGCTGACGGCCGCGCTCAAACCCATCTTATCAAGCAGCAAATCGAGGCGGTCTTTGGCCTGTAGCTCCAGCCGCTGCCCATTCAGCTTCAACACCACAGTTTTGGTGGCGTAGTCGATTTCCAGCAGCTCAGCAGTGTACGAACGGTTCTGATACAGCACATGGTAGCGGCCGGCACCAAGGGCCGTGAGGTCCCAGGCAAAAGGCTGGCCATCGAGCGTAACGGTACCGGCTGGCTGGTAGTCGACTTCCTGCGAAGGCTGGCCGGCTGCGGCTAATTGGATTTGCAGCATATGAATAGGGCGGGAGTGAGGCAGAAAAGGGCTTAAAGATAGGTCAAATCTGAAATAAATTCGGAACTTCACCAACCATTACCCTAGTGCCTTATTACATGAAATACCTATTTCTCGGTATTCTTTTTCTGTGGCTGCCGGCTCAGTTACCAGCTACTGCTCAGGCTGCTAAGCCAGGACGCAGCGGTGCAGTCAGCCCGCATTCGCCCGCCCGAAAAGGGCCCGATACTGCGCCTTATCTGGCACCCACCACGGCACCGGTGCCCAACTGGCTACCCGACCAGACCCGCCCGCAGCAGCCTTCGGCTACTATTCTCCACAACCTAGTAGACACCAAGCTCGACCTGCGCCCCGACTGGAGCCGGCAGTGGTTGCAGGGCACGGCTACGCTCACGCTCCGCCCGCATTTCTACCCGCAGTATCAACTGGTGCTCGATGCCAAAGGCTTCGATATTAAAGGCATAGAGCTAGTGAGCGCGGGCCGAAAGGGCCGCGACCTGAAGTATACTTACGATAAGAAGAAGCTCACCATCACCCTCGACCGCACCTACCAGCGCACCGAGCAATACCAGGTGCGCATTCAGTATGTGGCCAAGCCCAACGAGCTGCCCAAAGGCGGTGGGAGCGAGGCCATCATCGACGACAAGGGTCTGTACTTTATCAACCCGCTCGGCACCGAGAAAGGCAAACCGCGTCAGCTCTGGACCCAGGGCGAGACAGAGGGCAGCTCGTGCTGGTTTCCGACCATCGATCGGCCCAACCAGCGCATGACACAGGAAATCAGCCTGACGGTGGAAACCGACCAAAAAACGCTGTCCAACGGCCTGCTCGTATCGTCGCGCCGCAACGCTGACGGTACCCGCACTGATACCTGGAAACTCAGTCAGCCCCACGCGCCTTACCTGGCCATGCTGGCCGTGGGCGATTTCACCGTCGTATCGGACTCCTGGCGCGGAAAGGCAGTGGACTATTACGTGGACCCTGCCTATCGGAACACCGCCAAGCAGGTGTTTGGCAACACCCCCGAAATGCTGGAGTTCTTCTCCAAAAAGCTGGGAGTCGACTATCCGTGGGAGAAATATGCACAGGTAGCCGTGCATGATTTTGTGTCGGGCGCTATGGAAAACACCACTGCCTCCACCTTCGGGCAGCAGCTGGTGCAGTTCACGCCTCGCGAACTGGCCGATGTCCCCTACGACGGTTCAGAATCGGTTATCGCCCACGAGCTGTTCCACCAATGGTTTGGTGATTATGTGACCAACGAGTCGTGGGGCAACCTGCCGCTCAACGAGGCCTTTGCCGATTACGGAGAGCTGCTCTGGGCCGAGCATAAATATGGCCCCGATGCGGCCGCTCTGGTGCAGCGTAACAAGCTGCGCCTCTACCTCGAAGAGGCCCAGGTGAAGCGTGAGCCGCTTATCCGTACCAGCTACAACAACCACGAAGATCTGTTCGACCGCCACTCTTACGACAAGGGCGGCCGGGTGTTGCACATGCTGCGCAACCTCATCGGCGACGATGCTTTCTTCGCTTCGCTCACCCGCTACCTCAACCAGAACAAACTGTCGGCTGTCGAACTGCCCAAGTTGCGCACTGCGTTCGAAGAAACGACCGGCGAGGATCTGACGTGGTTTTTCGACCAATGGTTTCTGCAGCGCGGGCACCCCGAGTTGCGCGTAACCCATAGCTATGAGAACAGTGCCGTGGTACTGCGCGTGCGGCAAGTGCAGGACACCATTTACCAGCCCGTATTCCGCTTGCCCGTAACGGTGGCTGTCTGGAGCGGCAATCAGTCCACGGAGCATCGCCTTGTCATCACCAAAGCCGACCAAACGTTCCGCCTGCCTGCACTCCAGCGCCCGTCCTTGGTTAAGTTCGACAATGAGGGAACATTGCTGGCTGATATCGACCAAACGCAGTCCCCTGAGGAATTGCAGTTCCAGCTCAGTCATGCCCGCGGCTATCTTCAGAAAGTTGAGGCCATAGAAGGGCTGAAAAGCAAGTCGGGTGATTTGCTGGTTAGCTCGGCCTTCCGTAATGTCCTCACCGACCCCTTTTGGGCCACCCGCGTGGCTGCACTCGAAGGCCTGCGCCGCTACCGCGGGGCCGAGGGCAGTGTGGTCCGTAAAGATTTGCAGCAGGTCGCCCTCAACGAGAAGCATGGCACTGTGCGGGCCACGGCCATCAACGTGTTGTCATCGTTTGCCAACGAGAGTTTCGCCAGTGTCTACGAATCTGCTCTCATCGACAGCTCTTATTTGGTATCTGCCGCCGCCGTTGATGCCTTGGCCAAATCGCCCGCGCCCACTACCCGCGCCCAAGTTGCCAAGCTGCAGAAAACCCGTAATCCGGCGTTACTCAAGTCGCTGTCCGGCTTCTACGGCCTCAACGGCACCCTCGACGATTACGACTGGTTTCTTCAACGCAGCCAGGACGCACAGCCCGAGGTACTATATGTATTGCTCGAGAATTTTGGCCGCCTCATGAACCGCATCCCGCCCGTAGAGCGCGAGAAGGGCCTTCAGCGGCTCGAAAATCTGGCTCGCAGCCATCCACAGCTCTACGTACGCTTGGGCGCCTACAAGGGGCTTAATGAGTTAACCGGAAGCATGCCCACTCTCAAAACCACCCTACAGGATATCCGGAATAAGGAGAAGGATAGCAACCTGAAAGCCATGTACAGCTTGGTGCAATAATTTTTTTCACCCCGACTACCGGCAGAATTACGCTGCTTTAGTCTAGGAAGTCAGCCGCTTAGCCCAACGACGACGATTCAGGCCGTTCAAAAAGTTAGCCAAACCAAAACCTTTTTTCACGCAGGGCTTGACTTACACCAGAAACCCACTAATTTTGCAACTCCAATTCGAGAAAAAGCGACTCCGGTCCACGAATTGGAATGGGCAGGTTTCACGTAAACGGCGTTGAAACCATATAATTGGGGGTGTCGCATAGTGGCAATTGCGGCTGACTGTAACTCAGCTCCTTCGGGTTCAGAGGTTCGAGTCCTCTCACCCCCACATTTTAGTTTATAAGTCGGGAAGTTCGGAAAACAGAAATGAGCCTGCTACTGCAGCGTCCGGTTTCTGAGGTCTGAACTTCCCGACTTGCAAACTTCCTCCGCGGGAGTAGCTCAGTTGGTAGAGCGGCAGCCTTCCAAGCTGCAGGTCGCGAGTTCGAACCTCGTCTCCCGCTCGCAGCAACAATGCGCCTGGTAATAGTTTGCGCCAGCATAGGCTGGCAAATATTATTCTCCTGTCGTACCTTTGCCCCGGTTACGCGCCAGCGTGCTAAAAAAGTACCAGCCGTTTTAGCTCAGTGGTAGAGCACTTCCTTGGTAAGGAAGAGGTCATGGGTTCAAATCCCATAAATGGCTCAGAATTACGAGTACCAACGGGGCAGCGCGACTGCACCGTTTTGGAACTGTCAGCCAAGTAAAGCGACGTGCAGTCCCTGGTCAAGCAGAGCTGTGTTTCGCTTTCTTCTGTATAGTTAGGTTTTAAGTCGCGTTTTCCCTTCTCACCTCAAAATTCCTCTAAATCTCTTTACAATGGCTAAAGAAAATTTTGACCGGTCCAAGCCGCACGTAAACATCGGCACCATCGGTCACGTTGACCACGGCAAAACCACCCTCACTGCTGCCATTACCCAGGTATTGGCTAGCAAAGGTTTGGCTGCCAAGCGTGACTTCTCTTCGATCGACAATGCTCCCGAAGAAAAAGAGCGTGGCATCACCATCAACACTTCGCACGTAGAATATTCTACCGTTAACCGTCACTACGCTCACGTTGACTGCCCCGGTCACGCTGACTATGTGAAGAACATGGTTACCGGTGCTGCCCAGATGGACGGCGCTATCCTCGTGGTAGCTGCTACCGACGGCCCAATGCCCCAGACTCGTGAGCACATCCTGCTCGCTCGTCAGGTTGGTGTTCCCCAGCTGGTGGTATTCATGAACAAAGTTGACATGGTGGACGATCCAGAGCTCCTCGAGTTGGTGGAGATGGAAATCCGTGAGTTGCTTTCGTTCTACGACTTCGACGGCGACAACATCCCCGTAATTCAGGGCTCGGCTCTGGGTGGCCTGAATGGCGATGCCAACTGGGTTCCCAAGATCGAGGAGCTGATGGATGCTGTTGACTCCTTCATTCCGATTCCTGCTCGTCTGACCGACCTGCCCTTCCTGATGCCTGTTGAGGACGTGTTCTCGATTACGGGTCGTGGAACGGTTGCTACCGGTCGTATTGAGCGTGGCATTGTAAACTCGGGTGAGCAGGTGGAAATTCTCGGCATGGGTGCTGAGAACTTGAAATCGACTGTAACCGGCGTGGAGATGTTCCGCAAAATTCTTGACCGTGGTGAAGCTGGCGACAACGTTGGTCTGCTGCTCCGTGGTATCGAGAAGGAAGCCATCCGTCGCGGTATGGTAATCTGCAAGCCAGGTTCCGTTAAGCCTCACACCAAGTTCAAGGCTGAGGTGTACGTACTGTCGAAAGAGGAAGGTGGTCGTCACACTCCGTTCTTCAACAACTACCGTCCCCAGTTCTATTTCCGCACCACCGACGTAACCGGCATCATTATGCTGGGCGAGGGTGTAGAAATGGTAATGCCCGGCGACAACGTAACTATCTCGGTTGAGCTGATCAACTCGGTAGCTATGGAGAAAGGCCTGCGTTTCGCTATCCGTGAGGGTGGCCGTACGGTAGGTGCTGGTCAGGTAACTGAAATAACCGAGTAGTTTTCTTGCGGGAAACTGCTGAAATAAGACAATCCGCCTTCGAAATTTTCGAGGGCGGATTTGTTTTGTCTAAAGAGTTACCTACATTTGCAGTCCCAATCCGACTTCAGGTCTGAAAGGAACGCATCCACGGGCGTAGTTCAAGGGTAGAATAGAGGTCTCCAAAACCTTTGATGGGAGTTCGAATCTCTCCGCCCGTGCCACCAGATTGTCCGGCTGCTTCGGCAGCCGTTCTTTTATTCACTTTCACCAGCAGGTCCTGTAGCATGAGCAAGCTGACCAACTACTTCCGGGAAACATCGGACGAGATGCGTTACAAGGTAACTTGGCCTTCGCTGGAAGAACTGCAGAAGAGTGCTGGCCTTGTGCTGCTCGGCTCGTTGATTTTCGCAGTTGTGGTAGGCGTGATGGATGTGATTTTCAAAGAGGGCTTAGAGGCCTTCTATAACTCGTTCGTTTAATCGGCACAGACGCGACTAAAATGGGCGAATTGAAATGGTATGTAGTTCGCTCGGTGAGCGGACAGGAGAAGAAGGCCAAAACCTACCTCGAAACCGAAATTGGTCGTCACGGCCTCTCGGAATTAGTGCCTCAGGTACTGATTCCGGTGGAGAAGGTGTTCGAAATGCGTAACGGCAAGAAGCGCGTGCGTGAGCGGAACCTGTATCCCGGCTACATTATCATCCACGCCGACCTGACCCACGGCGAAGTCGACCACATTATCACCAGTACCCCGGGTATCATCGGCTTCCTCTCCGATAAGGAGGGTAAGGCGGCTAACCAGAACACGGTGCCTGTGCCGCTGCATATTTCGGAAGTAAACCGCATCCTCGGCATCGTCGATGAGTCGGAGGAGCAAGCCGAAACGTTGGAAACTCCTTACGTGGTGGGTGAACTGGTTAAAATCGTAGACGGTGGTTTCGCCGGTATGTCGGGTAATGTGGCCGAGGTATACGAAGACCGCAAGCGTCTTAATGTAATCGTGAAAATATTTGGCCGTAGCCAGCCCATGGAGTTGAGCTACACTCAGGTCGAGAAAGAAATAGAGTAGTAGTCAGTCACTGGCAACTACAATAACACGTCATCGGTTATCCGCTCCGGGCCGGTGGTGCTTCCACTTCGGAGCAATTGAAAAACTGAGGATGATGCGAGTTACGTCGTGGCATCCGAAGCCTTAGAAACCAAATGGCCAAGGAAATTAGAGGTTATCTGAAGCTTCAGATAAAGGGAGGCGCTGCGAACCCCGCACCGCCGGTTGGACCTGCACTTGGTAGCAAAGGCCTTAACATCATGGAATTCTGCAAGCAGTTTAATGCTCGCACCCAGGATAAGGCCGGCCAAGTTTGTCCTGTTCTCATCACCATGTACACCGACAAGTCGTTCGACTTCGTGGTGAAGACCCCACCGGTGCCCGTTCTGCTGAAGGACGCCGCCAAGCTCCAGAGCGGTTCGAAAGAGCCTAACCGGAACAAGGTTGGGTCGGTTACGTGGGACCAGGTTCGCACTATTGCCGAAACCAAAATGCCCGACCTGAACGCCTTTGAGGTGGAGTCGGCCATGAAGCAGGTTGCCGGCACAGCGCGGAGCATGGGTATCACCGTGTCAGGTGCTTCTCCTTTCGCTGCATAATTTAAACAACGGAAGACATGGCAACTAGCAAAAAACGCAAGGAAGCCCTTGCCAAGCATGACCTGACCGAAATTCGGACACTGGTTGATGCGGCCAAAGTAGTGAAGGATATTACCTACACGAAATTTGACGCTTCAGTAGATATCGACGTTCGTTTGGGTGTTGACCCCCGCAAAGCCGACCAGATGGTGCGTGGCGTTGCTACGCTGCCCCACGGCACTGGCAAAACCGTTCGCGTTCTGGCTCTCGTAACGCCCGACAAAGAAGCCGAAGCTACTGCAGCTGGTGCCGATTTCGTTGGTCTGGACGACTATATCGCCAAGATCGAGAAAGGCTGGACTGACATCGACGTAATCATCACCATGCCGGCTGTTATGGCCAAGGTGGGCCGTCTGGGCCGCGTATTGGGCCCCCGTGGTCTGATGCCAAACCCCAAGTCGGGTACGGTTACGACTGATGTTGCCAAAGCGGTGCAGGAAGTGAAGGCTGGTAAAATCGACTTTAAAGTCGATAAAACCGGTATTATCCACTGCTCGGTTGGCAAGGTGTCGTTCGACGACCAAAAGCTGGCTGAAAACGCCATCGAGGTAATCCAGACGCTGCTGCGTTTGAAGCCTTCTTCGGCTAAAGGCACCTACATCAAGAGCATCACGCTCTCGAGCACGATGTCGCCCGGCGTACCGGTCGACACGTCGGTAACTTCCGCCTAACCTTAATCAACACGACGTATGATCCGGGAAGAAAAACAAGCCCTCGTCGACGAGTTGAGCGAGAAGTTTCAATCGCACAACGCGTTCTACATTGCCGATGCTTCGGGAATGTCGGTGGCGAAAATCAACGAATTCCGCCGGCTGTGCTACAACCGCGGCTTGGAGTTCAAGGTGTATAAAAACACGTTCATCCGTAAGGCTCTCGATACTCTCGAGGTAGACACAACGGAGATGGACGCAGCACTGGTAGGCCAGTCGGGCATCCTGTTCTCGAAAGAGTCGGGCAACGCTCCGGCCAAGCTGATTCAGGACTTTCATAAGGCGCAGAACTACAGCAAAACGGCCGTTGTTCGCCCAGCCCTGAAAGGTGCTTATGTAGATGCTGGCATCTACATCGGTCACGATCAGCTCGGCACGCTTGCTACGCTGAAAGGTAAGACGGAACTCATCGGTGAAATCATCGGTCTGCTCCAGTCGCCTGCCAAAAATGTTATCTCTGCTCTGTCGAGCGGCGGTACCAAGCTGGCTGGTATCCTCAAAACGCTTTCCGAAAAAGAAGAGGTTGCAGGCTAACCACTGCTCATCTTTTTCAAGTTTAGTGTTGAGTAGCTAGTAGTGAGTAACCAGACGACAGTCTTTTATCTCCTTGCTAAGTACTCAGTACCCAATACAAATTTTCTTCAACAACCCCCTTTTTAACAATCTACAGAAATGGCAGATTTGAAAGCATTCGCCGAGCAGCTCGTTAGCCTGACGGTAAAAGAAGTAAACGAACTGGCTACTATCCTGAAGGACGAGTACGGCATCGAGCCAGCAGCAGCTGCTCCGATGATGATGGCTGGCGGCGGTGGCGCTGCTGCTGACGCTCCTGAGGAGAAGACGGCATTCGACGTAATCCTGAAAGCTGCCGGTGGCCAGAAACTGGCTGTTGTGAAGCTGGTGAAGGACCTGACCGGCCTCGGCCTGAAGGAAGCCAAAGAACTCGTTGACGGTGCTCCAAAGGCCGTTAAGGAAGGTGTTTCGAAAGATGAGGCCGACGGCCTGAAGAAGCAGCTGGAAGAGGCTGGTGCTGAAGTAGAGATTAAGTAATCTCTGCGGCCCGCTCTAAGAGCCAACAAATTAGGAGAGGCCTGGCAACTAAGCCAGGTCTTTTCCTGTTTGTAGGCAACAAACTAGTCGGAAGTTCGTTAACGCGCCGCTTTGCGGCTTTTCGCGGCTACGGATGGTCCAGCGCAAACTGCTACTAGTAGTGCTTTGCGCTTCGGCGTGTCCGCTTATTTTAAAAATAGTTTGTCAAGCCGACTATTCTGTTTTCGGCCTGGCTTGGATTCTCCCAGTCTCCATTTCCTAACCCCACATACATTGGCTACATCGAAAGAACCGAAAGCGCCTCAGGTGCCGACAGGGCTGCAAAAATTGCAGGCCGCTGACGAGCGGATCAACTTCGCCAAGATTAAAAAGGTTATTGAGTACCCGGATTTCCTCGACGTGCAGGTGCGCTCGTTCAAGGACTTCTTCCAGTTGGAAACGGCTGCTGAGAACCGGACCGATGAAGGCCTTTTCAAAGTATTCGCCGAGAACTTTCCGATTTCGGACTCGCGCGAGAACTTCGTCCTGACCTTCCTCGATTACCACGTTGACCCGCCCAAGTACTCGGTTGACGAGTGCATTGACCGCGGCCTGACGTATTCCGTGCCGTTGAAGGCCAAGCTCCGGCTGGTGTGCAACGACTCGGACAATGAGGATTTCGAGACGATTGAGCAGGAAGTGTTCTTGGGTAACATCCCATACATGACCGAAAAGGGCTCGTTCGTTATCAACGGTGCCGAGCGCGTTATTGTATCGCAGCTGCACCGCTCGCCCGGTGTGTTCTTTGCCCAGAGCAAGCACACCAACGGCACCAAGCTGTATTCGGCCCGCATTATCCCGTTCAAGGGTTCGTGGATTGAATTTGCCACGGACGTGAACAACGTGATGTACGCTTACATCGACCGGAAGAAGAAGTTCCCGGTTACCACGCTGCTGCGCGCCATCGGCTATGGCACCGACAAAGATATCCTCGACCTATTCGGGCTGTCGGAGGAGGTGAAGGCCGATAAGAAGAACCTCAAGAAAGCGGTTGGCCGTAAGCTAGCTGCCCGGGTGCTGCGCACCTGGACGGAGGACTTCGTGGACGAGGACACCGGCGAAGTAGTTTCCATCGACCGCAACGAGGTGCTGATGGAGCGCGATTCCGAAATTTCGGAGGAGGATATCGACATCATCCTGAATGCCGGGGCGAAGTCGGTGATTCTGCACCGTGAGAACGTGAACATCGCGGACTACGCTATTATCTATAATACCCTCCAGAAGGATAACTCCAACTCGGAGAAGGAAGCTGTGGAGCAAATCTATCGTCAGCTGCGGAACACCGAAGCGCCCGACGAAGAAACTGCCCGTGACATCATCCAGAAGCTGTTTTTCTCGGATAAGCGCTACGACCTTGGCGACGTAGGCCGCTACCGCATCAATAAGAAGCTGGGCATCGAGACCAACTGGGAGGCCCGTGTGCTGACCAACGAGGACATCGTGCTCATCGTGAAGTACCTCATCGGTTTGATCAACTCGAAGGCCATTGTCGATGACATTGACCACTTGAGCAACCGCCGGGTGCGTACGGTAGGCGAGCAGCTCTATGCCCAGTTCGGCGTAGGTCTGGCCCGTATGGCCCGTACCATCAAGGAGCGCATGAACGTGCGCGACAACGAGGACTTCAAACCTGTAGACCTGATCAACGCGCGCACCCTGTCGAGCGTGATTAACTCGTTCTTCGGTACGAACCAGCTCTCCCAGTTCATGGACCAGACCAACCCACTGGCCGAGGTGACGCACAAGCGTCGCGTATCGGCACTGGGGCCAGGAGGTCTGTCGCGGGAGCGTGCCGGTTTCGAAGTACGGGACGTTCACTACACCCACTACGGCCGTCTTTGCACCATCGAAACGCCTGAAGGACCTAACATTGGTCTGATTTCGTCGCTGTGCGTGCACGCCCGGGTGAACTCGATGGGCTTCATCGAAACGCCATACCGCACGGCCGCCAACGGCCAGGTGGATATGACGGAGAACGTGAAATACCTGACCGCCGAGGAAGAAGACACCCACCACATCGCCCAGGCCAATGCTTTGATTGACGATGATGGTAAGTTCATCAACGACCTCGTAAAAGGTCGTTTCGAAGGTGACTTCCCCGTAGTTGGTCCTGACGAGTACAGCTACATGGACGTAGCCCCTAACCAGATTGTATCGGTTGCCGCTTCGCTGATTCCGTTCCTGGAGCACGATGACGCCAACCGGGCACTGATGGGCTCGAACATGCAGCGCCAGGCTGTTCCGTTGCTGAAAGCCGAAGCCCCCATCGTGGGCACTGGCCTTGAAGGCCGCGTAGCCACCGACTCGCGCACGTTGGTCGTATCCGAAGGTGTTGGTGTTGTGGATTACGTGGATGCCAACCGCATCGTGGTAAGGTACGACCTCACGCCTGACGAAGTCCTCGTAAGCTTCGACGCTGAGCGGATTTCCTACGACCTCATTAAATTCCGTCGTACCAACCAGGATACTTGCATCAACCTGACGCCTCTCGTGAAGAAGGGCGAGCGGGTAACGCGGGGCCAGGTGCTATGCGAAGGCTACGGTACTAACAAGGGCGAACTCGCTTTGGGCCGTAACATGCAGGTGGCATTTATGCCATGGCAGGGCTACAACTTCGAGGATGCCATCGTCATCTCGGAGAAAGTAGTACGCGACGACATCTTCACCTCGATTCACATTGAGGAGTTTGAGCTGGAAGTGCGCGAAACCAAGCGTGGCGAAGAAGAGCTGACCTCGGAAATTCCGAACGTGAGCGAAGAAGCCGTGCGTAACCTCGACGACAACGGCGTAATCCGTTTGGGTGCCGAGGTGAAGGAAGGCGACATTCTGATCGGCAAAATTACGCCCAAGGGCGAAACCGACCCGACCCCGGAAGAGAAGCTGCTTCGCGCCATTTTCGGCGACAAGGCCGGCGACGTGAAGGATGCTTCCTTGAAAGCGCCGCCGTCCCTGCAAGGTGTAGTTATCGGCACCAAGCTGTTCTCGCGTCCTAAGAAAGACAAAAACCTGCGGGCCAAGTCGAAGAAGGAAGTAGAGGAACTCAAGGAAGCCTACGGCCGTGAGCTGCGCGGCATCCGTGCCATCATGGTGGAGAAGATGATCAGCCTGCTCGAAGGCAAGACGTCGCAGGGTATCAAGCACAAGTTCGGTGAGGAAATCATGTCGAAGGGCGTGAAATTCGGCAAGAAGAACGTAGCTGAGAACCTGTTCCCCGATAAGAACCCCTACCGCGACGAGAGCAACTACGCTGTTCCCGAAGAGGCCAACCTGTTCAAGGACCTCGTACTGGACGGCTGGACAGCCGATGCCCGCATCAACGGCATGGTAGGCGAGCTGGTGAAAAACTACGCCAAGCGCCGTAACGTGGTAACTGCCCGCTTCAAGCGCGAGCGGTTCACGCTGGAGGTGGGTGATGAGTTGCCCGCCGGCATCGTGCAGCTGGCCAAAGTGTACATCGCCAAGAAGCGCAAGCTGAAGGTGGGTGACAAGATGGCTGGTCGTCACGGTAACAAGGGCGTAGTAGCCCGGATCGTGCGCGACGAGGACATGCCTTTCCTGCCCGACGGTACCCCAATGGACATCGTGCTCAACCCGCTCGGTGTACCAAGCCGGATGAACATCGGTCAGATCTACGAAACTGTACTCGGCTGGGCCGGCCTGAAAATGGGTCGTACCTATGCTACCCCGATTTTCGACGGTGCAACCGAGGACGAAGTAGCCAAGGAGCTGACCGAAGCCGGTCTGCCCGATTGGGGTCGTGCTTACCTGCACGACGGCCTGACGGGTCAGCGCTTCGACCAGCCTGTAACGGTGGGTGTTATCTACATGCTGAAGCTGGGTCACCTGGTGGATGACAAGATGCACGCCCGTTCGATCGGACCGTACTCGCTCATCACTCAGCAGCCGCTGGGTGGTAAGGCTCAGTTCGGTGGTCAGCGCTTCGGCGAGATGGAAGTGTGGGCTTTGGAGGCCTTCGGCGCTTCCAACGTGCTCCAGGAAATCCTGACGGTTAAGTCGGATGACGTGGTAGGCCGGGCCAAGGCGTACGAAGCCATTGTAAAAGGCGACGTGCTGCCCAAGCCTAATATTCCCGAGTCATTCAACGTACTCATCCATGAGCTGCGCGGTTTGGCCCTGGAGATTACGCTTGACTAAGTATTCGAAAAAGGAGCTACCGCCGTTTCGCCGGTGGTAGCTCCCGCTTCGGATGTTAAGGAGTGACTCAACTGTTGCGGGCGTCGTGCCGAGATACGGTCAGCACGATACGCAAGCCTGCCAGGGATGGTCGCACTAAGCTTCGGTTTGCTAAAACTGGAGTGGTTACCCATCAGACCTGACGAAAATCTACTGCCCGGCGTACCTATCCGACTGGCAGAGCACTTTTAGCAGAGTCGAGCTGTTACGGTATTTTCGCCTCGCTTAAGCGGCGCGGATTTTCCCTGACAGATAAACAGCCAACAGCTAACAGCTTCCCTACATGGCGTTTGCAAAAAACAAGAAACTGGTCCAGGACTTCTCGAAAGTGACCATTTCGCTGGCCTCGCCCGAATCCATTCTGGAGCGGTCGAACGGCGAAGTCATCAAGCCTGAGACTATCAACTACCGGACGTACAAGCCCGAGATGGGCGGCTTGTTCTGCGAGCGGATTTTCGGTCCGGTTAAGGATTGGGAGTGCCACTGCGGCAAATACAAGCGCATCCGTTATAAGGGCATCATCTGCGACCGTTGCGGCGTGGAGGTGACCGAGAAGAAAGTTCGCCGGGAGCGGATGGGCCACATCGAACTGGTGGTGCCCGTTGCGCATATCTGGTACTTCAAGTCGCTGCCCAATAAAATCGGCTACCTGCTGGGCCTGCCCACCAAGAAGCTCGACCAGATTATCTATTACGAGCGCTACGCCGTTGTTCAGCCAGGTACCTTGGCCGAGGAAGGTGTGCAGCAGCTTGACTTCCTGACCGAAGACGAATACCTCGACATCATCGACAAGCTCCCCCGCGAGAACCAGATGCTGCCGAACGATGACCCGAACAAGTTCATCGCCCGCATGGGTGCCGAGGCGCTGCAAATGCTGCTTGAGCGCATCAACCTTGATGAGCTGAGCTATTCGCTGCGTGACTCTGCCGCTACCGAAACTTCGCAGCAGCGGAAGGCTGAGGCCTTGAAGCGTCTGCGCGTGGTGGAAGCTTTCCGTGACGCCGCTACCCGCGTAGAGAACAAGCCCGAGTGGATGGTTATCCGCATGGTGCCTGTTATTCCGCCGGAGTTGCGCCCGCTTGTTCCGCTCGATGGTGGCCGTTTCGCTACCTCCGACCTGAACGACCTGTACCGTCGCGTTATTATCCGCAACAACCGCCTCAAGCGCCTGATCGAAATCAAGGCTCCCGAGGTGATTCTGCGGAACGAGAAGCGCATGCTGCAGGAAGCTGTGGATTCGCTGTTCGACAACTCGCGCAAGGTGAATGCCGTGCGTGCCGAAGGCAACCGCGCCCTGAAGTCGCTGTCCGATATGCTGAAAGGCAAGCAGGGCCGTTTCCGTCAGAACCTGCTTGGTAAGCGTGTTGACTATTCCGGTCGTTCGGTTATCGTGGTAGGCCCCGAGCTGAAGCTGCACGAGTGCGGTCTGCCCAAGAACATGGCCGCCGAGCTGTTCAAGCCGTTCATCATCCGCAAGCTCATTGAGCGCGGTATCGTGAAGACGGTGAAGTCGGCCAAGAAAATCGTGGACCGCAAGGACGCCGTGGTATGGGACATTCTGGAGAACGTGCTGAAAGGCCACCCAGTGTTGCTCAACCGGGCTCCAACGCTTCACCGTCTGGGTATCCAGGCGTTCCAGCCGCGCCTCATCGAGGGCAAGGCTATCCAGCTGCACCCCCTCGTTTGTACAGCTTTCAATGCTGACTTTGACGGTGACCAGATGGCGGTACACGTGCCCCTGGGCCCGGCCGCTATCCTGGAAGCCTCCATGCTCATGCTGGCCTCGCACAACATCCTGAACCCCGCCAACGGCGCGCCCATTGCGGTACCGTCGCAGGACATGGTTTTGGGTCTGTACTACGTAACCAAAGGCAAGCGCAGCACCGAAGGCGAGAGCATCCAGGGCGAAGGCCGGGTGTTCTACTCCGACGAGGAAGTGGTAATTGCTCTTAATGAAGGCCAGCTCTCGAAGCATGCCTACATCAAGGTACGGACTCCGATTCGCGATGAGGATGATAACCTCGTAACGAAAATCATCGAAACCGTTGCCGGTCGTGTGCTCTTCAACCAGCTCGTGCCCCGCGAAGTAGGTTTCGTGGATGAGCTGCTGACCAAGAAGAAGCTCCAGCAGATCATCTCGATGGTGTTCAAGCGTACGGGCATGGCCCGCACCGCACAATTCCTCGACGACATCAAGACGCTGGGTTTCCAGTCGGCTTACAAGGGTGGTTTGTCGATGGGTCTGGGCGATATCCAGATTCCAAAGGAGAAGGACGAGCTGATCAAGCAGGCGCAGGCCGACGTTGCTGCGGTAACCCAGAACTACCAGATGGGTCTGATTACCGACAACGAGCGTTACAACCAGGTTATTGACATCTGGACGCGCATCAACAACCAAATCACTGAAACCCTCATGGGTCGCCTCGAAAAGGAGGACCAGGGCTTCAACTCGATTTACATGATGATGCACTCCGGTGCCCGTGGTTCGCGCGAGCAGATTCGTCAGCTCGGCGGTATGCGGGGTCTGATGGCTAAGCCGCAGAAGTCGCTGCAGGGTTCGATTGGTGAGATTATCGAAAACCCGATTCTATCCAACTTCAAAGAAGGTCTGGATGTAATCGAGTACTTCATCTCGACCCACGGTGCCCGGAAGGGTCTGGCCGACACCGCTCTGAAGACGGCTGACGCCGGCTACCTGACCCGTCGTCTGGTAGACGTTTCGCAGGACGTTATCGTGAACGAGCCCGATTGTGGCACGTTGCGCGGTATCGAAACCTTCGCTCTGAAGGATAACGAGGACATCGTGGAGCCTCTGGCCGAGCGTATCCTGGGCCGTGTGGCAGTACACGATATTGTGGACCCGCTTACCGACGAGGTTATCCTGACGGCTGGCGACGAAATTACCGAGGAGATTACCCGTCGCGTTGATGCTACTAGCATCGAGTCGGTGGAAATCCGTTCGGTACTGACCTGCGAGAGCAAGCGTGGTATCTGCGCCAAGTGCTACGGCCGTAACCTGGCATCGGGCCGCATGGTCCAGCGCGGTGAGGCAGTAGGCGTAATTGCCGCTCAGTCGATTGGTGAGCCCGGGACCCAGCTTACGCTGCGTACTTTCCACGTAGGTGGTACGGCCTCCAACATTGCGGTGGAAGCCAGCATTCGCGCTAAGTTCGCGGGTGAAGTGGAGTTCGAAGACATCCGGACTGTGGAAACGGCCAGCGCCGATGGCGAGGCCGTTAGCGTGGTAATGGGTCGCTCGGGCGAAATCCGCATCGTGGACAAGGAAACCCGCAAAGTGTTCATCTCGAACCACGTGCCTTACGGTTCGTTCCTGCTCGTAAAAGAGGGTCAGGAAGTCGAGAAGGGCCAGGAACTCAACAACTGGGACCCCTACAACGCCGTTATTCTGGCCGAGTTTGACGGTGCCGTTGTGTATGACGCCATCACGGACGGTGTTACCTATCGTGAGGAGTCGGATGAGCAGACGGGTCACCGTGAGAAGGTGATTATCGAATCCAAGTCGGCTAAAGATCAGAACCCCGCCATCATCGTGCGCCCCGGCAAAAAGGGCGACGAAGAAGGGCAGAAGGGCTACAGCATTCCGGTAGGTTCCCACCTGAACGTGGAGAACGGCCAGAAAATCAAGGCTGGTCAGATTCTCGCCAAGATTCCGCGTGCCGTGGGCAAAACCCGCGACATTACCGGTGGTCTGCCCCGCGTAACGGAGCTGTTCGAAGCCCGCAACCCGTCGAACCCGGCTGTAGTGGCCGAAATCGACGGTGTAGTAACCTACGGTACCGTGAAGCGTGGTAACCGTGAAATCTTCGTCGAGTCGAAAGACGGTGTCAAGAAGAAGTACATGGTGCCGTTGTCCAAGCACATTCTGGTGCAGGACAACGACTTCATCCGGGCTGGTTCGCCGCTCTCCGATGGTGCCATCACGCCGTCCGATATCCTGAGCATTCAGGGTCCGGGCGCGGTGCAGGAGTACCTCGTGAACGAGATTCAGGAAGTATACCGCTTGCAGGGTGTGAAAATCAACGACAAGCACATCGAGGTGGTAGTCCGCCAGATGATGCAGAAAGTTGTGATTCTCGATGCTGGCGACACCTCGTTCCTCGAGCATCAGGTAATCGACAAGCTCATTTTCATGGAGGAGAACGATACCATCATTGATATGAAGGTGGTAACGACTGCTGGGGATTCGAGCAACTTCAAGCCCGGCCAGATTGTAACGGCTCGTCGCCTGCGCGACGAGAACAGCAGCCTGCGCCGCCGCGACCTGCAGTTGGTGGAAGTGCGCGACGCTCAGCCATCCGTTTCCCGTCCGACGCTCCAGGGTATCACCCAGGCGTCGTTGGGCACCCAGTCGTTCATCTCGGCCGCTTCCTTCCAGGAGACGACCAAGGTGCTCTCGGAAGCCGCCATTCGTGGCAAGGCCGACGAACTGCTGGGCCTGAAGGAAAACGTGATTGTGGGCCACCTCATCCCGGCTGGTACCGGTCTGCGCGAGTACACCCGCCAGATTGTGGGCTCGAAGGAAGAGATGGAAGCCGCCCAGGCTGCCAAAGCCGAAGAGGCTGCCGCTCCTGTGAAGCGCCCGTCGCGCGCCAAGCGCGAAGTTTCGGCAGAGTAATCTCCGAAAGTGAGTAAATGAGAAACCCCAGCCGAAGCGATTCGGCTGGGGTTTCTCATTTTTTGCGGCCAGTAATAGATTTGAAGGAAATCTGGCTGTAATACTTTCTTTGCACTTAGTTTGGTTTTGCATCAACAAAATAGACAGATGGTCAGACGTACTATCCTATATCGAGTATCTGGAGTAGTGACTGATGTGACTCTATTCAGCCTATTCGTATTGTCAACAGTTTGGTCTGTAGGCGTAATACTCGTGTTTATCGAACACTATCATAATTTACAGCAGCAGTCCGCATATGAAGAATATCATAGGCTATTTAGCGACCCTGATATGGTTGAGGCATTACAAAGTAGTGGACACAACGAGCCCAGCAAACCTGTGGTTCTATCGCCGATGTATAAAGAGCTGTCTTCATTTCTCATGTTTTTCCCACTCGGTTATTGGAGCTTCCTCTTGAATCCAATTTTGGCCATAGTAATTTTAGTCTTCAATTCTCGGCTTCTACTCAAAAGATTGAAAAGCCTAGCTATAACCCCATACAAATGAACCAACCTACCGAACCCCAGAACACCGACGCGGCACAGCCCCAGGACCCGAACGCCATCAATATCGAGCTATCGGAAGAAATGGCCGAGGGCGAGTACGCCAACCTGGCCATGATTGCGCATAGCAGCAGCGAATTTGTGATTGACTTCATCCGGTTGATGCCGGGGGTTCCCAAGGCGAAAGTGAAGTCGCGCATCATCCTCACGCCCGAGCACGCCAAGCGCCTGCAGGCAGCCCTGGCCGAGAACATCGAACGGTTCGAGCAGGCCAACGGCTCTATCAAACCCCAGCAGGATACACCCGCTTACCCGATGGGTTTCGGTGGTACAATGGGTGAAGCCTAGAACGACGTAGAGGCGGGGCTTGTCTCCGCCCGCCGTTGAACGATTCGGTTACGGGCCGTTGTACCAACCCAGCGGCGGGCGGGGACAAGCCCCGCCCCTACGTCGTT
>NZ_JABKAU010000046.1 GCF_013377885.1 Hymenobacter lapidiphilus
TGATATAAGAATGGTCCGGTTGTGCTTAGGCATGGCCGGACCGTTCCTGTATAAAACTCACCACCAAACCAAGTGCGTAAGCCCTATTGTAAACGGTCAATTTTGTTCCGCTATTAGCAGCATGAATTACAGTGCGGATTTGTCGGCTATAAACTGGCTTAAAATTGGGGAACAGCCGGTTACTAAGGGACAAATATTCCGGGTAGCCAATGCGCTTCCAAATGTCTTTGAAGCTTATACCGCCCTGTTACCCGCGGTTGGTCATATTGAAGGGTTTCCGTTCGACCAAGTCAATCTAAAAAACGGCTCAATCGCACAACTCAATGAAAATGCTGCCATCTGGAGCAAATATGGGATTCATGATGCTCATCGCACCCCCTCTTACGACCCCACTAGCTTTCGTGAACTGGCTAATCAATTCAATTTGCCTTACGATGTTACACTGCTGAATAAACTGGGTTGGGGCAAACGCGGATTCGCAGTGGATTGGATTCGAACAGCTAACTCATTTCGTTCACTGGCAAACGTATTAGCCGCTGCTAGCCCTTTGTCATTGTATATCGAAGATTACTGGCGGTGGGGAGAAGGTCTCAATATTCTCCCTTCAGCTGATGATGTGCTGTATGATGTAACAACAGATGAGTTTGTTGAATTTATGACTCAGTCTTTCTTTGATGCCAGCCTGTATCTCTTTCCAGAGGACAAGAGTTGGTGTCTAGTGAATGTAGAAGATTGCAGTGTAACGGTTATTGGAACAGATAAAGCCACTGCGGTAAGAATTAGTGAGACCTATCCTCTGGAAACAATGCCATTACTACATGGGAGCCCAATGTAATTCAGGCCTTACCCCACCGGCCCCCACAAGTAGTCGCGCATCGGTTCTTCAATCCGCATGGGCCGCTTACTGATGGGGTCCAGCAGCACCCATTGCGTCTTGGCTTCGCAGAGCAGCTTGCCATCAGTGGCCCGCTCGATGCGGACGAACCGCTGGCATTGGGCGCCCCGTACTTCACCAATCCAGGTGGTGCAACGCAGCTCATCGTTCAGCAGGGCCGGGTGGCGGTACTGGATGCGGTGTTCGCGCACCACCCATATATAGGAGTGCTCGGGCGTGCCGACGGGGTAGGCGGCGTGCCAGTGGGCGGTGGCCGTGTCCTGCACCCAGCGCACATACTGCACGTTGTTGGCGTGGTCGAAGTCGTCGATGTCGGCGGGTTGTACGTGAAGCGTGTGCACGAAGCGGAAGGCGGAGGCGGCGGGCGTATCCATGTTTCCAAAGGTACAGCGGCCAGACTGCAGCGCGAAACGCCAGCTCCGCGCGTGGTTGCTGATGGCCGTGCCGTTGCAATCGTTCAACTATGTGCGAAACTGGTGTTTCGCGCTACAGCCCGGCAGGCAGATACAACGGCCCCGGCACACTAAAATTTCGGGTCTGTCGTTGCTGAAATCCTCCAGTTCTAAAATATACCTGTATATTTGATGCAAGTTAAGAAAAAGCGGTTTCGTTGCCCAGTTGAGTTCTTCGTAAAAGATAGCCCAATTAAGCTCAGACAGCTTTTCTTGCTACAAAACATCCATCATCATCAAGAGTACCCATGCAGACAGGAACTGTAAAATTCTTCAACGAGACCAAAGGTTTTGGTTTCATCAAAGTGGACGAGACCGGCGAAGACGTTTTCGTACACGTGACCGAGTGCATCGACGAAATCCGCGACCAGGACAAAGTTGAGTTCGAAATCGCCCAGGGCCGCAAAGGTCCTAACGCTGTTAAAGTAAAGCTCGCCTAAGCGACCTTCTTTTTAGATAGCATAGAAAGCAGGCTCCCTACTAGGGAGCCTGCTTTTTTTGTTGAAAATGGCTAGTAAAAGGGCTAAAATACTGTCATGCTGAGCGCAGTCGAAGCATCTCTACCGCTTCGTTGCAGTCATCAGAATTTACCACTGCGGTAGAGAGGCTTCGACTGCGCTCAGCATGACACGGGCCCTTATACAAACTGTTCTTATATAAGTTCTCGCTTTTTCCGGTAAAAAACCATACCTTTGCACCCGCATTTGAGAACGGCCACGTTCCGCGCAGCTTCGAGCTGCCTATAGAAACTTGTTGGGCCGGCTTTGTCTTCCGTCCGTTATTCCGTCACTCGTCGTTGTGGAGAGAGTGGGAGAAGAGCGTCGCTGGATCCGCTGTTTTCAGAGCTTATCTCTCTCACTCCATTAACACTGACATGGACCAGGAAACCCCAAAAACCAAGTTCAGCGAGCTGACCCTCTCTGAAGAAATGCAGCGTGCCATTACCGAAGTCGGCTACGAAGAAGCATCGCCTATCCAGGCCGGCGCTATTCCGGCCCTGCTCGGTGGCCGCGACGTTATCGGCCAGGCCCAGACGGGCACCGGTAAAACTGCCGCCTTCTCCATCCCCGCCATCGAACTGGTCGACACCGACTCGCGCGAAGTGCAGTGCCTCGTGCTCTGCCCTACCCGCGAGTTGGCCGTCCAGGTATCGGGCGAAATCCAGAAGCTCGGTAAGTATAAGCGCGGCCTTGCCGTAGTGCCTATTTACGGTGGCTCGTCGTACGACCGTCAGTTCCGGGCGCTGGAGCGTGGCGTGCAGATTGTAATTGGCACGCCCGGCCGCGTAATGGACCACATCGAGCGCGGTACGCTGAAGCTTGATAACTGCAAAATGATCATCCTCGATGAGGCCGACGAAATGCTCGACATGGGCTTCCGCGACGACATAGAGACGGTGCTCAAGAAGATGCCTGAGGAGCGCCAGACGGTGTTTTTCTCCGCCACGATGAGCAAGCCCATCATGGAGATGACCAAGCGCTACCAGAAGGAGCCGCAAATCGTGAAGGTGAATCATCAGGAGATGACCGTCACCAACATCGAGCAGAGCTACTTCGAGGTGCGTGGTCCCCAGAAAAAGGACGTGCTGACTCGCCTCATTGATATGTACAATATCAAGTCGGGCATCGTGTTCGCCAACACTAAGCGCATGGTCGACGACATCGTGGGCGACCTGCAGGCCAAGGGTTACTTCGCCGAAGGTTTGCACGGCGACATGGGCCAGCAGCAGCGTCAAAACACGCTCGACAAGTTCCGCAAGGGCACGCTCGAAATTCTGGTAGCCACCGACGTAGCTGCCCGCGGCATCGACGTGGAGAACGTGGAAGTAGTCGTAAACTACGACCTGCCCGCCGACGAGGAGTACTACGTGCACCGCATCGGCCGCACCGGCCGCGCCGGTAAGCAGGGCAAAGCCTTCACTTTCGTGAGTGGCCGCGACATCTACAAGCTGCGCGACATCATGCGCTTCACCAAGGCTACCATCAAGCAGGAGCGCGTGCCTTCGTTTGAGGATGTGTCGGAGGTGAAAACCACGCTCATGCTCGCTTCCATCAAGGAAGTGATTGAGAAGGGCAACCTCGATAAGTACGTGAGCCGCGTACAGCGCCTCATCGACCAGAGCATCGACGAAAGCATCACTTCCCTCGACATCGCAGCTGCCTTGCTGAAGATGACGATGAAGGAAGACAAGCGGGCCCAGGAAAGCCTCGACGCCAGCCGCACCCAGGGTGCTGCCCGCGCCGGCTTCACCCGCCTGTTCGTAACGATGGGCAAGAAGGATCGTCTGCACCCCCGCGACATCGTGGACCTGATTGCCGAAAACACCAGCCTCACGGCCGGCAAAGTGGGCGACATCGCCCTCTACGACAAGTTCAGCTTCGTGGAAGTGCCCAACGAGTTCGTGGAAGAAATTGTGGCCCAGCTTGGCCGCAGCAGCATCCAGGGTCGTCCGGTAGCTTTCAACATTGCCACGCCCGTGCAGGAAGGTGATGCCCAGCAGCAAGGTGGCGACCGTGGTGAGCGTCCGCGCCGGGGCCCGGGTGGTTTCGGTGGCGGCGAGCGGCGCGAAGGCGGCGGCTCGTACGGCGGCGGCAACCGCGGCGGCAGCTACGGCGACCGGCGCGAAGGCGGCAACTCGTACGGCGGCGGTAAAAGCGGCGGCTCGTACAGTGGTGGCGGTAGCCGCTACGGCAACAGCCGCGAAGGTGGCAGCGGTGGCGGCAGCTACGGTGGCAACCGCGGTGGCAGCAGCTTCGGCGGCGGCTACAAAGGCAAGCGCCGCGACGAATAAATCACTGATTTACGTTGATACGGTAATCAGGAATTCCACAGATTATCGTAGCAGCGTAGATCAAATACATTAAGCAAAGAGCCCCTGTTTCACTGAAACAGGGGCTCTTTGCTTTTAAGCCTCGTAGAAAATTGCCAGTCTACTCCAAAAGTAAAAAGAGGACGCTTGGGGAAGCGTCCTCTTTTTACTCGGAACTGATAGCAGAACGCTAATCAGCAGTTTACTTGGCGGCGTCGCGCAGGTTGCGAATATGGTCGTGGGCCTCTTTTATGCCGGCAGCCTGCTTGTCGATAACGGTTTTGAGGGCGGCCGGTACATCCTGCATCTTCTTGGCTTTCTCGTAGGCGGCTTTGGCATAATCCTCGCCCCGCTCGCACTCGGCCAGAATAGCGTGACGGTCTTTGCCGGTAATCAGGCCCTTCAGGTTGATGAAGGCGCGGTGCACGGCACTGGTGATGGACGATTCCTCGTCGGGCTTCAGATCGAGCTTGAACATCTGGTCTTCCAGCTCCGTGATGTAGCTGGAACGCTGGGCGGCGTATTTCTTGAAAAGGTCTTTCAGGTCGGCGCCCTCTACGTCGGTCATTGCCTCGGCGTAGCCTTTCTGGCCATCCTTGAGGGTTTCGATGAGTTCGTTGAGGCCGGCTTGCATTACTTTAGCGTCCATAGGGAGTTGTTTTAGGGTAGGATTAGAATAGGATTCAATTAAAGAATCCTTGCTTTTACTTACTCCTAAACACCCGCCAGGGTTACCGGCACGGCTACCTGACCCATGGCGCGGCCGGCCAAAAAGCCGGTCGTCCAGGCCGCCTGAAAGTTGAAGCCGCCGGTAATACCATCAATATCGAGCACTTCGCCGGCAAAGTGCAGACCCGGTACGAGCCGGCTTTCCATAGTCTGCATATTGATTTCGGCCAGTGAAATACCGCCGCAGGTCACAAATTCCTCTTTGTAAGTGGTTTTGCCGGCTACGGGCAGGGCCGTGCGCAACAGCGCTTCAATCAAACGATTCTGGAGCTTGGCCGGCAGCTCGTTCCAGCGGGTTTCGGGGCCGATGCCCGCCTGCTCGGCCAGGGTGCGCCACAGCCGTTGCGGCAGGCCCAGCAGCGGGTTAGACAGCACCAGCTTGCGGCCGTGGGGGCCACGATGTTCCTGCAAATGGCTGCGCAGGGTGTCTTCGGTGAAATCGGGCAGCCAGCTGACCAGCGCAATGCTGCGGTAGCTGAGCTCGTGCAGCCGGCGTGCCCCCCAGGCCGAGAGTTTGAGCACCGCCGGCCCGCTCAGGCCCCAGTGCGTAATCAGTACCGGGCCTTCGTAATCGAGCTTTTCGCCGGCCACCCGCACGCGGGCCCGCGGCACGCTTACGCCCGGCAGCTCGCGTAGCGGCGAGTTGGGCACGTTGAAAGTAAACAGGCTCGGCACCGGCTCCTGTATTGCGTGGCCCAGCTGCCGCAGCCAGTTGTACTGCTCCGATTTGGGGGCGCCACCGGTGGCTACCAGCAGCCGCGCCACCCGCAGCACCGGCGGGGTACTCGAACCGCTCAGCGTCAGCTCGAAGCCGCCCTCGGGCAGTGCCCGGATGCTGTCGGCCGCCGTGTGGGTCAGGATTTCGACACCGGCCCGGCGGGCAGCGTCAAGCAGGCACTGGGCCACCGTTTCCGACGAGTCGGTGATGGGGAACATGCGGCCGTCGGGCTCGGTTTTGAGCTGCACGCCGCGGCTGGCGAACCAGCGTACCGTGTCGGGTGCGCCGAACGTGTGGAAGGGCTGCTTGAGCTGCGCGCCGCCGCGCGGGTAGTGTTGCACGAGCTGGGCGGGCGTGTCGGCGGCGTGCGTAACGTTGCAGCGGCCGCCGCCCGAAATACGCACCTTGCTCAGCAGCTTCCCGGTTTTTTCGAGCAGCAGCACGCGTAGCGCCGGGTTTGCTTCGGCGCAGGCAATGGCCCCGAAAAATCCGGCCGCGCCGCCGCCTATTACTGCTACTATCTTCAGTTCATCCTTCACTTGGCAAAATTAACCACCGCGGAGCACTTGTTGCGAGTTAGCAGAATGACAAGGCCGCTACCACGTCGTCGTGCCGGAATTGGTACTGGGTGAGTTGGCGGATGGCTGCCGAATCGATCTGCTTGCCGCCGCTGGTGCCCTCGGCGAAGGTGGGTGGCTCGAGGCCCAAGTGGCTGGCGGCGGCGGTGAAAAACGTGCGGCGGCTGGGGTGGCTGGCGGCGCAACCGTTCAGCGTATGGCCCCAGACGTTCTGTTTCAGCACGTTCTGCAGCAGCCCGATGCAGTCGTGCAGATGAATCATGTTGACCGGCGCCTCGCCGTGGGCCACGCCCGTGCGCCCGGCCAGAAAACGGCCTGGCTGTCGGCCAGGGCCCATTAGGCCGGCCATGCGCACCACCGTACTGTTTGGCCCCTGGAAAAGCGCCTCGCCCCGCAGCAGGTGCGATTCGGCTTCGGGGGAGGCTTGCGCGTCGTCCTCGTGCATGATGCGCGCCTGATCGGGGTACACGCCGGTCGAGCTGACCAGCAGCACGTGGGCCACCCCAGCCTTGGCGGCGGCTTCGGCAACCTGTCCGAGGATGATGGGGTAGGCTTCGGGCTGGCCGGGGCCTCGGCCCGGCGGTACGTTCAGTATCAGCACCTCTACGCCTTGCAGCAATACGTTCAGCGTGTCGGCGTCGGTGGGGGTGAGGGCGGGAGCGAGGCGTAGCAGAAAGGGCTGGATACCGGCGTTGTGCAGCGCCAGAAGCTGGCTGGGGGTTGTGGTGGTGCCGCGCATGGGGTAGCCGGCGGCCATCAGGGCCTGGGCCAGCGGCAGGCCCAGCCAGCCGCAGCCCAGCACGGCCACGGTGGGAAGGGCGGCGGTGGGAAGAGTGGCAGGAGTAGCGGGTGGAATCATGGGGCTAAAGGTGGCAAAAAAACCGGCGCAGGCAAATCATTCCGACTGTCGGCTGCCACTGCAAGCGTGCCACCCAAACCAAGAAACGCGAGAAATAGCTTTCTTGTGAAAAACCGGCCGACCTTGCGGCTGGTTCTTATTCATCTCCACTTTCCATTTCCCGCATCCTCCGCTTATGGCCTCTGCTCATCCTTACGCCCAACCTATGCTCCGCGACAACGCCCTGCAGGGCAAAACCATCGTCGTGACGGGCGGCGGCACCGGCCTCGGCCGTGCCATGACCACCTACTTTCTCCAGCTTGGAGCCAACGTGGTTATTAGCTCCCGCAAGCTCGATGTGCTCGAAAAAACGGCCGCCGAACTGCGCGAACAGACCGGCAACGCCAACATCCTGGCCGTGCAGTGCGACGTGCGCAAGTACGATGAAGTAGAAGCCCTGCTCGAAAAAACCATCAGCACCTTTGGCGGAGTTGATGTGCTGCTCAACAACGCGGCCGGCAACTTCATCAGCCCTACCGAACGCCTGAGTCACAAGGCTTTCGACGTGATTGTGGACATCGTGCTCAAAGGCTCTTATAACTGTACCCTGGCTTTCGGCAAGCGCTGGATTGCCGATAAAAAGCCCGGCACCATCCTCAGCATCGTAACTACCTACGCCTCGGTAGGCTCCGCCTATGTGGTGCCTTCGGCCGCCGCCAAAGCCGGCGTACTGGCCATGACGCGCTCCTTGGCTGTGGAGTGGGCCAAGTACGGCATCCGCTCCAACGCCATTGCGCCCGGCCCGTTCCCAACTGAAGGCGCCTGGAGCCGCCTGTTCCCCGAGCCGCTGGCCTCCAAGCTCGACCCGGCCGCCAACGTGCCGCTCAAGCGCGTGGGCGAACATCAGGAGTTGGCTAACCTGGCCGCCTATATGGTATCAGATTTTTCGGCCTACATGAACGGCGAGGTGGTTACGCTCGACGGCGGCGAGTGGCTTAACGGGGCCGGCGAGTTCAATAAGCTCGAAATGCTCACGCCCGATATGTGGGACCATATCGAGAAAACCATGCGCCGCTAAATCACAGATGTTGCAGATGGAGAAGATAGAAAAGGATTCGTTCTGGCGTTGGATTCGTTTTGATGAAGCTGTTTAGGAAGTGCCAGGAATCAGTTAGGACGTCATGCTGAGCGCAGTCGAAGCATCTCTACCGCTTCGTTGTGGTCGTTTAACGAAGCGGTAGAGATGCTTCGACTGCGCTCAGCATGACGTCCTTTTGACTTTCTAAACAGCTTCATCAAAACGAATCCAACGCCAGAACGAATCCTTTTCTATCTGCAACATCTGTGATTAAAGTTTGTACCCTTTGAAGCCCTTTGCGAACTCGGGAGCGGGGATAGGCTGATTGGCCACCAAGTCAGAGAATTCGAACTTCTCGAACAGGCCTTTGTCGTCGTTTACCTGCACCACGAGGGGCAAATACAGTTTCTGGTCGATGCAGATGGTGATGCGGCTTCCGTAGGCATTAGGCACCTGAATCGTTTTGCCGGCCGCTACGGTGGCTCCGGGGCTTAGGCCGTTGCGCTCCAGAATGCGGTATTCGCCGCAGCCGAATTTAGCGGCAATGGTTTTGGTGGTTTCGGCCTTGGTGGGCTTGTAGCTCACGTAGCGAAACTGCGGGTACCTGGAGCGCAGCACGTAGGCCGGGCGACCCACCACGCTAGTGTCGCCGGTGTAGCGGAAAGTTTTCTCGAAGCCGGGATTTATCCGCTCGCCCGAACTGTCGAGCAAGTCGGAAATAGTGCCGTAGCCAGCCTCCAACACACTATGGTGCTGGCCTTTACGCATGATGGAGCCCTGCGGATCGAGGCTTAGCGTTACGTAGGGGAAGCTGTTGGGATACACCCAGGCATCGCCGCTGTTCTGGCCCGTTACGTAGAGCACCTCAATGCCCTGGTCGTTGCGCAGGTACACCTTATAGGGGCTGAAGTTCATCTTCATGGCGGTGCGCGCCTGCTGGTATTTGCCCGCCAGGCGCTCCTGAGCCCGCACGTTGCAGCGCAGGGTTTTCAGGTTGTCGATGGCGTCGGTAAGGCGGCTGATGAGCGTTTCGGTGGTAATAGCCGGAGCCGCAGCGGGCATCGCGCTGCTGCTCAGCAGGCCGGCCAGTGCCAGTGCCGGCAGGTAAAATGAACGTTGAATCATAAATAGGGAAGGGTAGCGAGAAGTTCGCAAGGTAAGCTGCAGGCACAAATCGCGCCATTTGCGGGGCCGCCAGGCCGGGCTGCCATGTGCCGAAGCGCCCGCCCGGACAACGATTTAGGTAGCGCAAAAGTTGAGCGGTGGGCCGGGACGCAACTTTTTCGGGACTTAGCCGGAATAGAAGTCATGCACTTCTCTGTTATTACCCCCACTCACAACCGCCACGCCTACCTACCCGAAGCCGTGGAGAGCGTCCGGGCCAGCGTGTCGGCCCCGCTCGATTTCTCGTTTGAGCATCTGATCTGCGAAAACGCCTGCACCGACGATACGGCCAGCTACCTGCAAGAGGCCGCCCGCCAGCCCGGCCCGCCGCTGCTAGTGCGCCCCCAGCCCAAGCTGCTGCGCGCCGGCCCCGCCCGCAACCTGCTCATCGAGCACGACGCACCCGCCGACACCTGGATCGTGCCCCTCGACGACGACGATTTGCTGCTCCAGCGCACCCTATTCCACTACGGCCGGCAAATTGAGCAGCACCCCGGCCGGTCCTGGCTGGTGGCCGATTTCCTGCGCATCGACCAAAACCGCCGCTATCTGCCGAATGACGATTACTACGCCTGGCAGTTCGAATCGCCCCAGGATATGCTCCGGGCCATTTTCCGGGCCGAGCACTTCATCCAGGGCAACGTATGCTACAGCCGCGAACTGTTCGATTCGGTGGGCGGCTATGACAAGGACATCGAAATGGCCGAAGACCTCGACCTCTACGTGCGCTTCCTGCTGGCCGGCCACCTGCCCGTCATCTGCCCCCACATCAGCCACTTGCACCGCTTCCACGACAGCAACGTGAGCATCGGCACCGACGCCAACAAGCACGCCCAGGATTTGCGGGTGATTTACGACAAGTACGCCGGGCAGTTAGGGGAGCTGGGGATAGAGCGGCCATAAGCAGGTGCTGTTATTCTTCGCGCTGCTCAGAATGACAGTTCTATTGCTCCACTACCAGCCCGCCCTTCACCACCAGCTTCACCTGCCGCAAGGCGCTGATATCCTGGGTGGGGTCGCCGGAAACGGCCACCATGTCGGCCAGTAGGCCGGGTTTGAGCTGGCCGCGGTCGGGGAGTTGGAAGAGGCGGGCGTTGGTGCTGGTGAGGCCGCGCAGGGCTTGCAGGCTCGTCAGGCCGTACTCGCGCACCAGCAGTTCGGCTTCACGCAGGTTGTCGCCGTGAGCAAACACGCCCGCGTCGCCGCCGATGGCCAGTTCCACGCCACTTTGCAGCGCGGCCTTCATACTCAGGCGCTTTTGTTGGATGCGTTCGGGCTCGGGGCCGGTTCCCTTCTGCCAGCCGCGGTATTGGGCCACGGCGTCGCCAGCGGCTACGGTGGGGCACAGGGCTACGCCCCGCTGCTTCATCAGCTTGAAGATTTCCAGCGTGCCGCCGTCGCCGTGCTCGATGGTTTGTACGCCGGCCAGCGTGGCGCGGCGCATGCCTTCGGGCGTGCCGGCGTGGGCCACCACGGGCCGTCCGGCGCTGCGGGCGGTCTGCACAATCAGGTTCAGTTCATCCTGCGAAAACGTGGGCCGGCTGGGCTCGTTGGGCCCCCAGCGGTAGTCGGCGTACACTTTGATGATGTCGGCACCCTTGCCGATTTGCTCGCGCACGGCCCGGATGAGGTTGTCGGTGCCATCGGCCTCCTGGGCTCCCTGGGGCACTTCCACATCAACGGAAAGCTTGGGCCCGTAGGAGCCGGTGGCCACCAAAGCGCGGGTGGCTACCAATAACCGCGGCCCCGGAATCAGGCCCCGGTCAATGGCTTGCTTGAGGCCTACATCGGCGTAGCCGGCCCCCTCACTGCCCAGGTCGCGGGCTGTAGTGAAGCCGGCGGCCAGCGTGGCGCGGGCGTGCGCCGTGGCCCGGGCTACGCGTAACGCCTGTGATTCGAGCAGCACTTGGTCGTTCCAGGGCGTTTCGTTGTAAGGGTGCAGCAGCAGGTGGCTGTGGCCCTCGATGAGGCCGGGCAGCAGCGTGAGGCCCGGTAGCTCCAGGGTGCGGGTGCCGGCCGGGGCCGAAAGCTGCGCGGCCGGCCCCACGGCCTTTATTTTGTCGCCCTCCGTGAGCACTGCCCAACCGGGGTGCAGGGTCTGGCCATCGAACACGGCGGCGGGCCGCAGCAGCAAAGCAATTGGAGCAGTCGGGGAGGCAATAGGCGGTTGGGCCCGCAGCGGGCTGGCCGTCAGAAGCAAAAGCGCAAGAGGCAGGAGAAGGCGCAAGGGCAGATGTGGTGGCAGTGCTTAAAGCTACGGCCGTCGCAGGAGTTTTTATAGTGAGGCACTCTGGAAATCCGGAAAGTCATCGGTACGAATAGCTCCGCTCAGTATTACGGGCTTTGGGCTTTCTGAAAGGCTTCAGTTGATGGCCAGCCCAAAACGAAAGCAGCCCGCGGCGGAGGTCGTCGTAACAACTTCCACCACGGGCTGCCTGCCGGGCTATGTAGGAATGCGTGGGGCTACTAGGCCTTTTTACGCTTCACTTTTACCTTCTTCAACTTCTTGTCCGGCGTAGCCTCAGTAGCCGAATCTGAGGCTCCGACCAAGGTCATTTCCTTCACCAGATGGCCAGCACCGGCGTACTTGTCTACCACGAACAACATGTAGCGCACGTCGAGGGTGATGTTGCGCACGCGGTCGGGGTCGAACATGATGTCGGACATGGTGCCCTCCCAGTTACGGTCGAAGTTGATGCCAATCAGCTCGCCGTTGCCGTTGATGACGGGCGAGCCGGAGTTGCCGCCGGTGGTGTGGTTGGTGGCAATAAAGGCCACCGGCACCGAGCCTTTGTAGGCGTAGGGGCCGTAGTCCTTGGTTTGGTATAATTCCGCGAGGCGGGCCGGTACCTCAAACTCGGGGTTGGTAGGGTCGGCCTTCTCCATAATGCCGTCGAGGGTCGTGTAGAAATCGTACTTCACGCCGTCGGCGGGCTCGTAACCGGCTACCTGGCCGTAGGCGAGGCGTAGGGTGGAGTTGGCGTCGGGGTAGAATTTGCGCTCGGGCTGCTGCAGGCGCAGGCCGGCCACGTAGGTGCGCTGGAGCAGGGCAATCTGGTCGGTGGCCACGTTGTAGCCGGGCAGAATAGCCGTACGGTAGTTGTTTACAATAGCCGCCGCGAGCTTCAAAGCGGGGTCCTGGCGCAGGGCATCGGGTTTGCCAGCCGCCACTTCGTCAAGCACGGCCTGCGCGCTGGCTTCCGAAGTAAGACGCGATTTGCCGTAAAGCTGAGCCACGTAGGCGGCCCAGCCGGTGGTGGCGTACTGCTTCTGTAGCTCTTTTACATAGGCCGGCAGCAGCGCGGCCGGGGTGCCGTTGGCGTAGAGCGGAAGTAGCTGGGTGGCTACCTTCTGGTCGGTGGCGACGCTGTAATTTTTAAAGAAACTGGTCGTGCCTTTTTTAGCTTTTTCCACGGCGGTGGCCAGCTCGGCGGCGGGTACTTTGCCACCGGCCATCTCCAGCAGCGGCTGCAGACTGTTGGCATAGGCCACCAGCTCCACGCCCAGCGCGGCCTCGCTCACGTAGTCGCGGGCCAGGGTGTAGTCGCGGCCCTGGGCGTAGTTGCGCTGCAACTCGGGCAGCAGGCCGGCGAAGGTGGCACGGCGGGCGGCATCGCCCGACTCGGCCCAGCGCTGGAACTCGGCTTCGCGTTGCTGCTTTACGCGCACGGCGTCGAGCTTGCGCAGGCCGCGGTTCTCGCCAATCCACTTTTTCCAATAGTTGGCCAGGCTGGCGTACTTGGCCGCGTACTGAATCCGCACCTTGTCAGACGCTTTCATATCCGTGTCGAGCGCCTTCAGCTTGGCGTCGCGAATGGCAATTTTGGCGGGGTTCGACAGCGAATATACCTCATCGACGCCCCAGCTGGTGAGGTACTCATTGGTGCGGCCGGGGAAGCCGAATACCATCGTAAAGTCGCCGGGCTGCACGCCGGCCAGCGAAATGGGCAGGTGGTAGCGGGGCTTGAAGGGCTTGTTGTCGGGCGAGTAGGGGGCGGGCTTGTTGTCGGGGCCGGCATAGATGCGGAACAGGCTGAAGTCGCCGGTGTGGCGGGGCCAGGCCCAGTTGTCGGTGTCGCCCCCGAACTTACCGATGCTGCTCGGCGGTGCGCCCACCAGCCGGATGTCCTGGAACACCTCGGTTACAAACAGATAGTACTCGTTGCCATTGAACATGGGCCGCACGAAGGCCTGGTAGCCGGTGCCCTGAACGGCGGCCTGGGCCACGCGCTGGCTGTTTTGCTGCACCAGCTGCTCGCGCTGGGCTTCGGCAATGCCGGTAGCCGGAATGCCGGCCAGCACCTGGCTCGTCACGTCCTCCATGCGCACGATGAAAGTGGCCGTGAGGCCCGGGTTGGGCAGCTCCTGGCCGGGCGTCATGGCCCAGTAGCCTTTTGTCAGGTAGTCGTTTTCAACCGACGAGTGGCTCTGGATCTGGCCGTAGCCGCAGTGGTGGTTGGTGAGCAGCAGGCCCTGGTCGGAGATGATTTCGCCGGTGCAGCCGCCACCAAACTGCACAATGGCGTCTTTCAGGCTGCCCTGGTTGATGGAGTAAATCTGCTCGGCCGTCAGTTTGAGGCCTTTTTTCTGCATGTCGGCCTCGTTGAGCTGCTTGAGCAGCAACGGTAGCCACATGCCTTCATCGGCACGGGCCGAAAGGGTAGTGAGGAGGGTGAGGGCCAGCAGCGCCAGCCGGGAGCGTAAGGTCATGAAAACGGAAATGGATGGAAAGATCAGGACGCTAATTTACGGTTTTAGCTGCTTGCGGTAATATCCAGTAGCGCAGGTGCGGTTTCCTGCAAGGGTGCGCAGGGGTTTTTTGGGAGGGAGGCAGAGGGGCGCAGAGGTACCAAAAAAACACCCACCCGGAAACCGGATGGGCGTGAGTAAACCAGTAACGCTAAAAGCATCAGCGAGCAGAACGAATCTGCCCTATCTGCCCCAGCTGTGATTCTAGGAATGGCCCAGCTCGGCTACGGCGGGCAGCTGCTCGGCCTTGGTGTACGATTCGGTTGGTTTTTTGGCGGCCGGAATGTCGTCAGTTTCGGTGGTGGCGTGGGTTTCCTCCCACTCGCGGAATCTTTCCAGCTCGCTCTGAAACTTGCCGACAAACCAGCTGATCAGGGCCAGATCATCCAGAAAGCCCACTACGGGGATGAAATCGGGTACTAAATCGATGGGGCTGAGCACGTATAGCAGCACACCCAGGCCCGAAACGATGGTGCCGGTTTCCACCTGCCGGTAGTCGCCGCTCACGTAGTTGCGCACGAGCCGGATGAGCGTGTAGGCCACCGAGAAAAGCTGCTTGAATTTGTTGTCGCCACTTTCTTTGCTGGCGAGCTTGTTGGCCGTTTCGTTGAGTACCAGCACTACCTTGAATGGGCGGCCCAGCAGCTTGCCGGCTTTGTTGATGAACACGCTGAAGAGCGCATTTTTGGAAATGGAGAGGCCTTTTTCGGCGAGAGAGGACATAAAGCGGAAATAAGATTGAGATGACCCGGTGTACGCGCCGGCGCGGGCCCGCGTTGCCGTCGGTGCCCCGGCAGGAGGCATTTGCCGCAATGGCTTACCTTCGGCCCATGAACCCATTTCTGACCCCGCCCGCCGCCACCGAGTACGCCCCGTTCTATGCCAACTACGTGCGCCTGGCTGGCTCCGACCCGCTACAGGCCCTGCGCACCCAGCCCCCGGTGCTGTACCAGCTGCTGGCAGACCTCAGCAACGAGCAGGCCCTGTTCCGGTACGCGCCGGGCAAGTGGAGCATCAAGGAGAAGCTGGTGCATATGATTGATACCGAGCGTATTTTCGCCTACCGCGCCCTGCGCATAGGTCGCGGCGACACCACCCCGTTGCCCGGCTACGAGCAGGACGATTACGTGCCCCTGTCGGAGGCCGATGCCCGCCCGCTGGCCAATATTCTGGCCGAGTACGACGCCGTGCGGGCCGCTTCGCTCTGCCTGTTCGAGTCGTTTGGGGCGGCGGCGGCCGAGCGGGTTGGTACAGCCAGCGACCGGCCGGTGAGCGTGCGTGCTCTGGCGTATATGCTGGCCGGCCACGAGGCCCATCATCTGCAGCTTTTACAGGAGCGGTACCTGCCCAATATGGCGTAACTTCGGGTTCTGCTCTGCCGCGCGGGTCCGCAAATCCGCTTCCATTCCCGGCAAGGCCTTATCTTGGACGAATTCACCCCTAAAACCTAGCACTATGGCTAAAGCCCAGGAACCCCGCAAAGAGAAAAAGAAGGAGCCCGCCAAAACCACCAAGGAGAAAAAGGCGGCCAAAGACGAGAAGAAGGCACTCAAGTCCCGTCAGCAGGACTAGTCTGCTGCCACTAACAGGCCATAAGAAAGGCGCTGCAACCCCGGTTGCAGCGCCTTTCTGGTTTTGAGGAGGATTCAGAAAGTGTAGTAAACCTCCTTCTGCTTATCGTGGTGCTTGATGTAGCCGTGCAGCGTGAGCTTGATGAGGGTACGGTGGGCGCGGCGCTGGCCAATGTTGAGCAGCTTCTGGTACTGAGCCAGCGTGATGCGCGGATGCTGGCGCAGATACTCCAGCACGGCCAGCTCTTCGCGGTTGAGCGGAATCCGCTCGAAACGGCCGGCTTCGGGAGCGGCTTCGCGCTCCAGGACTTTTTCGGTGAGCTGGCTGGTTTGCACGCTTTGGTCATGCACCCGTACGTAGGCCCGCCAGTCGCCGTCGGCCACCTGGGCGCGGTGGGGCTTGGTGGCGCTTTCGGGCACGGTTACCACCAGCACCGTCCGGCCCTCGTGGTCCTCCACGGCCCGAAACTGCAGCTGCTCGTCCAGGGGCGGGGCTATGTAGTGGCGGGCAGCTTCGCGCAGCTGGTAGAGTTCTTCCTCCACATCGCGCACGCCCATTATGCGGCCCTTATCATCAACGCCCACCAGCACCCGGCCGCCGCGCGTGTTGGCCAGCGAGGCCAGTGTGCGGGCAATGCGCGTGGGATGGGTGGTACGCTGCTTGAATTCCAGCCGCTCGCCCTCGCCCTGCCGGATAAGTTCGAGTAAATCCATAGCGAGCAAACAGCCGGCTGGCCGAAAATGTCCAAAAAACTATCTGCTAACCACCGCTTTCGGCGCTGGCCGGCCGGCGGCCTTATTCAATACCGGTTTCTTCGGCCGAAATCCGCCACAGGCGGCTGGCTTCGGTGGTGCTGCTGGCTCGGTCGGAGCAGCGGGCTATCCGCCGGCCGGTAATGTACTGCCCATTGAGGCGGGCCGATTCGGGGGCAGCGGCTAGGAAAAGGGTGGTTTCGGCGCCTTTCTCGGGTGTTATCATCAGGGGCCGGGCCATCCACCACATGGCCTTCATCACGGCCGAGGTGTCGGCGCGCATCAGGGCTGTGTCCACCATGCCGGGGTGCAGGCAGTTGGCCGTAATGGAGGTCAGGTCGAGACGGTTGGCCAGCTCCTTGGTGAACAGGATGTTGGCTAGCTTGGAGTCGGCGTAGGCCGTTAGCCAGCTGTATTTTTCGGGTGAGTTGCGTACCTCCTGTTCCGGCTCAATCTCGCCCACCCAGTGCGCCACCGACGACACGGTAACTACCCGGGCCCGTTTGGCGGCATCGAGCAGCGGCAGCAGTAGGTTGGTGAGGGCGTAAGGGGCCAGGTGGTTGGTAGCCCAGCTCAGCTCATGGCCTTCGTCGGTGAGGGTGAAGCGGCCGGGCATAATGCCGGCATTGTTCACCAGAATATCTAATTGGCTGAATTCCTGCTGCATCTGCTCGGCCAATGCACGCACATTGCGCAGCAACGATAAATCGAAGCACTTAACGTGTACCGCTGCATCGGGTCCGGCTACCTGCTGAATGGCCTCCTGAGCACGGGCGGCCTTCTCGGTGTCGCGGCCGACCAGCACTACGCGGGCTCCCTGGCGGGCCAGTTCGCGGGCCGTTACCAGACCAATACCGCTGGTTGCGCCGGTTACCAGGGCCGTCTGGCCCGCCAGTGGCCGCAAGGAATCTGAACTCATACGGAAATTGTACAAAAGTGCCTGGTAGGCGGATATGGAAGCCGGATTGACGAGCCAGCCGGACTTTGCCCAGCTGTGTTGCCCGAAGGCAAGTGCCCGGCCCGGCCGCCGGCCATCAACAATTGCGCCAGCCCAGATAGAACGTAGAAAACCCACTCTGGGGTTTCAGCCCGCCAGCTGCTGCATTTCGACCAGCCGCTGGCTTACCTCGGCCAGCAGAGGCCGCGCCGCTACTTGGGGTTGCTGGCAGCGGGCCTGCCAGTCGCGCAGTTCGGCCACGGCGGCGGCCGTTGCGGGGCGGGGCGTGCAACGGTCGAGTAGCTCTTCCAGCAGATTGCCAAAGGCCCGGCTTTCGAGGCGGGGCAAAAGGTCGGCGGCCTTGGGGTTGGCTGGTGGCATAAAGCCGGCCGCCCCGAAGTCGCCCAGCAAAGCTGCGCCCGCGTCGGTGGCCAGAATGTTGTGGGCGTACAGGTCGCCATGTACAATGCCACGACTGTGTAGATGGGCCGCCGCCGCGGCAATGCCGCCGGCTAGCTGCAGCAGCGCTGATAGCTCGAACTGGGTGGCGGGCGCGTACTCGTCGCGGGTGCAGCTGGCCAGGGTGGGCGGACCGGCCAGGTTGGTAAATCCGTGGTCAATTAGCTCCAGCACCAGACCCTCGGTGCCGGTGGGGTGTCCTGCCAGCCGGCCTTCCACGGCAATCAGGTTGGGGTGGAGGCCGGCGCCGAGGCAGGCCAGCATTTCGGAGTGCGGTAGCCCGTCGCTCGTCACGGCTCCCTTAAATAGCTTCACGGCCACTGGGCGCGGGGCCGCCGAACCAGTCTGCCACTCGGCGCGGTAAATCACGCCCGATGCGCCCTCGCCCAACACCTGCTGGAGCTGCAGCTCGGTCCAGGCAATGGCTGGGCGGGCGGCGTGGCTTTCGGCAGCGGCCTCGGCCCCGGCAGTCAGTGGGTTGCCAGCGAAGGCCAGCCAGCTCAGCCGCGGCATCGTCAGTAGCCAGGTAGGCAGCTCGTGCAGTTCGTTGGCAGCCAGGCGCAGTAACTCCAGGTTGGTGCAGCGGGCCAGTTCGGGCGGCAAGGTGCGCAGGCAGTTGCCGGCCAGCATCAGCTTCTGCAGGGGCGGGCAGTTGCCAATTTCCGGGGGCAGGGCTTCCAGGGCGTTGTCGGTGAGGATGAGCCAGCGCAGCTGCGGCGGTAGCGCTGCGCCCGGTAGCTCCCGGATGCGGTTGGCCTTGAAGCCCACCATCTCCAGGTTCGAGCATTGGCCCAGCACTTCGGGCACGCGCTCAAACTGATTGTCGGAGGCAAACAGTACCCGCAGTCGGTGCAAGCGGGGCAGGTCGGCGGGCAGCTCGCGCAGGGCGTTGCCCGAGAGGTTGAGCACTTCCAGCGTATCGGCCAGCGTAAATATCTCCATCGGAAACTCGGTCAGGCCCTCAGCCAGATCCAGCCGGGTGGCGCCGGCCAGCTCGCCGGCCCGTAGTTGCGTAAGCGTGCGCATAGGTATAGTAAGTAGGAGGGACGGCCGCGTTCAGGCGTTATCAAGAGCCGCAAAAGTAAGGGTAGCTAAAAGGCGGTCATGCTTCATCTGGTGTCCGCGGAGCCGAAGCATCTCTACCGCTTCGTTACAGTCAACAGGATTAGCATTGCAGTAGAGATGCTTCGACTACGCTCCGCTTCGTTCAGCATGACGTGCTGAATAGAACACGTTATTTCTGCACGGCTACTCAATGGCATGACACGAAAAAGCCGCTGCCAGTTGCGGCAGCGGCTTTTAGTTTTTTGAGAAGTTGAAAGTCAGAATAGGGAGCGTAGATAGATGCTGACATCTCGCTCCTGACTCTTGGCTTCTCAGAAATTAGAACGGCAGGTCGTTGTCGTCGTCCGAGGCAATCGGGGCGGCCGAAGCGCGCAGGTTGGGGTTCTGGTTCTGGGCCGGAGCAGCGGCAGCGCGGGGCGCGGCCTGCTGGTAACCACCCTGCTGAGGAGCAGCGGCTCCACCGGCAGAGTTTTCGATGCGCCAGGCTTCGAGGTTGGTGAAGTAGAGCATCTGGCCGTTCTTGTTGAAACCGCGGCCACGCAGGTTAAACGACACCTTCACTTCGTCGCCTACTTTAAACGGGTCGATGAGGGCGGTTTTGTCCTGCACCGTCTGGAACTTGATATGCTCGGGGTACTGGCCATCTATGACCTCCAGCACGAATTCGCGCTTGCGGAATTTTTCGCTCACCTGCTGTTCGTCGAAAATTTCGTGCAGGCGGCCGGTAGCTTCGTAAGCCATAGTAGTATGTCTAGGGGGGTGTTGGGGATGTTGAAACAGTAAACCAAACCTACGAAAAAAAACGCGGTTGGTTCGGGCCCGTTTAGGGTTCCGGCCTGGCCGCCGGCCCCATCGGGCTGCCTACCTTTGCCTTGCGCTTTTCCCCATCTACCCAAATATTTTCACTCCATGACTCCATCTTTCTCTCTGGCCCTGCACGGTGGTGCCGGCACTATTTCGCCCGCCCTGATGACGCCCGAAAAAGAGCAGGCCTACCAAACTGCCTTGCACGAGGCCCTGCGCAGCGGCTACGCCGTGCTGGCCGGCGGCGGTTCGGCCCTCGACGCCGTGGAGCAGGCCGTACTTCGCCTCGAAGATTGCCCGCTCTTCAACGCCGGTCGGGGTGCGGTCTTCACCCATGAAGGCCACCACGAAATGGACGCCGCCATTATGGACGGCCGCAACCGGGCGGCCGGAGCCGTGGCTGGCGCCCGGCAGGTGCAAAACCCCATCCGGGCGGCCCGCCTCGTGATGGAGCAGACTGAGCATGTGTTGCTGGCCTGGCCCGGCGCCGACGAACTGGCCCGCGAGCACGGCCTGGCCATGCAGCCGGCCGAGTACTTTTTCACCCAGCACCGCTACGACCAGCTGCAGGAGGCCCTGCAGGAGGGTCGCATGCGGCTCGACCACTCGCAGGCCCAGCCGACGGCCGGCAGTGGGAGCGAAGACTCGAAAAAGAAAATGGGTACGGTAGGGGCAGTGGCCCGCGACCAGCACGGCAACCTGGCCGCCGCCACCAGCACCGGCGGCATGACCAACAAACGCTACTCCCGCATCGGCGACTCGCCCATCATCGGCAGCGGTACCTTTGCCGACAACCGCACCTGCGCCATCAGCTGTACCGGGCACGGCGAGTTTTTCCTGCGGGCCATGGTGGCTCATGATATCAGCTGCCTGATGGAGTACCGGGGGCTAAGCCTGGCCGAGGCCTGCCGGATTGTAGTGCACGATAAGCTGGCACCCATCGGGGGCGAGGGCGGGCTGGTAGCCGTAGATGCGGCCGGCAACGTGGCACTGCCCTTCAACTCTGAAGGCATGTACCGCGCTAGCCAGACCTCGCACGACGCGGCACCTTTCGTAGCCATTTACAAGAACTGAGCAGCGAAGGTTTTCCGCGCCATATATATAAGGAGTGGTTGCGCCTGCCTGCGTGCGATATTGTGTCGTCTGCCCAGCGCATGGCTGGCTTCTTACCGGTAAAACAAATGGGCAACAAAAAAGTCCGTATCTGTATCAGATACGGACTTTTTTATGTATTTGGGTAAGGTGTTTATTGGACTGGCATTGGCTCGTTTGCAGGCTGGTTGGCCGTAATGATTGCCGACTCGGCGGCCTGCTGCCGTAGCTTCAGGTTGGGGTAGAAGCGCCGCTCATCCACATCGTAGAGGTTGCCCTGCACCAGCACATGCAGCAGCATGTTCTCTACCGAAATAGCCTCGCCCTTTTGGGCCGCGGCGGCGTTGCTATGCTCCAGCTGATGTCCATCCATGATAACAACCATGTTCGAGCCGATGGTTTCGAGCTGGTTGCCCCCGGTAATAAGCATGCCTGTATCCTCGCCCAGGCCGATGCCGATGAGCTTGGGATGCAAGGCCACAGCTTCGATGAGCCGGCCGAAGCGCCCGCGCTTCACAAAGTGCGAATCGATGATGACATTATCAATCAGGCCCAGCCCGCTGCCCATCTTCACGGCCCCTTTCATGAGGGCGTCGGGTACGCTGCCGCCTTTAATCATGGTTTTCGACATGCCCATTGCCCCGGCCGAAGTACCGGCCACTACAAAGTTGGGCGTGGTCTGGTAGCGGTGACGCAGGGCAGCCAGAAACTCGGTAGCCCCGAAAATGGTGGTGAGCCGCGACTGATTACCGCCCGACATCAACACGATGTCGGCCTTGCGGATACGCTCCACATAGTCGGGCCGCAGGGCATCTTCGCGGGTGCGAATGTCTAGTACGCTCACGTTGTTGCAGTTAAGCATCGTGAACGAGGAAATATAGACGCGGGCCACCTCTTCCGGAATCATGGAGGCCGTCGTGATAACCTCAATGCGCGGGTCTTCATGCCCCGATTCGAGGACTATCCGCTTGAGGATGCCTAGCTCAAAGAAGTTGAGGTAATATTTCTTCTTGGTGCGAGGATTGGGGTAGGTACCCTTATCCTCGTTGCCACCAATGGCAATGAGCTTGCCGAGCGGTCTGGAGTTTTTCAAAACAGAAAGCAACTTTAAACGACGGAAAAATACTGCATCCGAGGCCCAAACCTCAGCAAGGTTCGGGCCACGCGTACTCCTTCCGGAAAACAAAAAACAAACCCTTGCCCAAGTAGGCAGGACTAAAAGCCCCCACCGAGGAAAGCGGCGAAGAAGTAATAAACAAAAAAGTGCCGAAAATGGCCCGCTTCTTTCCTGAAAAACGAATTACTTGTCGGTTGGGCGGCCCAGCAAGGCATCGAGGGTGCTGGTGGCCACGGTGTGGTAGTTGGGCCGGGCCTTGGCGTACAGCCGGCGGGCCCGGGCGGGGCCGTTGGCGGGAGCGGCCAGCAACTCCTTATAGAGCGGAGTGAGAAACTTGCGCCGGCCCACCCGGGTCAGGAAGCGGTGCAGGGCCTCTTCGGCCGGGGTGTAACCGGCCGCAATGGTGCGCGGCAGCCAGGCCGCCAGTATCTCGGAGTTGCCCGAATTGGTAAAGTCGAAGGTGGCGTCCAGCTCGCTGAGCTGCGCCACGCCTGCATTGGCGGGCAGCTGGTTCAGGAACCGCACCCATTCGTGGCTGCTCCAGTTGGCCGTGGGTAGTTGACTGGCCGGGGTGCCCTGCTGCCAGCTCTGGCCGGCCGCGTCCACGGCCGCAAACCGCTCCGAGCCAACCGGCGGTGCGTTGTCCGGAATTCCGGGGCCGTAAATCCAGGCTTCGGGCCGGAGCCGGGCCTCCAGGCCGGGGTGCGAGTCGAGCAGCTCCCGGCGCAGGTAGCGTATAAACGAAGTCGTGTCCATGCTTTGGAAGGCGTGGCTGCCGAAGTACTCCTTTATAAAGGTGTCGAGGGCGGGGCGACCCACCAGTTGCTCGAGCGTCAGCAGGAAGTAGTCGCCCTTCTCGTAGGCAATATCGGTCAGGCCCTCGTCGGGGTCGCGGCCGGCCAGGTTCAGGTATAAATGCGTATCGGGGCTGGTGGGGCCGAGGTCGGCCAGGGTGTGCAGCAGCCCGGCGTGGCCCAGGGCCTGCAGCATTTCGGCGTAGGGCCGGCCGTAAAGCCGTTCCATAATGCGCCGCTCGAAGTACACGGTAAAGCCCTCGTTAAGCCAGAAGTCGTTCCAGGTGGCGTTGGTAACGAGGTTGCCGCTCCAGGAATGGGCCAGCTCGTGGGCCACGAGGCTGGTCAGGCTTCGGTCGCCGGCCAGAATGGTGGGCGTCACGAAGGTGAGGCGCGGGTTCTCCATGCCCCCAAACGGGAAGGAGGGGGGCAGCACCAGCAAATCGTACCGTTCCCAGCGGTAGGGGCCGTACATCTCTTCGGCGGTGGCCACCATCTGCTCCAGATCGGCAAACTCGTCCACGGCCCCCGGCAGCGTGGCCGGCTCGGCATACACGCCCGTGCGCGCACTCAGGGGTTCAAACTGTACATCGCCCACGGCCAGCGCCATCAGGTAGGCCGGAATGGGCTGCTCCATCCGGAAGTGGTAGCGGCCGTCGGGGCGAAGCTGCTGCGGATTGCTGGCGCTCATCAGGGCCAGCAGCTGGGTTGGCACCGTAATCTGGGCTTCGTAAGTGAAGCGCACGCCCGGCGAATCCTGGCAGGGCAGCCAGGTGCGGGCCAGAATAGCCTGCGACTGCGTGAACAGGAACGGCTGGGTGCCGGCCGTTTGCTCGGGCCGTAGCCACTGTAGCGCCGCCGCCCCCGGTGCCGTGCGGTAGCGCACGGTTACGGCCGTGGTGTCGGGGTGCAGTGCTATGCGCAGGGCCTGGCCCAGTACCGGGTCGGCAGGACCCAGCTCAAAATCAGTAGGCATGCCGGCATCAGCTTCGCCGAGCAGCACTTCTTCAATGAGCAGGTCGCGCGAGTCGAGCAGTAGCTCAGTGGCCGCCGCACCGGAGCGGGTAAGCTGCCAGGTGGCGTGGCCAGCCAAGGTTTGGGTGGCAAAGTCCACTGTCAGGTGTAGGGCCAGGTGCCGGACGCTGACTTCGGTGGGGCGGGCGTAGCTGTGCGGGTCGGTTGGGGCGGAGGGCTGCGGGCCGGAAGAAGCAGACATACGTGCAGGAAGTGAGAATATGAAATGGAAGATGTTCGGCAGAGCGCGCCTAAAGCAGCGCCAGGCCGCCAGGAACTGATACGCCCGCCGCCGCCGAATTGATGCCGTGGGCTGTAGGAACGTGGTAGGCGGCGGTGCGGGTCAGGCGAATTCTGTTAACTTGCGACACTGGGAAACATGCGCCTTAGTGGCAACTCCGCTGTCCGAAACGCAGTAGAAAGCCCGAACCCCGTCCGCTGGCTTAGTTGGCACGGAAGTGGTTCTCGGTTTGCTGTTTCTTTTCCGATTTTCTTTCTCATGAATCCATCCTATCGTTCTTTTTTTCGTACCTCTTTCGGCATCTGGCTGCTAACCTTGTTCGTGCTAACGGCTACTACCTCGTGTAGCCAGGACCAGCAGGACCGCGTGAAGGAGGGCATGCAGGCCGCTTTGCCCGATGCCCTGACCAGAGCCGCCGGCCCCCAGCCGACACTCGACAGCGTATATATCGTCCGGTATATGAGCACCGAGCCTCGTTTCAAAACCCAGATCGACTGGGCCAAGAAGTTTTACAAGGCTCGCGACTTCCGGCTGGGCTGGTTCCGTGACCATGAACTAGTGCCCCAAGCCGAAACCATGCTCGGCGTTATCGGCAAAGCCGCCGATGAGGGCCTAAACCCCAAAGACTACCAGGTAGTGAACTTCGAGCCTCTGCTCAAAGAGCTGGAGGCCGCCCGCAATGATACGACCCGCCGTAGCGAGCTGGAAAAGAAGATTGATGTGGCGCTGTCGGCCACCTACTTCAATTATGCTTCCGATTTTTATCGGGGTAGCGTCGATCCGCGCGCTGTTAAGTCCATTGATTGGGACGTGAAGCGCAACAAGGTGAAGCTGCATAAGGCGCTGATGACCATCCTGAAGGAGCGGGAAAGTACCTATGGCTACTACGATTTTGAGCCGCTGCATTCCGAGTATGACCGACTGAAAAAGGCTCTGGCGGATTACCGGGAACTGGAGCGCAAAGGTGGCTGGCCGGCCATTCCGGCTGGTACCAGCCTCAAGCCAGGTGCCAGCTCGCCAGCCGTAGCCGCCCTGCGCGGCCGTCTGCTGGGCCCCGAAGCTACTGCGCCCGCCTCAGCCGAGGCGCCTGCCGTAGCCGTGGCCAACAAGCCCGGTCAGCCGGCAGCTCCGGTTGCCCAGAAATACGATGCGGAGTTGTTTGCTGCCGTAAAGGAGTTTCAGCGCCTTAACGGCCTCAAGCCCGATGGGGTAGTAGGAGGCGAAACCCTGCGCGAGCTGAATGTACCCCTAGGGCAGCGCATCCAGCAAATCATGATGAACATGGAGCGCTGGCGCTGGATTCCGAAGAAGTTTGAGCCCGACTACCTGCTGGTAAACATTCCGGAGTACAAGCTGCACGTGATGGAGGACGGCAAAGAAGCCTTCAATATGCCTGTTATCGTGGGCAAGCGCCTCAATGCTACACCCATTTTCTCCGACAAAGTGGAGTTTGTGGTAATGGCTCCTTACTGGAATGTGCCCTTCAGCATCATCGATAAGGAGCTGCGTCCTAAGCTGGCCGCCAACCCCCAGGGTACCCTCGACCGCCTCGATATGGAAGTGGTGAAAGGCTGGGGAGCCAAGGCCACCCCCGTTGATGCCCGCAGCATCGACTGGGCCAATCTGCAGCAGAAAGACTGGAAGTACACGCTGCGCCGCCGTCCCGGACCCAAAAACGACTTGGGCAATGTGAAGTTTATCTTCCCCAACTCCAATGACATTTACCTGCACGACACACCTAACGACGAGCTGTTCAGCCAGACCAAGCGGGGCTTTAGCCACGGCTGCGTTCGGGTAGCCGAGCCTATACGGCTGGCCGAGTACCTGCTGCGCAACAAAGCAGGGTGGGATGAGCAGGCCATTAACGATGCCATTGCTGCCCGCGAGGAGAAGTACGTGACGCTGCCCGAGAAGCTACCCGTGTACCTGGTCTACTTCACTACCTGGGTAGACGATGATGGCAAGGTGCATTTCCGCGACGATATCTACGGCCACGACAAGGCACTCTCCAAGGAGTATTTCAACTAACTGCCCTAGCGTCCTTCGGGACAACTCGAGTAGGTCCAGCCCCCACCCGCCGCGATAAGCGTAGGGTGGGGGCTTTTTTGTGACGCTACCTGACGTGGCTGTACTATCGTTATAAAAGCAGCCAGCTAAGCTGACGGGAGATTAAACCAAATCCTACGGCCAACTGGCCAAGCCGCACGAGACTAACCCACATGCTCACTCAAGTTTCCAGTGCATGCCTGGCACCTGTTCGAACTACGGGGGAGAAGATGATAGTTTGATAATTAACACTTGTTGTAGATATGAATAGCTTGTTTAACATTGTTTACGATGTGGAAACGCTTTATACAGGTGTTAACAAACGTAGATAGGTGTTTGACTCCTGTCGATGCAATGGGTAGTTTACATGGGATTCGTACATTTGTAAATCATCTCAGTTACTTATGCTCGACCGAATCCAGGAGCTGTTGCGTGTGCGGGAACTCAGCTCCTCGCAGTTTGCTGATGCTATTGGCGTGTCAAGGCCCGTAGTGAGCCATATCCTGAGCGGGCGTAACAAACCCAGCCTGGAGGTAGTGCAGAAGGTTATAGCAGCTTTTCCCGACCTCTCGCTCAGCTGGTTGCTGAATGGGGCCGGGCCGATGCTGGAGCGCGTAGCAGCCGCAGAGGTAGCAAAAGCCAGCGTTGCCTCTGCCGTAGCTGTACCTCGCGCCCAGCCAGTCACCGAGCCAGCTCCAATAGCAGCGCCAGTGCCCACCGCAGCGCCGGTGCCCGTTCCACAACCCCCTGTGGTTGCTGCCGAGCCCGTAGAGGCCCCCAAACCGGCTGTCCAGCCACATCCGGCCGCTCCGGTGGTGGCAGTGGAGCCCGCCACACCGGCGGCCACGCCTGCCGGAGCCGATTTGGCCTACGCGCTGGCAGAGCCAGGCAAGACTATCCGTCGGATCGTGCTCTTCTATCAGGATGGCACGTTTACAGACTTTCGGCCTGAAACCGGGACC
>NZ_JABKAU010000047.1 GCF_013377885.1 Hymenobacter lapidiphilus
GTTGAGCAGGAGAGAATTAGGTGATATTATCAAGTTGTTGTTGGTGAAAGAGATAAGGCTTTAAATAGCCGATGCTGGAGTGGCGACGTTTGTGATTGTAGTAGTAAAAATACTCGGCCACGCTGGCTTGCGTATCAGCTAGGTCCGTGAAAACAGGCCACTCCCGGAGTTCGAGCAGTTCGGTTTTCAGACGTGACTAGAGGCTCTCGGCTTGGGCATTGTCATAGCACTCGCCGCGTCGGCTGTGTGAAAGCTGGGCCTTCGCGTCGCGCAGCAGGGTTTTGTAGACGTTACCTACGTACTGACCGCCGCGGTCGGCGTGCACCATCAGGCCTGGAGCGGGCCGCTGGGCGAGCAGCGCCCGTTGCAAAACGGTGGTAACCAGCGCCTCGGGCATATCGGCCCGTACTTGACAGCCCACGACCTGTTTGGTGCACACGTCCTGAAAGGCGCAGCAGTAGACCCACTGGCCGGAAGCGAGCGGCAGATAGGTGATGTCGCTGACCCACACGCGATTGGCCTGGGTAGTCTTCGGCTGGTCAAGCAGCAGATTCGGGGCGCAGCGCTTGCCGTGGGTTGAATAGGTCGTGCGGACAGCCTTGCGCGCGTGACGGCGCAAGGCTGTCCGCAAGGCCTGCCGCCCCACCCGGTGCCCCAACGCGCGCAACTCGACCTGGAGCCGACGCGTGCCGTAGCGCCGCTGGTGGTCACCTCAATTGCAGCTTTCAGCGCGTGGTTTGGGCTACGGCCATCAGTTGACGCTTGGTGAGCGTGTCCAGCACCACTTCTGCTTTAAACTCAACCGTGTAGCGATGGCGGGGGCATTTGGATGTCATACCGAGTAAAGCTAGCCCGCTTTAGCTTTCCAGGTTTTGAGGAGGACTACAGGATTAAGTACAATCGTATGTTAAGCATCCATATCCAGATTTGCAATTCTATTCACCACATCTGAGCGATGCTTCTCGCGCTCATAGAGATAAACGAATTGCTTGAGTCGTTCCTCACGGGTTGGTTTGTTCGTCATACTTGCTTCAAATGCGAGTGTAAGGGTGTCTTTGCCTATTAACTCACGCGCTACCGTGTGCAAATAACCTAGATCCAAGACCTTAGAGGCAGTCGTAAATACATCCATTGTTAAATCGCCTCTAAAAGCGAGATTGTTGCCGATTTGAATATCATGAGCAATAAATTCTAGCCAGCCGTAGAGTTCTTTTGGATTGGATGTAAGCCTATGATTTAGATAATCAGCTGCTGATATTCCTTCAGCTTCAGTAGGCCAAATCTCAAATAGTAGAGACTGCGTTTTCTCAGAATAAATTTCGTAAAGGGGCTTCAGTCCGGCTTCGGTCAGGGCATACTTTACCAGCAGCAGCGCTAGGTCTTTGAACTGTGTAGTTGAAAAAGCGGGCTGCTCGTGCCCAGCCAACTTTACACGATCAGGAGATTGATAATGGAGTACATGCATGAGCAACTCCCGAACGAACGTATAGCTCAGGTCGAACGGCATTTGAGTTGTAATCAGTTGCTGCGCAATCGAGTAACGTTCCTCTTCCTTTGGGATGTACCGAAGAAGTTCTATTAGCAAGCGCGCTGCTGCATCTGCGTCACTGTCGTGCCACCGATTAGGGCCGATTTGGAATTTTGGCCCAAGCCGGGCTAGCAAGTGGATGTAAGTCTGTGAGTAAGGCAATGTGCGGGCATCGTTGACGTAAACAGACAAACGCCGCAGTAACTCTTTGGGACTGGCATGCTCCATCAAGCCACGCGCCAGTTGTAGAGCGGGCTCTAGCGCATTGCTATCTAGCAGCTGCAGCAACTGCACAAACTGCCGGTCTGAAATTTCACCTCGTTGAACGGCATAGGAGAAATAGCGCTGAAAATAGTAGTCCGATGCAATGGCTTTCTGCGCAACAAGATCTTGATCATTACGTGAACCAAAGAGGCCCATGTTGTCGATGGCTTTGTATACTAATAATATACGCGGAAATAGCATAAACAACAGTGTGCGAGCTGCCAAGTGTGGGCTGGTCAGCTCCAGTATGGGATCTAAATCACGTTTTAATCTATCTTGATCCGTTTGCTGAAGCGTAGCGCCGGTAATGTTGTGCCGCTGATGCGATATGAACCGGTAGACCTCTGGGTAAAAAGCTTTCAGCGCCTCAATTAGGATCAGATCGTGCGTACGTACTTCACCTTGCAACAATCCAATTGAAAAGCCTAGGGCATTGCAGTAACGCACGGCCTGACGAGGGGTAGTAAGGCGAGTAAGGACGCTGGATCGCAGGGCGAAGTGCAGGCTTTGGTGCTCATAATCGGTCAGTGCGACGCCGGCTTGTGTCAGCACTTGGCGCAGCCGGTTGTTCAGAAAGTCGTGCATGGTTTGCACGTTGGTAGCGGGCATACGCAACGGCACCTGGATGATTTTTTCTAGGAAGCTGTGCCCGGCCGCCTCGCCGCCGCCCTCGTATATCTCGCCTAGGGCCCGTGCCACCATCACATCATCGAAGGAAAGGAGATAAGTAACGAAGTTGAAATCTGCTGTCAACTTGATAAGGCGGAATAAGGCCTGGATTTCCTTGCGGTCAAGACGGTCGATGTCGTCGATGAAGATGACGACTCGTTTCTTGGTCTTCTTTAGAAACGCCTCGACGCGCTCTTTCAACTCAGGTACTGAGCGTGTACTTAGTAGCTCTCCAATCTTCTTGACGTTGGTGCCGGGCTCGGTGGATACCGCACCGTCGAAGAATTCGAATTTGGGGATAATAGCCTCCGCATACTGTGCAATCAGCACGCCAGCCTGCTCGCCCTTGGTGCGCAACCGTTTGTTTAGGACCTGCGCCAGACCGGTGAAAAAAGCGATAAGTATCTCGTCCTCGCCTTCGTACCGCCACGGATTGAATAGCATCCGGATGGTGCCAGGTTCATTCAACTCTTTCCAAATGAAGTTAAGCACCGAGGTTTTGCCCTCACCCCACTGGCCGTATAGGCCGATAGCCAGGCTTTCGTGGTTGCCCTGGCTGAGTATAGTATTAGCAATACGTTTGGCAAACTCGTAGCGCTGGAATTCGTCTTGGCTTCCCTCTTGTATATCCTTATCGGTTAGGTATTGTGCAGGCGTAGACATTAGGGTTGAATTGGAATAACAGGGTTAGAGAGTGTAGGTAAGGAGAAGCACTTACAGATGCCGCTCCTCGTACTTTAAGGTGTGCCAATAGAGGCAGACAGGTTACTGGCCCATTTGATACCAGCCTTCTTAATGCGATTCTTCTATCGGGCGTTTTTACACGATACATTATTTATTAGAAAAGGTAGCCCAGAAACGAGCTATAAGAGGGCAATTTTAAATAATTCAGAGGATAGGGTAGGCTCATTAAGAAGAAAATCGTTTTTGATAACGCGAATCGAATAGAACTGCAATTGTTTTAAAATTAAGGGGTCAAGCCCTTGTAATGTAAATCCGCCCGATAGGAAGAAGACCGCGCATTGTCCTAAGCACTACCATATGTGTTCACTTCTACTCCACTAATTCTAACTCAATTGCACAGTTTGGTGGCCGGTATACTCGTAAAAGTCGAACCCTAATGCTTCAATATCGGGGCAGGACATCTGAAAACCGGCAACGTATAAAGAGGCTAAACGGTTGAAGGCACTAACTGCTGATATTATTGTCGGAGCCTTTGATTGCTTATTGAAATAACAGCACCGCTTAGTCGTCTTGCTGCTAGCCAAGTGGGCAATTTCTACTACTTTCAGAATTATTCCAAGTGAGGCAATTAACTGGTCTTTAGCCCCTTTTCTGACTTTTCCGTTAGGAATTCGATCTTTCAACTCACCTAGGATAAAATATTCATTAGAGTCACTAGACAAAATCAGGTCGCAACGTTGCTTCCCATTCTGAAAGGATTTGGACAAACTTGTCAGAAATTTATCATAATTAACGATAGTCAATTGCAACTGTTTGGGATTGCTAAACCGGGCCATACCCACGCCAACTGCATTATGAAGCACAAGCTCACGATTGACGTCGTCTTCCACTTCAAAATAGGGGGCATTGGTAGTCAGCGTAAAGTTGGTAGTACTAGCAGCTGGCAAACAGTAATGAGCGGTATAGCTCACTAAGAATAATTCTTCCATTTAACTAATTATAGATTAGAATACTGGTCGTAGATTTCGTTGATTGTATCAGAAAGCGGATTGGTATTTACCAAACGCTCGTTCTTGACAATCAAATCCTCTATAGTTCCGCCAGTCACTTGATAAACTGCCAAGTTCTCGAATTGGATATTCGCTCCCCCGATTAACTTATTGGCATCGGCAGCTTTTATCAGCAGATTGAGGTTATTAATTATGTAAGGACTATGGGTAGAGAATATCAGCGCGATCTTATTCATGTTACTGATAAAACATTTTTCAATCAAGTCATTAATAAGCTGACACTGCGCATCCGGATAGAGGCTCAATTCGGGCTCCTCGATATGTATGAACAAATTCTTTTCCAACTCTCCCAGGTTCTTCACCGGTTTGAAATCAGTTAGCTTATCGGCACTGGATAGGTAGTTAAGGACAGAACGGTTGAAAGCCTCCTCAAAATTGAAATGTTTAGAGAAGTGTTCAGCGATTAGTGCAACTGGCACGGCATTCTGTGTGCCTGAAGAACTGTTCTTCAAGTCGATATTATAGTCTCGTTTATGGCCTTGAACCGAGTACTGTTTGCCAGAATTTGTCTTTTTGACTCCTAGCTTTAAGCCTAAATAGGGTAATTCTAAATCGCGAACATTATCGGAGGCAATGTCAAAATCCCTGAACACTTCGTGAAAATAAAATCCTAAATAACCTCCGGTAAACGATGCACCCTTATCTGCCCATAGAGGAATGACATTTCGGGTATCAGAGATAAAGCTCAGCTTATTGAAACAAAGGTCACTACTTTTAATAAGGTCACGGTCACTTGTACCCGATAACTTCTGATTGAGATACGTAATTGTGTATTGATTACCATTCTCAAATTCGACTTTGTAAACGATTTCAGTAGAAGCCTTGATAAACTGCTTAAAGCCGCAGTTCTTCAAGTAGGTATCCATTCTGAAACGAAAAGGTGTCTTCGATACCTGACTATGCTTCAAATAAGAACGGATATTATGCATCTTATAAAGCCATCGAAATAGTGCGATGGCTTTCATCAAAGTGCTTTTACCACTTCCAGATTCTCCAATTAGAACGGTAATCGGCTTTATATCGTCGATTACAATATCTTTTATCGGCCCAAGATTTTTGATGCTGATAAATTCCTTCATTAAATCCAGGGGTAATGACGTGGCAGATCCTTTCGCTGACAGATACCGAATTCAGGTGTATACGTAAACAGCGCTGTGGTGTGAAGGTAGCAATTATGAGTGTTGTTAAACAAATAGAGGAATACCACGAGTCCGTAGCCAAATGGACCTGTAGCTCGTAATAGTGTGCAAAACCGGCGTAAGGGCATCGAAATCCTGATAGTCTTACACGCTTCTTAACGCAAAGAGGGTAATGAAAACGAACGTGTACGCTATGGTTCACGTCATTGTAGCCATTATTTAGTCCGTAAAGATGGTATTTGAGCCCCGAGTTAAAGGATTTGCCCTGTTTGTTTAATAACCCCCGCTTTCTGGGACGTCCCAACCTGCCAAAACTTGACCGCCCGGCCTTAGCGTTGTTTTCTGTTCCTACTTTAGTGCGACCCCTACTTTAAAGAAAGGACTTGCTTCTCATCGTGCCCGCCAACCTAGACATTGGCTCCTGCGATTCCGGTAGCAGCTTCACACGATGGTAGAGAGCAAATGTACTCGCATGTAAGGTGGGCTTTGCTATGGCTGAGCGCCCGCTCCGGGCTTCGCGTCAGGAAATTCTGATCTCACTTGTAACTGTGTTTCGCCACAAAATGCATAGCAGTTGAAGCAGGTAGTTAGCGTCCGATTGCAGTCGCAGGCATGTGCTAAACGAACACGGGGCGATAGGACTCCCGCTGGGTAGTAGAACCTATAATTAACCCAAGTTGCGGAGAAGGATGTAGGGGCGAGGATAAGCCCCGCCCCTACATCCTTCTCCGCAACTTGGGTTAATTACTGATGTTACGCACCGATTACGCCTGTGCTTCAGAAAGGCACTTCAGCTACTTCCGAAAAGGCCATTTGTAGTCAACCCACCAAGGTGATGCGTAACATCAGTTAATTACAGTCCCAATGCCTGAGCCGCATTGTAGGAAACCACATTGTTAAGCTGCGTATAGCGCTCAATCATGGCGTCCGTTTTCTGCTTGGTCTGGTTCTTAATGGCCTTGTGAGATTGTCCGTTGAGCACGGCAACCGTCACAAAGGACACGCGCAGTGAGTGGGCCGAGTAGCCCGGTCCGAGGCGCTTTTGCACCAGCTTGTTGATGGAAATGTCGGAAAGCCGCTTGTCCGAGGCAGCAGCCATCTGACCCGGTGCGGCCCGGGGAATCTTCACGAATAGCGGCCCCGTGGTGCGCCCCAGCAGATTGAGCCAGGCCCGTAAGCAGCGAACAGGGCAGAAGTCCATGGTAGGGGCGTAGAAAATGGCTTTATCCTCCACCGCACCGTACTGGTTGGTCTTGCTTTTGGCCAAGTGCACCAGCAGCGCCCGCTCCGTAAATTCCAGCTGCTCGATATTGAGCTCCACCAGCTCGGAGCGCCGGAAGGCCCCCGCAAAACCTAGCAGCAGCAACGCCCGGTCGCGCAAGCCAGCCGACGTTTCCAGGTCAATGCGGCGAATGGCCTGCTTTAGCTCCTCCACGGTAAATGCCTGCGCCTGGTCCTGGCGCTTGCCCAGGGTGCGGGCAATGCCTTCCATCACCACGTTGAGTGCATCGAGCGGGGCCGGTAGCCGGTGGCCGGCGAGCTGGTGGGCTTTGCGGATGGCGGCCAGGTGCCGTTTGATGGTGGCCAGCGAATGGGGCCGGGTAAGGGGCTGCTGGCCTTTGCGCTTCTTTTTCTCCCCACGGCCCCCGTCACCGGGTTCCGGGGTTGGCTTCTCCGTCGCCAGGTACGCCACATACTCGGTCAGCGTTTCCACGTCGGCCGGCAGCGCCCGCAGCCCGTGCCGCTCGCAAAAGCCAACGTAGCTTTTCAGGTCCGAGGTATAGGCGCGCTCCGTGTTAGCCGCGCCCTGCAGGCCGACCTCGAGGAAGCCGGCGACTTTGGCCGAGGCCCGGGCCAGCTGGGTGCTGACCGTCGGGGAAGCATTGGATGCCGGAACAATCGCAAGGTCTTCGCGCATGGAGTGGATTTGAGAGGCCGCTAGGGAGAACTATTTCAGACCACGAACTGATACCTTATATATAGGTGTCGCAAACGGCCTAAAAGGTGTTCCTTTTGGCTAGTAAATATAACTTATGATAAGTAAGCATTATCATAAGTTAAAAACGACTGCGCATCAATGGCGGATAATCTTCCTCAGTAAGCGTTGGATGCCTAAGCTGAAGCGGTGAGGTGCGCTTCAGTTTATCATGCAGTCAATCTCTGAGTAAATTCTTGTCCAAACCCAGGTGCTCGCGTTAGAACGCATCGTAGTCGCGCAGCAGTCGGGCGATTCGCTGCATGGTGCGTAGTACTTGGTCAAACGCGGGAAGTGGGCTATGCAGCAGGCTTGGCAACTCCTGCTCGTAGGGCTGCTGGAGTTGCTGGAGGTTAGCCGCATCCTCGGCGTAGGCCCAGCAGGTCGATAATGGGTTCGTTTTCCATCCTCCGGTCGGGCCGGTTACCCCCGCCCGCGCATCGTCGCGCTGTACCGCGGTCAGTTGTTGCGCTAGGTTTGACCCGGTCAACAGTGCGATGATTTCAGGTTGACTAGCCAACTGGTGCAAGTCGTAGAGGTGACGGACTTTACGGCTGGCCTCCGCGACCGGGTCCTCTTCATAGGAAGCGCGCACCAGGGCCATAATTTTTTCGGCAAACGTGCGCGCGAGGCTCAGCACGTTGAAATCAAACGCGTCCAAACCATACTCCCGCACGGCTTCCGGCTGGCCCTGGTCCAGCAGATACTGCCCCAGATAGGAAATTAAGCGGCGTTTGCTGTGCGGTTCCGGCTCCCCGAATGCCGTTATCTCCAACAAGATGTGTTCCGTAGCAGTCGGCACCGGGTCGGTAAACAGGTGCGGGTACTGGTGGTACACCAGCCGGTTGTGGCCGCGCTTGCTCGTGGAGTCCGGCACGGCTATTTCCGGTAAGTTGCCCGCGGCGGTTTTATGGATTTCGCGGATGAGCTTTCTCAGCGCGCCGTCGCTCTGCTGGGCTGATCGGATAACAGCCAGGTCCACATCTTCCGAAAACCGATCGATCAATCCGTAACCTTTGGAAAGCGATGTGCCCCCTTTGAACACGACCTGCTCCGCCAGAGCCGAATCGGCCAGGTTGCGCAGCACCCAGGTCACCCAATAGTCTTTCTCGATAAAGCTTTGTCGCATTCCCCGCGCCGTGGCGGTGATGGTAATCAGGTTGCGAAAGTCCTGCTCGTGCACATGCAGGGTCATCGGATTTTCCATTGCGCGCGGTTCGATAGTGCCTGCTCGGATAGGCCAAGCTTGTAGGTCGTCAGTGGATTTAAACTGGCTTTAAGCTTGGCCGCCAACTTGTTTTCGCCTAGCCCTTCCAGTAGCGCGCCCAGTAGGGCGCGCGTTGCCGGATTGTAGTCCTGCGCCAGGCGGGCTAAGGTGGTCTTTTCAGCCAGCGGCAGTTGCTTCACCTGCTCCCGTAAGCGAGGCAGGGCCGCGGCCGGCGAGGTATCGGGCAGGCGTTTGATGTGCCGCAGGGCATCCAGCAGTTGGCGCAGCTTTACCTGCTCCGGCTTCATATCGCCCCGGCTGCGTACGAAGCGCACGCGCACGTTGCCGACTTTCTTCGGGCGTCCCGGCCGGGGTGTCGCAATTTGGATTTCCTGGGCTACCTGCGTTGTCAGGCCCAGGCGATTAAAGGCTGTTACACCAGTGGGATAGCCTCGCAGTTTCTTGTTGGGCATCTGCAGGAGCATCTGCAGCACCTGCTGCTCGGAAACCGGTACCGGGCCGAATCGGCTTTGCTTAGGGAGGCGATAGGTGCCCTTGGCCACCTGTTGCACTACACCTTGCTGACGCAGCCGGCTCAGGTTCACAGCCACCGTGCCCGGCGCGATGCCGAGGCTGGCAAAGTCGCTATAGCGCACGAGCGCGCCCGGCTCCAGCTTTTGCAAGCGGTTGAGCATTTTCTGGCGGGCGGTTGTCGATTGGGCGGTTTTTTTCATTGGTTGCCTCCTGCAAAGATAGTCATACTGTAAAGTTTTTCTACTGCAAAACATTACAAACTGTTCGAGGCGTTCCTAGATGGGGGCCTATTAAAAAGCGGAATAAATAGCACGTTAAGGAATCTGACCGGCCAGTAAGTCCGACAGTCAATCGGTTGGCTTGTCTACTATCCCCTTCCGATACGCATGGATGACCACACCTAGATGGCGCAGGTATTTGTAGAGCGTGACTTTAAAATACGTAGCTGCTGAGCAATCTCGTTGACGCCTAACTATTGCTCTTTGTAGAGTATCTCGGCTACGATAGCCGTGTGCTACGCCTGCTCCAATAACCTCTTCGGGCGACCACCCACCCTGCCCCGCTCGGGCGGTGGCTAGGCCGGCGTGAGTCAGCTCCCGAATCAACATACGTTCGAACTCGGCCAGCGAGGCAAATAGAACCCCAAAGAGATTGAACAAGAACTAGCCTTGCGTCGGAGCGCTGTTAATGGCATTGGTGAGCTAGGATCACCCCCACCCCTGAGGTGGTCTAGTATTGGCGGACAGAAGAGGGGCACATTTTTCTAGTACAAGCGGAAGTTGGAATGCGGCTGCCGGTGCTATTCTAGATTAAGGTGTCATCAACAAAGGCCATAACTACCTGATTTCCATGTACTGAGAACAATTGGCATACGAGCCCACTATCTCTGAAGCCTACATAATACACCTTCTTACTCAATAAATTGAGAGTCAGAAGAATGCCATTATACCCTGTTAAACAAACTTAAGATTCCTGAAGAAGTCAAACTTCCTGAAGAAGCTTAACTTCTTCAGGAATCTTAGGAAGAAGTAATTCTTAAAGAATTTTGTATTCCTCGACTTCTTGGGTATGTTTAAGAATCTAAAGAAGTATTACTTCTTCAACATATTAAAGAAGCATGAGAAGTTTCAATACTTTATCACTGCTTTCAGATCAGCCAAAGCTGTACCATGAAGATTATTGTATTCGCCAATCATAAAGGCGGAGTGGGGAAGACAACCTCCACTCTGAGTGTAGCACAGACACTAGCACGTGACGGCCATCGCGTATTGCTTATCGACTGCGATGCCCAGCGTAATCTCTCACTGGCTTTCCGCTTGCCGGCTGGCCATCCAGACTTAGGGCTGGTACTGGAGAAGAAGGCGCAATTAGCCGATATCATACTGGTAGTAGAGGAAAACCTTCACTTAGTCGCAGCTACCCCGGACCTAGACTATTTAGAGAAGATGGTTGGGCAACAACTCGGTTACGAGAGCATTCTACGCAAGGGCTTAGCCCCCTTACAGGACCACTACGACTATTGTGTAATTGATACACCACCTTCCTTATCCGCCCTCACTTACATGGCCCTAGTGGCATGTAACGCGGTCTTCATTCCTTGTCAGCCAGAGTATTTTGCTTACGAGGGGTTGAACAAGCTCATTCAGGCCTGTGAGCGGGTAAAGGAACTGTATAATCCCAACTTGACTATCGGCGGCATCTTCTTCACCAAGTACAGCAGCCGTTACCGCAAGAAGCTCCATCACGACGTGGTGGCCTTGATTGGTTCCAAGTATTCCGAAGCGCAGCTGATGATGGAAACAACCATCCGCGAAAACGTCTCACTGGCAGAAGCCCAGATCAAGAAGCAAAGTATCTACCGGTGGGCGCCAGAGAGTAATGGCGCCACAGATTATGAATCGCTCACCCAAGAAATCATTACCCGAGTATGAGTAAGCAAACCAAGAAGCCAAACTTCGGAGACGACCTCGATGCGCCAGCACTATCGTTAAATAACGATGCCCGTCTGTACGGAGTGAGGCGTGACATTACTCCGGCACCATCAACTGCAGCTACTGGGGGGGCATCAGAAGAGCCTGCTGCCCCCCCAGTAGCTGCTTCTTCTTTAATCTCTGAGGAAGAGTGGCTTAAGTTCAGCACCTTTTTGCGGCGTAGCACCTACGTGCGGTTAAAGCAGAGCGAGTACTGGGATCGGCTTGTATTGAAAAAGGCTGTCGATTCAGCACTTTGTGCGTTCTTAGATACAATGGAGGGATCAGACCGATCTCTGCCAGAGGGCGAGCAATACCGTCTTAATGGAAAGAAGCTCAAATAGTTAAAGTATAAATTAGTAAAAAAATTGCGGCGAAAAATCTCCAGTTTTTTACTAATTTATACTTGTACAAGAAGGTATTTATTAATGCCTACAAAATCGCCCTAAACAAGCTAGCTATTTACTTATACTATATTAGTTATTATAGAGGCCATAACTATCTGATTTTTTGTAAGATGCGAATACATATGCCTACAAAATCGCCCTTTCATACCTACAAAATCGACGTTTGATGCCTACAAAATCGACGTTTGATGCCTACAAAATCGCCCTTTCCTGGTTCATATGCCTACAAAATCGCCCTTAGTTCCGACTGTTGATAAAACGGTAGCGCAACACAATGCGCTGATTAATGCGCGGTTCAGTTTTGTGCCTCTGGAGATGCGATTATTCATCTCTTTGCTGACTCGCATTGAGCTAACGGATGAGCATTTCTGCGAACATTTCGTGCCAATGGCCGAGATTATCCATGAGCGTACTGGGGGCTCAGCCTACGAAGAGGTAAAGCAAATGTGTGATAACATCACCTCCCGCCGCCTTTACATTGAGAAGCTGGTCGACACGCAGCAGGGTACTCGTAAGCGCAGTAAAAAGCCAGACTTTGAGTTCATCCCACTCATGGCAAAGGCTGCTTACGAGAGCGATCGGGGAGGGGTAGTAGCATCCTTTAATCCATTGATTATGCCCTACCTACTGCAGCTGCGGGAAAGCGGTAATTTCACTCTAGCGCAGTTGGAGCAGCTGAATAAGCTCAAGAGCTTTTACTCCTATCGCATCTACTGGCTGCTGAAGGAATATGCTACGTTTAAAAAGCGTACGATCACTATCGCTCAACTGCGTTTCCTTCTGGATCTGCAGGACGGACAGTACCCACGCTTCAATAACCTGCGCACCCGCATTCTGGACAAAGCTCAGAGTGAAATGCAGCTAACCGATATGCCCTTTACCTATGAACTGCAGAAGCAAGGCAAGGTCGTATCGGAGGTAAAGTTCCTATTGACTGATCCCAATGATTCGGAACTCATACCTGCAAAATCGCCATCGAGCGAAACACCTGTGTGGGAACAAACGCTGGCACAAATAGGGGTAGGTAAGCAGAGCCTAGCGCTAGTAAGCCAACAGTTGGAAGCCGGCGAGTACGAGGTAGACTATATCGCCTATGTAGTGAGAATTGTAGAAGGTCAGTTTCGCAAAGGCAAGATTAAAAAACCTGCTGGTGCCATCTATAAAGCACTGATTGAGAAATACCTGTTCGCTGATTATCAACAGGCCAAAAAGGCTAGTGGCACGAAAAAGAAGCAGGTGACCGAATTAGCCATTAAGACCAACGAAGTTGCTTACCGACTGCGAGAGGTGCGGGAGATATATGACAACCCAGGACCTTATGCCCAGCGCCAGAAACGCGCTGATAGCTTCGAGCAACACCTTCAGCAAGTCTACCTACAGGACGGGTTTACACTAGAGCAGCGAGGAGGGGAGGATTGGATCATAAAGCAGGCTTGAGTGAGGGGGTCTAATAAATCTGGAAAGAATAGAAAGGTAGAACAGTGGCGTGCCCGGTGGAAGAAGACAGGCCAGGGTAGCGTAGTTTTGGATAGAACCGGCGAAGGGGAAGCAGAGGAAATTATCGGCGGCGGAAAAACAGCATCTGGCAGAAATCTGGGTCAGGGAAGAAATGGGCCAGCGTCAGAAATGCGGTGTAGCTCAAAACTAGGCCTAGCTAAAAATGCGGCGGGGGTAGTAGGCCTTCTTATTTAGTTGACGCCAAGGCGCGGAATCATGTACATACATGATTCCGCGCCTTGGGCCTGGATTAAAAGTTTAGTCTAAAAGTCGCATTTGGCGCGCAAGGGCTATGCAGGCCCTTGCTGTACAGCAAAGAGTTGGGCAAGTAGCGGGGAAGCAGTCAGCGACTGGTCGGGCTGGTGAAGTACCGGCACCTGGGATTCAGAGCCGAGCAGGCCAAACCAGTTGAGTCCCCGCTCAAACGTGCGCACCCCGTAGCAGTAGGTAAGCTGTTCCAACGGCGTCCGATAGGCCGGGTCGGTGAACTCGGCCAGCACAAACGGAAACGCCCGCTGGTAGTGCGCGGCGTAAAAGGAGACGGGGTGCGGCTGCTCTCCGAAGCGGGCGAGTAAGTACACCGAATACGCCCAGCCGGTTTGCCCCACCGTCTGCGAGGGGTAGCCGTCGTGCGAGGCCCAGAGAAAACGGTTGGTGAAGGTGTCCAACACGAGCGCCCACAGGGCCGGGCGATGAGCAGGGTCGAGTAGTTGGGCGCCTTTTTTGGTCAGCAGCAACTCGCCCCGTACCAGGCGGGCCAGCCCCGCCAGCCGGGTGGTCTGGTGCAAGGTGGTGATGGCCAGCGAATCGATTTCCCGGCTCAGCGTAAACAGCCCCGTTTCCAGCCCTTCTTCTAAGATGAAGCCGGAAGCGTAGAGTTCACGAAGATACTTGCGCGGCAGGGCCCCCAAGGGCGTCAGGCGCAGGGGTGTTTCCCGCTGCAGCAGGCGCAAGAAGGCTTCTGTCAGCCGCAGAAACGGGATCTGGTCTAGCACATCGTTTGGCAAATCGGCGTGCAATTGTACCACGCTGGCTGGTCCCAGCGGCTGGTAGAGCAGCGCGTGCATCTGCCTCGGGCTCAAGGCGCATAAGTCCGGCTGCGGCGTCTCGTTGTAGCGGTGCAGCGCCGCGGGCAGATCGGGCTGGGAAGGGAGACCCATACTACTTGACTTTAAGGGGAGGGGGACTTTTCGCTAATCTGGCAGCCGGCGGATCGCAGGATTTTGTAGAGTGTGTGGTAAGAGTCGATCTGAAGGTAGGCCATGAGCTGGCGCGTGGACTGCTGGCCCGCTTCGTAAAGTTCCTTGACTGCGGGTACTATCTTCTGGTAGCGTGGGACCCGGCCCGGCGCCCTGGCGCTGCACGAGCGCAGCGTGCTCGTGCAGCGCCAGGGCGCAGAAAATCTGGAACACGAGCTGGTCGCCAGGCGAGATGGTATCGATGGGGTCCTGTAAAGATACAGGGCTTACGCATCAAACATCTTCGCCTTCTCTTCTATCCCGGAAGGGCACATTGGATCCGAAAATCTGACGGCTACAACTGGTTGTAAAACGGTTCCAGAGGCAGCAAAGGCACTCAGCTAATTTTGATGCGTAAGCCCTGACCTGCAAAGGGAGTTCGATTTCTCCGACGAGGCGCTGAGCGATGCGCTACGCTTCGACTTGGGTGTGTTGCTCACCGTCGAATGGGAAGCCTCTGAAGGCTGAGAAACTATCACTCTAAATGCGACTCTTGGATCAAACTTTTAATCCAGCCCCAAAATCCAGCCGTTGATAAAAAAGACGACGAGTACCAAAAGTGGTTGGCTGAGGAACCAGCTATCAGCGACTGTAAAAATTTAGTGGAACACGCCAATTGGGTAAACCGGGAACCCAAAAGAAAAATAAAATTTGATACGGGAGGGGATAGGACGCCGGGTATGAGCGAGGAGGAGGCAGGATGGGGGCCGAAGGGGTTGGAGCATTTCTACGCTGAGCAAAAAGCACGACCGGAAAACCCAACAACAAAAATTAGACGGCCAGTGGGAGCGAAGAACAAGCCCAAATCGGATAATCTCGCTGGCCTTGAACCCGTGCTAAGAAAACCAAGGGCCGCCACGAGAAGCACACCGGAAGAAAAAGCCGTAACGATAAAACCAACCAAAACTGGAAAGGCAAAAACCAAGGAGGCCTGATAAAACCCAAAACCGTAGCACACAAAAAAAGGCTAGTCAATGATGACTGGCCTTTTTCTTTTGGGAGTGATTAGCGATTTCTCTATTGCTGGAAATGCGCTATTCTTCGGTTCGGGAGGTGCTCGGTATCAGGTCCAGTTCGGAAAGCTCGGCCAGCATCTTGTTAGGAAATTCTATGCCGCGCTTGGTCTGGTAAAATGCCAGGTGACGGGCGACAGCATCTTTGATAAAGTTGGTGGTGCTGATTTCGTGCTTTGTGTCCTCTAACATAAAACTTACGAATCGAACCGCACGGAATTGCACAGGGTTCTTATAATTCTTGGCGGGCCTGGATGCAGTCATGGGTAGGGTCGAGCAGATGCTGAGTGGAGCTGATAAGGAAGAAAATGGTTGGGCGCAGTAGTTGGCTCGTGGGGTAAATTGTGGTTTGGGTGGTGATGCGGTTTTACGGGGGCGAGCTGTTTCAGTGGGTTGAGAATTTAGCGAAGGTGGCCGGGGCGAATCCAGTTGATATGGTGCCGTCTGGAGGTACTGAGAAAGAAGGCCCGGCTTGTGTACTTATCTTTTCCCCACTGCCTTATTTTTAATATCGAGAGGCCAAGGGTTTTCAGGTAGCAGTGAGGAATTGGTTTATAGCTTTTGGGGATAGATGAATTTTCAAGCCAGGTGATAAAGGCGAGCTTTGGGATGCTGCTGTAAGGAGGCAGGGTGAAAGAGTCCTTGGATAAGCAGGGATGGGTTAGCGTCTTTTTGGGTTGGGAGGAGCCGGGCAGCTTTGACAGGCAGGGGCAGGCTAGGGGCGGGGCTCAGTAATACTAGAAATGAAGCGGTGAAATTCGATAGGCCAGCTTTACCCAAATTTTTGGGAGCTGGCCTGATGTGTTTTTTTACTTAGTAGCTACTGGCTAAGATGAGTGCTTTTGATAATTCTTGGGAATCGAAGCCGGCCAGGGAGCAGCAGACGGATGCTCATAGATTCAGTAGCTACTAAGGCGGCGGGGGCTTTTATAGTTACCAGTAAATCGAAAGAACATTGAAAAGGGGCGGGGGCGGAGGGGCGCAGAAAAAGGGTTGACTTGGTTTGGGCCAGGTTGGGTTATTGATGCGTGAGAGGATGCAGCACGATTAGTTGGGGGCGAGTAGTCCGGGAGCGATAGGTTCGCCAGAGTAGCAGGAAATTGACGCCTGGGAAAAGGCCAGTTGTCGGAGGTTCGGTAGTGGGCTTAGCTGCTAGAGAGGAGTAGGGAGGCTGAGGGAAACGATTAGCCATAGAAGGGTAGCAGGCCGTGGTAGTAGGAAGTGGAGGAGGATAACCGTAGATTGGGACCAACATAGGGTCCTGAAAATGCTAGTCGTAGACTTAATAAACCAGACGTGTTAATCGTGCGAAATAACCGTTTTTTGGATTCCTATGACTGCTCATATCCGTCCCGTTCCTATTCTTGAACAAACACGTTAACGTCACATGCAAATCAGCAACGAGCAACACGATAGCGCGCAGCAGCCCACAGCCTCTCCACCGGTCTCAGCTCGCAAAGCAGCCCGGGCAGCAGCGCGGACGAAGGAGGGCAAGGAGGGCAAACCTGACCGAGGAGGCCGACTAAAGGGGTGGGCAGGGGAGCCCCGCAAACCCGTTACGGCTCACCTGACACCGGCTCGGTTCGACTGGCTCCAACGAGGTGCGGCGACTGTTGGAATGAAAACGTCAGCTTTTGCGGCCCACTTGCTGGAGGTCCGGGCCAAGGGCTACCGGTCGCCGAAAGCGCGGCTCACCAACGAACAGGAGGCCCTCATCCAGCGGGTGGCGGAGATGAGCAACGACTTGCGTCAGGTGAGGATAAAGCTGGAGGTGGCGGGACTACTTCAGGCCGCCGAAGACATCGGCAGACTGGTCCGCCAGCTGCAAACCGTACTGAAAGGTGTCAGCTGAATTAGCTTCTGATGGTAAGTAAAACCAAGATGGGCAGCAACGTAAAGGGAGCCGTCAACTATCAGTTCACGGGCTACCAGGCTGCGCCGACCGACAAGAAATGTGAGGTACTTTTCACCCAGGGAATTCGCGACTCTAGTCCGGAGGATATGATTGCCGATTTCAAACGGGGAATGTCTCGCAACCCAGACCTGGGCCTGGCAGTCTGGCACACGAGCCTGAGCTTTAATCCGGCGGACGCGGAAAAATTAGACTCGGCAAAAATGCTGGAAATAGGGTTGGCGTGGGCAAAGGGAATGGGGCTGGACAAGACGCAACTGCTCATCGTGCGCCACCATGACCGCAAGGATAATCAGCACCTGCACCTCGTGGCGAGCCGCGTAAATTTCGACGGCAAGACGATTAAGGACGGCAACGTCCGGATGCGCTCCTTGGGACTGAACGCCACGATTGAAAAGCGATTCGGGCTGACTACCTCCATCAAAAGCAGTCAACCCGAGCTGCAGCACCCGGAGCGCGTGAGTGGACCGGACCAGGCCAAAGCCGAAATTCGCCAGGCCCTCGGGTATGCGGAACCGGGTGCGACCACCCTGCCCGAGCTGTGGACCGGGCTGCAGGCGCGTGATACGGACGTCGAGGCACGCGAGCGCCGAGACGCAGCAGGAATGCTGGTGGGCGTCAGCTTTTCCAAGAATGGGTACGTTTTCACCGGCTCGGAAATCGGGCGGGCCTGGAGCAGCAAGGCCATTGAAGAGAAATTGGAAATGAACCGCGAGGACCGGGCGGCTGCCGAGCAGCAAACGCGCGCGGCCATGGCCGCCATGGCCGCCGAGCAGGCCCACGTAGTGGAGTTGAAAAGTCGGGTCGAACAAGAGTTTGACCGGAGCGGTTACACCCGGGTCGCTGAGTTGATGTCCGGACAGCTGCCGGCAGCCGAGCAGCGACTGCAGGAGTTCCGGGCCCAGGTGGAGGCGACTCCCTACGGGCGGAGCTTGCTGGCCGAGCAGCGCACCCGTGAGCTAGAGCAGGCACGCGAGGCGGAACTGGCGCAGGCGGCGGAGCTGGTCCGGGTGGCGCAGCGGCAAGCTGCCGAGGCACTCGAAGCCGAGCAGTTGGGGGTGATACGGGTTGCGATGGCCGGCATCCACACGGAGCGGCCGCTGATTGCCGACCTGCAGGAGCGGGTTGCCCAGGCCGAGAAACAGGGCGATTATTTCCTGGTCGCTGAGCTGCGCTATGGTGGACAGCTGCAGGCGGCCGAGCAGCGGCTGCAGGGCTTCCAGGCGCAGGTTGATGCGATTCCGAATGGGCGGGTCTTGATGGCCGAATTGGAAGCGCAGCAGGAAAAGGAGAAGCTCGCCAAGGCCCAGCGCGAGGAGCAGGCGGTGCGGGAGGCACGGGAGGCGCTGGCGGAGCAGGCCGCCCAGCGCCAGGAAGTACGCACCCGGAGCGAGCTGGCGGAGTTGGAAAAATTCCGGGGACCTCGGCAGCAAAAAGGGGATTACCTGCGTCTGCAGATTCCGGCTGAACGGCTGTCCGAGGTGTGGAATTACCTGGACACGCGGGTCGAGATTGGACGCAACTGGCAGGCTGACAGCAATAACATGCTCACGGATAGGGTTATTGACGGCAAAATCAGCTTCAATATCCGGTACCCCGATGAGTGTAGTCCAGAAAAGCTGGCCAACCTGGTGCAATTCCTGAAAGAAAATGGGGGCGAGGTGTACGAACGCCCCGACGACCGGGCTCAACGTGAGAAGTGGCTGGTGACTTGGCAGGGAATTCATCGAGCACCTAGCCAGCCGGCCATTGATATGTCCTTCCCAGGTAAAAGCAATGATGCGTTTGAGATATGAGGAAGGTGTAAGGAAATGGTTGTCCCAGCGGGGCGACGAAGCAGTCAATCCTGGCTACTCGGCATTTTGAGACACTCGGCGTTCCCTGCTTTGAGCCGGGCCTGCTGCTGGGCACTTAATTCGGCTCCCAACGGCTTGCTGATGAGGTCTAGCGTGCCTTCCTACCTCAATGCCTTACGGTTCATCGATTAGGCAGCCCAAACCTTCCTCCCTTACCAAAAGAGCCGGTACTGGTCCTCTTGCTCATTACTTGTTCGGCCCAAACAGGTAGGTGGTTTAGGGCCGTGGCATAGTGGTGCCCCCGATGGCCAGGAAGTGGTAAAACTTACTCACAATCTGGGTCTGAACTGAGGTGACGAACATGTTGGCAGCTAGAAGTAAGAGCAGGGCCGGCTAGAGGGTAGAAAAAAAAGCCATCTGTGAAGGAGAGGCTGCCGAAGCAACAAAAAGAGGGATTTAGGAAGGAGTGCCTCGTAACAGGGCAGAGCGCGGCGCCGTAGCAACTGACTGCCTGGGATATGAGGGTGCGCTCACGCAGTCCCACCGGCCGGTTTAATCCCCGAAGTCTGCAGCCGCCTGCGGATCATGGGCCACCGCTTGGGACCTGGTTTCCCGCCGCACGCGTTCGACGACGCTGTTGCCAATCGCCAGTTGCTCAATGAACGATTCGAGTCGCCGAACTGGCAGTTGGGCGCCGGCTTTCATTTCGGTCTTTAACTCAATGGCCACCCGGTGATAGTAGTCTAGGACGTCGGCCAGGTAGTACGCATCGGCACAATAAATGGGCGGGTCCAGGTCCGGCACGAGCGGCGAGTGGGCCAGCCGCTGGGTAAGCCGGACCAGGTCCGCATAGTCGAGCCAGAGGTCGTTGCAGTCTTCCCACAAATCAGGCTGAAACGCGTGGAAGGCCTGCGCAAACTCTGCCACGGACAGGGTGGGGAAGTGCGTGTGGAGCTGCTGCGTCACCCACAGCACGGCCTGCGCGTGTTGGCCGGGCGTGGCCCAGCGGTAGGGGATGGTGCGGCTTCCGGGGCGCTCCAGGGTCGGAGTGGTGGGTTGCATGAGAATATGAGGAAGTAAGGAGGGCACAGGAGGGGAATGAGTGATGTTTACCAGCGATTACGGCAACTGGGTGCCATACTCGCGTCTGCTCGTTGAGGAAAGGGCCGCGATGTGGGCACTATTTCGTCAAGCTGGGCTACGCTGAACAGGTAGCTGCGTAGCCCGGGATTGAAGAGCAGGGTAACCAGGCCATCCACGCACCCAATCCGCCGCTTCTGAGTGTCGTCGAGCAGCCGGCGAACGTAGTAGTGCTTAAGAGCGCCCATCTCGAACGAAAACCTGATCGCGTCCAGCTGATGCCACGCGCAATAGATTTGCTCATCCGGCGTGTTTTCAACCGGGATTGTGACCTCCTCCAACGGGAATACGTGGTGGTTGCGAATCACGCAACCATCCGTGCGGATTTGGTGCAGCACCCAGGCCACGAGAAAGTGCATAGGCTCGCCAGGCAAAAATTTGCGCACAAAATTTTTATTCCAGTGCGTGCGCACCATCTTAAAATCGGTCTGCTCTCAAGCCAGCTGCAACACGAAAGGGGGCGAGAACGGAAGGCGACGGGACGGGGGCATACGGCGAATAGAATAGCAGATATCAGACGGAATTAACCAGGCGCCCCTGCCGTCCTCGGCTAGAGTTTGCCCAGAACATTGTCCCACTGTTGTTGCTCGCGCAGCTTCGCTTGCTGCACGGCTACCAGCGGTTTGCTGTATACTTCCAACAAGCATAGCACCGGAGGCGCCCCCTTTTCGTAGTACTGCACCCGTACCCGCTCGCCTTCCCAGTCCAGCCCGCCCTGCAGGTCGCTGCAGGCTCTACCGGGGCCGAACAAGCTACGGGCTAGCTCGCGCAGCGCCGTGCGGGTGGCTCCGGTATCCACGGTGACGGCCCGAAACATGGCGAATTTGCCGTCTTGGAACTGATAATAGGTAACAACATCCTCGTTGTGCTGGCCAAACCAGCCGCTTTCCTGTTCCGACATCCAGTAGACTCCGTGCTCGTAAACTCCGTGCTCGTCATCTTGGGCTTGGGGGATTAGTCCGGAAAAGTTGCGCAGCGGCTCCCCAAAAATGTGGCCTTGCATGCCATTCAGCGAATCGGCTTGTGTACACATCGTGCGGGGGACAGAGTTAGAGGCGGCGGTATCCGCGAAGGGATTGGGTGACGTTTGGGAACAGGCGCTGAGCAGCAGAGCGCCGGCAAGGGCGGTCACGGAGCACCAGAACAGGTGAGGAGGCGACGAAGACATGGAAGAGGTGGTGAGGCCAGCAAGGCTTCTGAAGAGCTTATTACAAACATACTATAATAGGTTTAATAAATAAGGTTTAATAGATTAGGTAACTTATATTAGATGCACACCGCACATTTCGGCTTTTCCGAATGATGTGCTTATGGTCCCTGCTGCTGAACCGCGCCTAAAACAGATTGCCCAAAAGCTGAAGCAACTGCGGTTGGACAAGGGCTATTCCTCCTACGAAGCGTTTGCATTTGACCATGAACTACCGCGCGTCGGGTACGGTCGCCATGAGCAAGGCAGCAACCTTACCCTTAAAAGCTTGTTGCGGCTGCTAGACATTCATCAAATAAGTCTGGCGGAATTTTTCGCCGATATACCGGCGCATCAAGAGGGTCGCACGATAGTAGGAACGGAAAACAACGCTGCGGAATCCTGAGCTGGCTGTCCATCCCATAAAATGGGTGTTTAAACGCCGATGAGGCATTTTTTGAGAAAAGCAGGTCCTTGCCAAACTGGCTTACAGCTTTTGCTCACCTCACGTATTAAAGAGAGCATCAAAAGTTTGGGGCGGTCAGATTACGCGGCCGGCTGTAGGTGAGCTTGCAGTGCCTGGAGGTCGAATGCCCCAACCTTTCTGATGCTCTCCAATGATCGCTAACCGAATCTAAAAATGCGGGTTAACTTCGGGTATTGCCGTTTCATTGAGTAGAAGTCATGGTGTACCAGCACCCACTTCAGGCTCCCCGGTTGTTCCACCAGCCGGGGGGGCTTTATACGGTTGATTGTCTACATCACCCGCTCCTGCACCCTAGCGCCTCGGGCATCTCACGCCATGACAAAGTCAACCAAAAAGCGTCTTCGGGCCGTTAGTATGGAAAGGAAACAGGCGCCTGACGCGGGTTCGCCTGCTGGTTCATCTGCCCCTTTTCAGCACCCCATATTCGCCTCAGAAGCCGAGTATGACCAATCGGTTGAAAGCGTCGTGGCACGCATCCGAAGCGGGCAGGTGAAGGCGCGCCTCCCCGACGAATAGCGGCTCGGCTCGTGCTCGTGGGCCGATTCAGCGCTGGTTGTGTCCAGGAGCTGAGTAGCAGGCGGGTTTCGGCCAGGCTACGGCTCTTCTTCTCGGGACTGTTGGCGCTTGGGGGATAGCGGCAATGCGTTGCGCTGGCCCGCATTCCGCTGCTTGCTCTGGGCAATGAAGTGCGAAATTTCCTGCAACTCCTTCGCCGTTGGCGGCCTGGATTGAATCAGGCCGGCGTCTGCTGGTTCTTCGTCGGGAATTTGGGTCATCTAAGTAGCCTGTCTTAAAAGGGTTGCTTAACGTAATTTGGCTTCCCGGACAACTCCCGAATGAGGCCGGTTTTTAGCTCGATTGCCACTATACTGTAAATGGTCTTTGACCTTAGCTAAAAGGCTAGTCTAACCGTTGCGCAAGTTTCCGACGATTCTGGGACCTAAGCAGTAGCCCAACCCTTCCTGGTTCGGTGCTTCTCCTTCCCCCTATGAATTCGCTACTTAACTACTTGGTTTGGAACCCAGATCCCATCATTGCCCATATTGGTCCGTTCATGCTACGCTGGTACGGACTGTTATTCGCGTTGGGCTTTGTAGTGAGTACGCCCGTGTTCCAACACATTTTCCGGCGCGAGAAAGTGTCGCCTCGGTGGGTTGATGTGTTGACCATCTACATGGTGGTCGGCACCGTCGTGGGAGCGCGCCTAGGCCATATCTTCTTTTACGAGCCCGACATTCTGCTGAAAGACCCGCTGGAAGTGTTTAAAATATGGCACGGCGGGCTGGCTTCGCACGGGGCCGCCCTGGGCATTCCGGTATCCTGCTGGCTGTTTGCTCGCCATAACAAGTTTGATACCCTCTGGGTGCTCGACCGCATCGTGATTGCAGTCGGCATTGGTGGGGCGTGCATCCGCCTGGGCAATTTTATGAACTCCGAAATTGGCGGCTACCCCACCACCGTGCCGTGGGCCGTAGTGTTTCCGCGCGACACCGAACACCTGCTGCCCGCTACCAGCCCGCTGCCTGTCGGGGCCGTGCAGGTGGTCCGCTCTATGCGCTTAGCAGATGGCCAAGTAAGCTACCGGGTATTACCTGCTGACACGCCCATCAGCCCCGGCTCACTAATGGCCGTGCCGCGCCACCCCACGCAGCTTTACGAGGCACTGTATTGCCTGCTGCTGGTCTTACTAATTTGCTATCTCTGGAACCGCACCAAAGAGCGCACCCCACGCGGGTTGCTGCTCGGCCTGTTTATGGTGCTGCTGTTCACACAGCGCTTCTTGGGTGAATTTCTGAAAGAAGCCCAGGTAGAGTTCGAGAAAGACCATCTACTCAACCAAGGCCAGCTGCTCAGCTTGCCGGCAATACTGGTGGGCTTGTGGATACTGTGGCGAGCTGGCAAAAATCCGAAAAATCCGTATGGTTATGCACCGCGCGATTTGGAGGCAGAAGAGGAAAAGGCGCACTTTGCTTCGGACGTCAGTCAGCCATGAGCACACCCTTTTACGTGTCGCGAATGGCCCTTTATGGCGCGTAAAATGACAATTTATAACGCCTTTTAAACGACCGTTTAGCTGAACGGGCACTAAGCGTACATTTTGGTCAGGCAGGATGGGCGAAGTGCGTTGCCCACCAAGTGCGTAAGTAGGGCGTGATTTCAAACCCGACCTCCGCACTGGCACCCCAACAGCACCAATAATGCACCGTCCACGCGTGCAACGTGGGGTTTTGGTCCAACAGCCCCTTTACCTGGGACCAGGCGTGCGCAAAGGCGGCTGGCTCTTCTTGGTCGGTGGTGGCCTGCAGCATCATTTCCATCAACACCACCCGCTCGTCGTCCGAAGCGGAAGCATACAGCTGCAGGTAGTCGCCCAGGCGTTCTGGCGCGGCCGCTTCCCAGGGCCAATCCTGCATGGCATCGGTGTATGGAAGCCCCAGCTTGTGGGCGACCTGCTGACGCGCAGCCGTGGTTTCCCAGCGTTGGAGTGGTAAGTCCTGGAACATGACCACGAAGGTAAAAACCACCTCCCCGTTTGAACGCTCGTTATTCTATTCGGACCGTTTGGATAGACCGCTTTACCGTGGCTCTTGTATCTTGAGTGCACAAGGAGAGCATCAAAAAGTGTGGGGCAGAAGGCGGTAACCCCCAACTGCCCCACACTTTTTGATGCTCTCCGTAACCCTCACCAACCAGCTGGCAGAGGGCGCGTAAAAAGGCTGGATTTTGGGCAATTTTCCTATCTTTACCCGACAATAACGGTGATGGATTTCCACCGCGAACCGCCAGGGCCCCGGCTTTGAGCTAATGATTCCTACGCCACCTACGGGCCCTCGAAGCCTGCGGCGCGTAGGTTTTTTGGCTTTTTATTCCCTGTTGCCCGTGGCATTTCGTTCCCCGTTTCCCCGCTTTCCTCGGCCCATCCTGGCCATTGAGCACACCCCACACTTACTGTTTCTGCTGCGCTGGCTGCTGATTGGCGCCGCCGTGGGCGGGCTCGTGGGTTCGGCCTCGGCCGGCTTTCTACTCGCCCTCGACTGGATTACCGCCTGGCGCGAAGCCCACCCCTGGATACTCTGGCTGCTGCCGGCCGGTGGCCTCCTCATCGGGGCCAGCTACCACTACCTGGGCCAGGGCGTGGTGCGGGGCAACAACCTGATTCTGGACGAGATTCACAACCCGCGCACCACCATCCCGCTGCGCATGGCCCCGCTGGTACTCTTCGGCACACTGGCCACCCACCTGTTTGGCGGCTCGGCCGGCCGCGAGGGCACGGCCGTGCAGATGGGCGGCACGCTGGCCGACCAGCTCACGCGCTGGCTGGGCCTGCGCCCGCGCGACCGCAAGCTGCTGCTCATTGCCGGCATCAGCGCGGGCTTTGCCTCGGTGTTCGGCACGCCGCTGGCCGGGGCCGTGTTCGGGCTGGAGGTGTTTTTGATTGGCACCATCCGCTATGATGCCCTCGTGCCGAGCTTTTTGGCCGCCGTGTGCGCCGACCTCGTGACCAAGGCCTGGGGTGTGGGCCACTCCCACTACCCGCAGCTCGCCGCGCTGCCCCTTACGCCCCTGGGCCTGGTGTTCACGCTGGGCTGCGGTATGGCGTTCGGGCTCACGGCGCGGGGCTTTGCCACGCTCACCCACGCGCTTACGCGCTGGTTCCAGCGCATTGCCTACCCGCCCCTGCGACCCGTGGTGGGCGGTGTGCTGGTGGCGCTGGCCGTGCTGGCGCTGGGCACCACCAAGTACATCGGGCTGGGCGTGCCCACCATCCTGGCCGCGTTTCAGGCCCCGGCGCTGCCGCAGGATTTCCTGCTCAAGCTGGCCCTCACGGCCCTCACGCTGGGCTGCGGCTTCAAGGGCGGGGAGGTGACGCCGCTGTTTTTCATCGGGGCCACGCTGGGCTCGGCCCTGGCGCTGGTGCTGCCGCTGCCGGTAGCGCTGCTGGCGGCCATGGGCTTCGTGGGCGTGTTTGCCGGCGCGGCCAACACCCCGCTGGCCTGCACGCTGATGGGGCTGGAGCTTTTTGGCGCGCACGCCGGCGTGTACCTGGCGCTGGCCTGCGCCACAGCTTACCTGTTCTCGGGCCACACGGGCATTTACGCGGCCCAGGTTATCGGCCACGCCAAGCACCTGCGCTTCGGCCGCGAGCAGGGCCAGCCGCTGGGCAGCATCCCCAAGTATCGCCAGAATGGCCGCGCCAACGCCGCTATCCGTAATGCCCAGTCATGAAGCGCCATACGCCCCCACCGAACGTACCCTACACCGTGCTGCGCC
>NZ_JABKAU010000048.1 GCF_013377885.1 Hymenobacter lapidiphilus
CCGAATAGAATAACGAGCGTTCAGGTGAATAGTACCGCTGAAAGAACAATTCCAGCACTAGGACTATGTACAAACTACTATTACCTTTCGCCTGCCCGGCGTTTTCTCTCTCGCGCATTATTATCTGGTGAACCTCGCGCCATCCAAAGGGCAAGGGATAGCCCTGCTGACAACGATACTTCACGCACCCACATGATTACCTCTTTGCGCGCTAAAATCCTCCTTATCCTAATGGTGGTTGGTCTTTTCATTGCCGGCACGGGGGTCGGGGCCAATGTCCGTCGTGGCGGAGATACGCCCGCCGTGGCTACCCAAGGGAGCGGACCGCGTTTGGCCCCCCTCGCAGGATACCTGACCTGGGGCGGGTTGGGCCTGGTATTTGGGTGCTTTTTGCTACTTATAATCGAGCGCAAACGTCAGGACAAAGCCAAGTAAGGCGCTTAGTGATAACTTATCTGTCTATCCAAACGGTCCATCGCTTCATTATCCAATCCTTTGCGCGCCGCTGATGATATTGCGGTGTCCGACACTTCCCGGCCTTTCTTCTACCATTCCGCGCTTATGTCTTTCGACTACTCCTCACAACTGACGGCGGTGGTGGCTGCCGAGGCCTTGGAATCGGCCCCGGGTGGCGGCCCGCCCGCCCAGCACGCCTGCCTCGACTGCGGCGCGGCCCTGAGCGACCGGTTCTGCGCCCACTGCGGGCAACCGGCCGACACCCACCGCATCACCCTGAAGCATTTGCTGCTGCACGACCTGCCCCACTCCGTCTGGCACGTGGACAAGGGCCTGGCCTTTACCTTCTGGCAGCTGCTGACGCGCCCCGGCCTCACTATCCGCGGGTACTTGGCCGGGCAGCGCACCCGGCAGTTCCGCCCCGTGAGCTACTTGCTGCTGCTGGTGGGCCTGTCGGCCCTGGTCATGTCGGCCTTTCAGGTTGACCTGCAACAGGCCATGCTGTCGTCGCAGCCCACCGGGGCGGGTTCGCCATCCCAAGGGCTGATGGCGGTGGCGGTGGAGCGCTACGTCGCCCTTGGCATCAAGCACCCGTCCCTGATGCAGCTGGTAATCCTGCCGCTCAACGCCCTGGTGGCGTGGCTGCTGCTGCGGCGGGCGGGCTACAACTACGCCGAGGTGCTGCTGGCCAATGCCTTCATCGTCGGCACCTTGACCGTGCTCAACCTGGCCATCCTGCTGCCCGCGCTGCTGGTGGGCAATTTGGCATTTCTGCAGGTGGCTTCGCAACTTATTTTTATCCCGACGCTGGGGTACACGCTCTGGGTGAACGCGCAACTGCTGCGGGCCGCCCCCGCGCTCACGGCGGCGCGGCGCTACGGCCGGGCGCTGGGCATTTCCCTGCTGCAAATCGGCGTGCTGCTGCTGGCGATTGTGGTCTGCGTCGCCGTGCTCACGGTCCAGATACTGCGCGAACGGCCCGATTTGAGGCCCCACACAGCGCCGAAAAAGTCGCCGACGGCCGCCCTGCGCTAGCGGCCCAAAACTACAGTCTCTATTATGGGCTGCGTTAATCACTAGACCGAATGTTTATTTGACCTTTGGCTGGCCGACAGCGCTTCAAAAATTACCCGAAACTTAGGTATTGTGTGAGGCTAGTTCGAAAGCCAGATTTACCGGAAGAAACCCACGGCCTCGGCACCTTTATGTTTCCACGACACCACCGACTGCGAATCCTCATGAAAAACCCATCCCGCGCCTTCTACTTGGTTGCCACCTTATGCCTGCTCTTGGCCTTGGGCGGAGTCTTCATGGCGGGCTACTATTCCCGCCGCAACGACTCCTTGAGGGAGCTGGGGCTGGGGCTGAGCTTTGTGGGCGCGCTCTCGCTCATCTTCGCCTCCGCTGTGTATAAAAAACAAAAGGGCAACATAGACACTCCGCGCTAAGAAGACACGGATGAATTACGGCCTGGTGCCGTGCAAATGGGCTTATCCGCTTCGGTTCACTGAAACGGTCCGAACAGCGAAAGGACCACATAACAGCTTCGACTCGCGTATCCCTAGCCATGCTTTTGCACGAGTCTAACCCCCACTGGGCGGCCGATTTCCAGGCCCTGGCCCGCGTTCTGTCCTCCGCGCTGGACGGACTGAAGGTGGCCATTGCGCACGTGGGCAGCACGGCCGTGCCGGGGCTGGCCGCCAAACCCATCATCGACCTGGACCTAGCGTACGCACCCGCCGTGCCCTGGGCAGCTCTCCCCGCGGCCCTGACCCCGCTGGGCTACGTGCACGTCGGCGACCAGGGCCTGGCCGGGCGCGAGGTCTTCAAACGACCGGGCGGGGGGCCACCCCACCCGGTGCTCGACCGCATTGTGCACCACCTCTACGCCTGCCCGGCCAACGGCGCCGAATACCAGCGGCACGTGCAGTTTCGGGACTTTTTGCGCCACGACGAACCCACCCGGCGGCGCTACGAAGCCCTGAAACGGCAGCTGGCCGCGGAAGCCAGGCAAGACGCCAAGCGCTACGCGGCCCTGAAGCAAGTGCGCGCCCGGGCCTTCGTGGCCGAGGTCCTCGAGCAGGCTCAGCGCCAGCGAGGAGGGCCCGCCCCAAGGGGAACCGGCCAACCGCTCACCCCATAAGGCGTTCCTCACGCAGCGTTCAAGAAAACGGTGGTTTCGCGCTCATGCCGGGCAATGGGAACCAGTAGGCCCACCGGGAGTTAATGGTCCAGCCATTGCTTGAAGGCCGGGGCGCGGCCGGCACTGACGACCAGGTCCTGCCCTGCTACCGCGGGCGCGACCTGCAGCACCAGGCGGCCCTTGAAGTACGGCCGGATTTCCTGCACCGCCGCGATACTGAGGATGAACTGGCGATTGATGCGAAAGAAGTTTCGGACATCTAGCTGGCCTTCCAGCTGGTCGAGCGTGTCGGCGATGATGAACCGCTTGCCCGGGTGGGTCACGAGGAACACCACCCCCTCTTCGGCCAGAAAGTACGCCACCTGCTCTACCGGAACGGCTTGCAGGGCCGGGCCGGTTTTCACCAAAAAGCGCGCACGGGGCGTGGTATGCACCAGCCGTTGCACGTTCTCGACGGCGACCGGCCGCGTCGCGGGGTGCAGGGTTTCGTACTTGTGCAGGGCTCGTTCCACTGCCGCGACTTGCAGGGGTTTGAGCAGGTAGTCCACGCTGTTCACCTCAAAGGCCTGGATGGCGTAGGCGTCGTAGGCGGTGGTGAAAATGACGGGCGCGCCCACTGCCACCTGCCGGAAAATATCGAAGCTGTTGCCATCTGAGAGGTGGATGTCGCAGAACAGCAGGTCGGGGGCGGGCTGCTGGCGCAGCCATTCCACGGCTTCTTCCACCGAGCCCAGGGCCGCGAGAATGCGGGTGGCGGGGCGCAGGCGGGTAAGTAGGGCGGCCAGGGCCTGGGCGGCCAGGGGCTCATCTTCGATGATCACGACGTTCATGCGGCGGGGGCGTTCAGTAGGGGAAGGCGCACGATGAAGGACGCTGGCGTGGGCTCGATTTCTACGGGGCGGTCAGTCAGGTGTTGGTAGCGGCGTTGGATGTTGCGCAGACCCGTGTGGGTGGAGGCCACCACGTCGGTCCGGGGTTGCCGGTTGTTTTCGACCACCAGCATCCCGTTGGCGGCCGACACCCGGATGCGCAGGGGCTTGCGGGTGGTGGAGCCGTTGTGCTTGATGGCGTTTTCGAGCAGCATCTGCACGGCGGTGGGCGGCACTTGGAAGTGCTCCCAGGCCGGGGCCACGTCCCATTCCACCCGCAGGGCGTCGCCAAACCGGGTTTCCAGCAGGTGGGCGTAGGCGCGTACCAGCCCCATTTCGCGGCCCAGCGGCACCAGCGTCTGGGCCCCGGTATCGAGCAAAGCGCGGTAGACTTCTGAGAGTTGCCCCAGGAACTGCACGGCCCGGTCGGGGTCGAGGTGAATCAGGGAGCCGAGCACATGGAGGCTATTGAACAGGAAGTGCGGGTCGATCTGGTTTTGCAGGGCTTCGAGTTGCGCCTGGTAGGTTTCTTTCTGCAGCTGCGCCACCCGGTACCCTTCCTGCTCCAGCTTCTGGCGGCTGTGCTCGCGCTCCACGAAGTAGTAGAAAAACAAGGAGAGCACCGCATTAACGGCCAGCGAAAGGCGCCGGGCCTGGGGCGAAACTTCCACCACGGGCACCAAATAATGATGCGGGGGAGCGAAAAACACCAACCAGAAAACCAGGCTCACGACCACCACGCACAAGCCTTCGAGCAGGGCTTTGGCCGAGGCGGGCAGCCTGGTCAGGCGGTCGGCCCCGAAGAGGCGGGCAACGTGGGCGTGGGCCCAGAAAGTGGACAGTAGAAACGCAAACACCCGCAGCAGCTCCTGGTAGCCGGCCAGCGTGCCCACCCACACCGTGCCCGACTGGATGAACACGGCCACATGGAACACCCCTACGGCCGCCAGGGCCGCCAACGCAATTTTTCGAATCATGGGGCCGGGTTGAAGCGCTGCCTTGCGCCAGGGCAAGGGTCGGCGACGGATGATGGCGGAGGCCGCGGCCCCACTCGTCGTGCCAGGGTGCCGGGGGGCCACCGCCCAACGAGCAGGCCAAATTACCAGGTAAAGGTGAAAAGCCGCCGGCGCCCAGCCGATTCATCCGGCCCCCGTCCCGATTCAGTGCCCCGGCATCCGCCTTCGGCAGAAAGCGCTTTCTGCGCGCAGAAAAGCGCGCCAGCTTTGTCGTGTTCGGTTCGCCGCCGGGCGCTGCCTTTCCTTCCACTCTTACCCTCCAACCCCTATGCGTCTGCCCTCCTTCGACTACCCGATTCACATTTCCCGGCCCCGGGTACTGTGGAAGCTGACCAAGGCCGCCCTCGACCGCGACCGGCCGGTGCTGGTGCAAATCGTGGTGACCCGCCGCTGCAACCTGGCCTGCGGCTACTGTTACGAGTACGACAAGGTGTCCAAGCCCGTCCCGCTGGGCGAGCTCAAAGCGCGGGTCGATGCGCTGGGCAAGCTCAAGGCCGTGTTCGTGACCCTGAATGGGGGCGAGCCCCTGCTGCATCCGCACATCGCCGAGCTGGTGCGCTACATCGCCGAAGCCGGCATGGTCCCGATGATTAACACCAACGGCCACGTGCTCAAGGCCCCGCTCATCCGGCGCCTCAATGAGGCCGGTCTGTTTGGCATGCAACTGAGCTGCGACAGCCTGGAAGACAACGAGGTGACCGAGAAAAGTATGCGCCGGCTGCGGCCCAAGCTGGAGCTGCTGCGCGAGCACGCCAAGTTCAGGGTGCGGGTGAATGGCGTGCTGGGCTCGGGCAACCCCGCCGAGATGGAGCAGGTGGCTAAGGTGGTGGTCGGCTTCGGTTTCGGCTTTCAATGCTCTCTGATGCGCGACAGCGCCGGGCAGGCCCTGCCCCTGAGCGACGAGGCCCTGCAGGCCTACCTGCGCATCCGAGGAATGAAGGGCCGCCTGCCCCAGGTACTCAACGATAACTTCCAGCTGCCCCTGGCCCGCGGCGAAAACAAGCACTGGAAATGCCGCGCCGGAGCCCGCCACTTCGAGGTGGATGGGGCAGGCCTGGTGCACCTGTGCCAGCCCCGGACCGGTGCGCCGGCCAAGCCCCTGGCCGAGTACTCCGTAGCCGACATCCGGGCCCAGTTCGACTGCGGCAAAACGTGCGCGGCCCGCTGCCCCATTGCCTACGCCCACCTGGGCAGCCGCCTCGACGGCTTCCGGGGTCAGCAAAAAGCCCGGGCCTGATGGAGCTGAGCCTGATTATTCCGGCCTACAACGAAGCCCACCGAATCGGGCCCACGCTACGGCACTTCCATGCCTTCCTGGCCGCGCGACCTGCCAGCTTTGAAATCCTGGTGGTCGACGACGGCTCGACCGACGACACGGTGGCGCTGGTTACGGCCCTGGCCGCCGAGCTACCTGGGCTGCACGTGCTATGCTCGCCGGCCAACCGGGGCAAAGGCCACGCGGTGCGCCGGGGCATGCTGGTAGCCACGGGTCAGGTCCGCCTATTTTCCGACGCCGATGGCTCCACGCCCATCGACGAACTGGACCCACTGCTGCAGGCGCTGTCGGAAGGGGCCGACATTGCTATTGGCTCCCGATATCTGGCTGCCTCTCAGGTCATGCGGCCCCAGCCCTGGTTTCGCCGGGTATGGAGCCGGCTCGTCAACCGGGTGGTGCAGCGCGTGCTGCTGCCCGGCATAGTGGACACCCATTGCGGCTTCAAGGCCTTCACGGCCGCGGCAGCTGAACATACCTTTGCGGCCTGCACCGTGGACGGCTGGTCGTTTGATTTGGAAGTGCTGGCCCGCGCCCGCGCCCAGGGGTTTGGCATCCGGGAAGTGCCCGTGCGCTGGCAAAACGACGAGCGCAGCAAAGCCCGCCTCCGCCAGCTCCCCCGCGAGTTCCGGCACGTGTACCGCCTCCGACAGCAGCTGCGGCAATCAAGGCAGCAGGCAGGCAGCTGGTCTTAGCGCTGAGTGCGGGGGCTGCCCCCGTATTTCTATGCTGTTGATAAAGGAGAACTCACTATAAGGTTCGGAAGAGTAGTTGCTCCAAGGGCCGCATTCAGCCAGCAAAAAGGCAGTTGTGAGATATGGTACGGGAACAAGCCTCTACTATTTCTCATCGTCAACCGCATGCAATGAAACATGCCCCGTCGCCTCTAGTAGGGCAAACTGCTGGCGGTTGATGGTAGGCAGTATGGCAATTGGGCCCGTGTCTGTTGGGATGGTGCGAACCAGCTCGCTGCCATTGGCGGTGAGGTGATAAAGCGCCGTTCCGAGTTCATTGATGACGGCTAAATGAGCGGGCCCGACAAACTGGATGGCGACATTAGTCGCAGCACCGGTGGTAGAAGCAGCGCTAAGCTTTCCCCTGCCAGACCGAGTTGGTGCCCAGAGCAGAAACCCCTCTACGGTGTCGATGGCCAGCAGCAGTTCTGCGGAATAGACCGAACGCACTACCTCCGAGACTACTCCTATGGGCACCTCATGGAAGCTGTTACCTGCGCTTTCACTCCAGGAAAATAACCAGTGACCCCAATAGCTGTAGAATACGCCTGCCTGGTAGAACAACTCACAGGGCCAGCCGCGCTCGTCATCGACCAAAGCCAGGTCACTGCTGCCAAGATTGTGATTCCAAGCAGGCAGCAGCTGCCCATTGGCCGTGTAACGCTGCACCGTAATCAGCCTCTCCTGCCGCGTAACCGCGGCGACCACGCCATCAGGCAGCAGGCCCACCCGCGTGGGCCAGGGTGGCAGCCAACTGGGGCACTCCACGCTGAGGGCAACGGCAAAATGTTTGTTTTTGGGCAGCTGCTTGGTTTCCAACGCAACCGCCACCGATGGGCGCAACAGGATGCGGTTACTGTGCCGCTCATCGGCTAGCAGTAACACGTACACCCCGTTCATATCTGCCAGCCAGGAATAGTATTCCACGTGGCCGTACCAATTGCCGCGCGCCAGATGCAGCCGGTCATCGCGCGTGCCGATGGCAACCCACTGATGGCCGTGCGTCACCGCGCTTTTCCACTCGATGGTAGCGTCCAGCTGGGGAGTTGATGACGAGCGTGATGGGGTAGATGCCGCCAGCGGGCGCGGCGGCTGGCGGGTAGCGAAGCGACTGCAATCGGCGGCAATCAACCGGTCATCGGGCAGGAAATGGCGCAGCAGCGGCAAACACGCTAAGTTGCCGGTAGCGGTTTCGGTGCTCACCACATCGTAGGCAATGTTGCGGGAGGTGATGAGTAGCTCCGGGGCCGGGTGCTTTTCGTTGACGGTGACCAGCACCTGAAGTAGCGGCACGCGCTGAGTCGGCGCGGTATGCTGCTGAAAAACTTGGTAAGCGTGCGCACTCAGATCCGCGGCTGGTTCAGCCGCTAGTACGTCGAAATACTGCCGCAGGCACACTTCGGGCTGCTTCGAGCCCGCCCAGCCATCGAGCAGCACGACCTGCGCCCGGTCGGCAGCCGCCAGCTTAGCGGCCAGGAGGCGGGCGGCGGCGGGGTGGTCCTGGTTGTCGAGAAACAGGCTTACGCCGCGCTCATAATGACGGGCGGCCAGCGCCGTCTGGTCGAGACGCTGGTATAGGTCGCCAGCTTTTTCGTGCTCCCTGAGCTCGGTGTATATTTCGGCGGCTTCGTGCAGCAGTCCGCCGTGCTCCAGGCACTTGGCGGCGGCGGGCAGGTTGTGTAGGTGGTCTTTGTGGAGGGCGGCGGCTTCACGGTAAAATCCGCCCTGGTCCAGGGTGTTGGCGGCCGCCTGATAGTCCCCGAGCAGGTGGGCGTAGATGTAGGCTGCTTTTTTGAAGCGGCCGGCCGCGACTTCGTGAGTGGCGGCGGCGTGATACTGCCGGCCCAGGTTGTGGCGGTAGGCATCCAGGTTCCAGGCATCAACCCGGCTGCCCCCGCCCAGGCCACCGAGGTTAAAATCAGTGGTTCGGGGCCCCAGCCGGGCCGATTGCGCCGCGGCGCCGCGGTCCAGGTAAGGGCCACTCAGGGGAATAGCGTACTTGAGGGCCTGCTCCATATCCTCGCCGAACAGGCGCAGCAGCCGCTCAATCTCGTTCTGGCGCTTCTGCTCCAGATTGTCAATGCGGCCACCCAGCCAGTTTTCCAGGCGTTGAAACAGGCCCGGACGGGCCGCGGCGGCGGGCCGATGGGTAGCCGGGGGGCTGACTTCCTCATCCGAAAAGCTGCGCCAGATTCGCATGATTATCAGCGTCAGTGGTACAATCAGACCACTAAGACCACCCTGCCCAAACTGCGCGAACACGCTGGCCAAAAGGATCAACGCTATGACCACCGCCAGCACAATACCCAGTACTCCCAGTACGCGCCCCGACGGCAGGCTTGGCAACCACCGCACTAGAGCCAGCACTGCTTGCAGCAGGCGGCGGCGCAGGTTATCGAGGGCCTGCTGCCCGCGACCGGACTTGTCGGCGGCCAGTCCCGGTAACTGCGCCAGCGGCACCGTGCCCACGTCCTGCTGAAATGACTCGACTACTTCGGCTACAGTGGGAGCCAGCACCCGCACCTGCTCCAACCGGGGCCGGGGCGCAATGCCCGGCCGGGCGCGGGCCCAGTCGGTGGGGCGCGGCGCGGCGCAATCGAGCAGCGCGGCCAGGTCCAATTCGTCAATCGTATCGAAGCCGACCAGCCCGATGCTGGGGTGCAGCAACTGCCGGGGCCACAGCAGGGCGGCAGCCAGCTCGTCAGGGGCGGCGGTGGGCCAGAGCGTGGCCTGTACGGGCACGTAGAGCCGCCCGGCGGCCTCGCAGCCATAGGGTTCCAGCACGTCGGCGGGCAGCGGGCCGGCGGCTACCACGAACAAGCCCGCTACCTGCACCGAGCGAATGGACTCGGGCACGAGGTAACAGGCCAACTGCTGGGCGGGTAGGTTCCAGCGGCTCAGCTCGCGCAGCCACGCCGCCGGGTCGGAGCCCCGCAGGAAGGCCGCGCGGGCCGGGCGCTGCGCCGTTTCGTGGTAGCGAAGCGAGAGGTGCATAGGTTAGCCGAGCTGGGCGATGAAGCGTTGAAGATACTGCCGGTTGAAATCCGGCACGGAAAGGCACCGCGCCGGATTTGGGCCGGTGAAATACGGAGAGCCGCACACGGTGCCGTCGGCGGTCCAGGCGGCAGTGGGCTGGCCCAGCACCAGTATGAGCGTGATTTCCGGCACGGTGGCATCGGCGCTGTGCAGGTGCAGCAGGCCGCGCGGGTCCAGCAGCGCCTCGCTCCCGTCAGGCCAGGCGAAGCGGCGGAAAAGCAGCTGCTCATTGGCTAAGAGCGGGAACCCCTTGGGGTCAATCTGAACCAGATGCGCCAATTTCTCGGCCGGAACGGCGCTTAGGTTTTTGTTGGCCAGCCGTAATTCTTGGGTCAGCAGGCGCAGGTTACTTACCAGGACCAGTTCGTGGCCCTCAATCACTAATGCACCCTGCTTGTTCACTCCCAGGCTGTTGAGCCGGTGCAGCACGTTGAAGCCATTGTTGATGCGGCGTTTGATGTGGCCATGATCGGGACGAAAAGCGGACGGCATATGGACGGGGAAGATGGTGTTGCGGCGGTCCCGAATTTCCCAGCTCCGGCAATCAAACACCAGCGTGCCCTCGGCCCATTGCACATGGTAACACCCGTCTTCAAACACCACCGGCAAGGCGTCATCAGGCAGCGCGACCTCGGTTACCAGATCCACCATCTCAACTTCTTCGGTGGCAATAAAAAAGGCATAAATCCGCAGCAACCGGCGCGCACTGACGAGCACGTACACGCGGCTGGCCCCATCGGCCCCGAAATGGTAGGCCCCCGATTCGATTCCCGGTAGCAACTCGCGCGCCCCGATATCCTTGCCGGGCCAAAATAGCACCCGTTGTTTGTCGGTGATGCTCAGAACGCCAATGCTCGCAGCGTAAAAAGTGTTTTTTGCCGATACCCGCAGGCCGGTAACCGGGAAGAACAGCGGGGCCGGTACCTGCTGCGAAAACGCCGGCCCCTCGGTGGGCGGCGGAAACTGCAACAACCGGCGCGGCGCGGGTGCAGCCGAAAAGAGGGTTTCCTCCAAATTGTAGCGGGCGGTGCTCTCCAGCGTGCGGTGGCCGTTCTGATAATGGTAGAGCTGTAATTCGCCGCTACGGTCTACTGTGAGCAGGAAGCGCAAGGCGGGGGCGGCCTCGGCCAGCTGGCGGGCAAATGCTGGCTGGTGCAGCAGCTGCGCATCGGTGATGAGCAGGCAGTCGCCGGCGGTGGCTGGTTGGCTGCGTCCAAACTCCAGCAGGGCCGGGCCTGCGTGCGGGGCGGGGTCGAGTTGGGCAAGGGCCGCCACTACGCCGTCGAACGTATCCAAATCAAGGGGCGTGGTAACCTGGCCCCCGAGGGCAAAGGCCGCCACCGGGGCCGGCTGCTGCGACTGCCGCGAGTTGCGGGCCCAGGCCAGCGCGGCGGCCAGGCCAAATACCCGCGGCACGCCCCACATACGCAGGGTCGTATCAAGTAGCACGGCGCGGGGCTTCACGTCGGGGCGGGGTGGGGCCTCGCGGCGCAGGTACAGGGCCTCGTTGTTCACGAGGCGGGCTAGCAGCACATCGTCGTCGTGGGCCAGCTCGCTGAGTAACAAGCGGTCAAGATTACCACGATTAGTCACGTCGGAGACGCCGCCGATGGGCTGATCGCTGGCGCCCCGGGCGTGCAGTGGAATGCGTAGCGCCGCCACCAGCTGCTGGGTGAGACGGGCCAGGCCGGCCGTGCGCGGGTCCTGGGCCAGTTGGTCGAGCAGGTCAGTAGCGGTCGGCGTGAGCGGCTCGGTTTCGGCAAACACGGGCGCGGGAAGCGGCTCGGGAAGTGACTCGGGCAATTTCCCGAGGCCGGTGCGCAGGTGCAGCGCCAGGGCGTCGGTCGAGGGGAAGCGGTTGAGTGAGTGGGCCAGACAAGCCAGCTCGTTGTAGAGCACGCGCCGGGTAACCGGGCTGCGGCTGAAATGCAGTACCTTATCTGAGCGGCCGCTGGCCCATTCGTCCAGCAGGGCCGAGGCCATTGCCACCCCTATCTGCGGGGCCTGAGCGCTGAAAACTTCGCGGAATAAATGTAGCTTGGGTTCTCCCGTTCGCAAGTTGGCCGGCAGCGCCCGGACCACGTCCAGAAATTGTAGAGCGTGCCGCATCTGCCTCTCCAAAACGGCTTCACTGGGGTCGTCCGCCTCGGCCGGCATGTGCTCCCACACGCGTTTGACTACCGTAGGGCCGCCATCCGGCTCCGACCATGCATCAGCACAGGCCGCCAGTAACAGCAGCACCGATGCGAGCGGAGGCAAGCCCTGCTCAACTAAACCCCGTAGAACGCGGGCCAATTCCTCGCGGTAGCAGAGGGTGTTGCCACTGCGCCACTCCACTATTTCCCCCTTCTCTACCCAGCGCCAGAAGTAGTCCTTCGGATTGCGGAAATAGTCTGGTGCCAGTTTCCGTACCGTTTTCACTTCGCTTTCCAGATCGCTCATCGCTCAAACTCCTCCCATGTGAGCCGCACCGCACTGCGCGTGACGGGCAAAACAGCGGCATTAGGTACCCGTTCCCAGCTGCTATCGGCGGCAAAGAGCAGCATGTCATCGGGGGCCGACTCCAGCTTCTGCCGCAGCAGGGGTGCGAGTAGCGGCGCTTCGAAATCAAAGCCAGCCGGCAGTAGCAGACCCTCACTCAGCCACAGCTCCTGGCCGGGCAAGGGGGGGAGCGGCGTGCCCAGCAGCAGCACCCGCGCATCGTCTGCCACGGCGAAATGCAGGCACCGCAGGCGGATTTCCGGGGCCGTTTCCGCGTAGGCATGCCAGGCAGCAAGGGTAGTGAGCAAGCCGGCCGCCGCCTCTGCGCGGGCCGAGGGGCACAGGCGCACGCGGTAGGACGAGGGATGCTGCGCGGGCATCGCCGCCGTGGGCAGCTCGAGTGGCAGGAAGGCGCGGATTGGCTGCCAGACCAACCCGGCAGGCAGGCGAGCGGTGGGCGTGCGCTGCCCGCTGGCAAACAGCCGGCCCTCGGTATCGAGCCCGTAGATAGCCACGGCAGCCAGGCCGCGCACGGGCATCGGCAACTCGCCGGTGGTGGGCAGTCCACCCACCCAGAGCTGCCCGCCGGTTTCGGCCGCTTGCAGGCCGGGCAAGTGGCGCACACTACCGAGGGTTTCGCGGTCAGCCGTAGTCAGCACCAGCACGCGCCCGCTCATCATGCCTGTAGCACTTTCTGCCAGAGCGCGTCCAGCGGCTCCTGCACGTAGGCGCGTTGCACGTCGTTGGCGAGCCATTGGGCGCGGCCGTGCAGGTAGCGCAGCTGGTCCTTGATGGCGGTACGCTCGGCGGGCGAGGTTTCGGGCAGGTCCCACTGGGCCGTCAGGATTCCGATTTCGCGCAGCAGGGCGTCGGCATCGGGGGCGTCGCGGCCGGCGGCGCGGGGGTGTTGGGCGGGCTGATCGTCGGCGTGCACCACAGCATCCACGATGCTGCCCACTACTTCGCGCTGCTCATCGGTATCCCAGATATAGCGCAGCACCCACATATCGGAACTAATAACTGTGGTGCGGCGGCAGAGCAGGGCGCTGGCGGCCAGCAGCCGCTGCAGCTTCACGGCGCGCCGGTCTGACACGGCCACGCCGGCCAGTCGCAGCTTGCGAATAAGGTCGGTGTAGAGTGGGCGCACGGGGCGAAGGTCTACCAGCGGCAGGGCGACCTGCAGGCGCAGTATATCTTCAGCCGCAATTGTGGGCGCTTGCTCCGCACCGGGACGCTCTAGGTTCCAGCCGGCTTCGAGTACGTCGGTCAGGGCATCAGGGGCCACGTAGTCGCAGTGCACGCGTACCAGGAACCGGTCGAAAAGGGCTTGCAGTGCGTCGTCTTCGGGTAGATGGTTGCTGGCTCCTACCATAAGCAGGGCGGGCAGGGCGCGGGTTTCGCGCCCGCGCCGGAACACCCGCTCGTTCAGCACCATCAGCAGGCTGTTGAGGATGGCACTATTGGCGTTCAGCAGCTCGTCGAGGAACACGAGGTGGGCCTCGGGCAGCATGCCGTCGGTGTTGGTCACGAGGTTGCCCTCCCGCAGCTGGCGAATATCGAAGGGCCCGAACAACTCATTCGGCTCGGTAAAGCGGGTGAGCAGGTACTCGAAAGTGTTGCCCTGCAGCCGCTGGGCCAGGGCGCGCACCAGGGCACTTTTGGCCGTGCCAGGCGGGCCCAGTAAAAACAGGTTTTCGCGGCCCACCAGGCACAGGCACATCAGGTCGATGATGTCGTCTTTGCCCACAAACGTAGACTTGAGATGGCCCGCTACGCGGTTGAGCTGCTCTACCAGCAACCATTCTTCGGTCAGTAGATTTTCCATTTAAGCGGATAGCGTAAAGGCCGCGAAATCGGGCCATAGTATAGTAGCGTGGCCACCCAGCGCCTCGTGCACCAGCGGAGCCAGATGCGGCTGGCGGGCCCGCGCCTGGTCCTGCACCCGAATGATGCGGTCGATGTAGGCCTGGCGCAGGGCTGGGTGCGCCAGCACCATGGTGTCGGGCTCGGCTTCCGTGAACGTGGTGCCCACGAACGAAAACGGCCATTGCCGGGCCATTGCCTGCAGGCTGGCCACCAGCGCATCGCCGGGGGCCAGCCCTTTGGCCAGCCGTAGCAAATCGGGAAGGTGGCGCAAAGTAAGGTCAGCGGAATAAATGACGGCCGGGGTCTTATCGCCGGCGAAGTCCGCTAACTGCTCGTGCACGACAGTTTCGTCCAGTTCTCGCACCAGCGCCAGCTTCACGGCCTGGTAGAGGTAGGCAGCGGCCCAAAGGGCCGCCGCCGCATCAAAGGGCGGGGCCGTATGCGGCAGTTCCCTTGCGTCTTCGGCGTGGTAGCGGCGCAACACCTGCTCGGCGGCGTGCCGGTCAGCCGCTTCAAAAGCATCCGGCTGGCTGGTTAGGGTGAGACAACCGGTGGTGAGCAGCTCATGCAGAAAACCCGTCAGTGGCATAAATCAAGCAGCAAAGAATCTTTCAAAGACTGCTGGTTTCCGACAGGCAAATACCCTGTGTCCAGCTAAGCTGCGCAAGATCTTAATAAATCAGAGTAGTCTTATTCTTATTGGCTTTGAAATTTTGCTGGTCGCTTTTTATGCGGTTAAAGTCTCTGACTGGTGTACTGAGTAGTGCATTGCTTCCCGTCTTTTAGGTTTGAGAAGGCATTCGCGGGGTGCGTCCGAGGTGGGCCTGCCAAACAAAACCAAAAGGGGGAGCAACTGGTGTGGCAGTCTTTTGCTAGCAAGTATTCCTCACACCGCCTCCTGATCGCGCAGGTTCAGCTGGCGGCGATAACGCTTGACACTGGACTCGCTCACGCCCGTGGTGGCCACCGTCTGATGCACCGACATGCCGGCGGCCAGACAGGCCTGCACTTTAGCCAGCTTGCCCGCGTCCACGCCCGGACGGCGGCCCAGGTGCTTGCCCTATGCTTTGGCCAGGGCGATGCCCGCGGTAGCTCGCTCGTGGATGCTTTCCCGGTCGTACTCGGCCAGTGCGGCGAAGATGCCCAGCACTAGGCGGCCGGCCGGCGTGGCCGTGTCGATGCCCAGGTCTAAGGCCACGAAGCGCACCTGGCGCTCGTGCAGGTCGGCCACCAGCTGCATGATGTGGGCGCTGTTGCGGCCCAGCCGGTTCAGGCGCGCCACGGTCACCGTATCACCGGTCCGCAAGGTGGCCAGCAGCTCGGTGAGCACCGGCCGTTGGATGGTGGCGCCGCTGATCTTTTCCTGAAACACCCGGTCAACGCCGGCAGCTTTGAGTTGGTCGAGTTGGGTGTCGAGGTGCTGGTCTTTGGCCGAGACGCGGGCGTAACCGAAATTCATGGCAAATGGGTCAACAAGGTGGGGCCACGAAGATATAGGACTGGCCCCACTTTCTGGCCCCTCATTTCGGGGACAAGCCGCTACGGATTGGTGGGGTCCTGGAAGGTGTACCTTTTTGGCCGTGCCTAAGCTTACAAACGTTACGGCTAGACTCCGGGTAAAACAGAACGCCTGAAGAAATGATGGCAGGAACAGGATTATGCATAGCACCTTGCTATGCGTAACAAATGGCATATGTTTGTCCGTTTTTCCGCTGTTACTGGCACTCCGGCGCTTGCTTTGCTTATATTCTACCTTCTTGGTTCTATCGAATAACCTTCTTCTCCTTGCTCTGCTTGCTGGGGTATGTTGCCCAGGATGGTTCCGGCTTTGCAAACCTGCAACTAGGCCCGTATGGGGTCGGCTTCCGAGTCGTGCAACAATACGATTATGCGCGTTCCTACTACGATAGGACGGACCCCATTACAGGCAAAATGTATCTAGGCGAGCGGGCTCATCCCCTACAAACGCTGGTGTGGTATCCAGCTCCCAAAGCGGGTACGCCAGTGCGGTACGCCGATTACGTGCGCACGGAAGCCACCGATGAGGCCTTCGAGCGAACGACAACCCAGATGGCAGCCTGGATGGCGACAGCAGGTCATGGCTGCCACGGTGAGTCCCAAGCAAGCGCCGGCCCTGCTCGACCAGCGTATGTGGGCCATCCAGAATGCGCCCGCGATGAGCGGCGACGGCGCGGCGGATGAAGCGGCTGACCTGTGCGAATACTTGGCCAGTCACGGGTATGTGGTGCTTGCCAGCCGCAGCCTGGGCACGCGCACAAAGGCCATGAACTTTGATGCCGACGGCCTCGATACCCAAGCGCGGGACATCCGGTTCCTGCCTTCCTATGCTCAAACCTTACCGCAGGACGATATGACCCATGTGGCCGCCCCTGGCTGGAGTTGGGGTGGCTTGGCCAACGCGCTGGCTGCCTCTCAAGACTCGCGCATTGCGGCCCTGGTTAGCTTGGACGGCACCCAGTACCGGGGGGACACGAAACCCGTTTCCCGCAGTCGCGTGGCGCTCCCGTGGCTGTACGTGAAGCGCCGCCCCGAATCGGTCCGCGAACTCAGCGCTAAAGGCATGGAAACCACAGAAATCATGCTTAACGAGGCTATTTACTCGGACCGCTACCACCTAGTCATGAACCCGATGGAATACGTGGATTTTTCAACCTCGGACCTGCGCGTGGCCCCATTGGCGCACTTTACGGAGTACACCCGCCCCGAAGTAGAAGCGGCCTACCACTGGACCTGCCGCTACACGTTGAAATTCTTGAACGCAACGCTCAAAGCGGCCGCCACCAGCCGCCAGTTCCTGGACCGCTCGCCCGCCCAGAACGGTGTGCCAACCCATATGACCCAGTTCTATCACCTGCCCGTGCATCAAGGCCTCGTGCCCACGCAAGCGGGCCTAGCGGCGGCGCTGGTCACCGCCGGTTTTGCCCATGCACGGGACCTCTACCGCCAAGCGCAGCAGCAGGACCCCACGTTTGTCCTCTCGGAGGAAGCCCTCAATACGTGGGGGGTACCAACTGCTCGGCGCCGCGAACGACGTGCCGGCGGCGCTAGCCATCTTCCGCCTTGGCACCGAACTCTATCCCATCAGCTTCAATCTGTTCGACAGCCTGAGCGAAGCTGAAGAACTCAACCACAACCTTGCTGCGGCCATTATGCACTACCGGCGTTCCTTGGCATTAAATCCGCAAAACAGTCATGCGCAACGTCGCTTACAGGTGCTATACAACTCTCCCACTACTGCACCCGCGAACTAAGGCAACTGGTCTTGTCCAATGAATCAATAGGAGTAAAAGTCATCAGCCGCCGGCTAGCCGTACTTTCTATTGCTTAATATAAAGATGATTTGTTTCTCTACTCTTAGAAAAGTACCAGTTTTTGGCTGCTAGTTGAGGCGCACGCAGGGTAGTACTTGGTGGGTAGGACAGTCGGGATAGGCATCAGTTAACGACCTGCAACCAATGGTCCGTTTAACTTTTGCACCAAACTTTTAACCAAGGCCGAACTTGTGCTTCCAATGGGTCACTTATGATTACGATGACGGCGAGCCGTCCCAGGACGGATACAAATTCATTTGGCGTTGCTTCAAAGGAAGCCTCCAGGCGGCCTGCGGCCAAGCACGCATTCCGTCGGGGTCTGACCTGTTGCATCTGTTGACCAAGGTTACGGAAGCAGGCTGGTTCATCAAGATTGAATAGCAGAGAATCCCGAACATTTCCTGGGACATGATTGACGGAGTGCTCGAACAGTATTGTATCGTCTTATTAACTACTGATGCAAGGTGCGATTATGCGTGAGTTCAGAACTTAAGTTCTCTTGCCGCCTTGGCAAAATCGTGTCAAGTGCTACCTTCACGATCTTTGCAACGCAAAATGCGGAGCAGGTACGGATGCGTCTTGCTACCGAGGAGTCCTTGTAACGTTGAAGATATTATGAAGGCTATTGATCTTTTCTGTGGTTGCGGCGGGCTGACGGAAGGACTCAGGAACGCAGGTTATGAAGTTATCGGAGCCGTCGACAACGAGCCCATCGCTGTAAAGAGCTACCGAATAAACCACCCCGACGTGTACGTATGGGAGGCGGATATCAAGACGATGGAAGGCGGTGAGGTTCGACGTAAGCTGAAGCTGAAGGTGGGAGAACTGGACTTACTGGCTGGCTGCCCACCATGCCAGGGCTTCTCCCGCCTGACCACGCGCAACGGTTCCATTGACACGGGTAAGTTGCGCAGAAGCAAAAACGAGTTGCTTTTCGAATTTTTACGGTTCGTCAAAGCACTACGGCCGAAGGCCATCATGTTGGAAAACGTCCCCGGTCTTTACGACGACTCCCGTTTGAGACGTTTCCTGAAATCATTGGGCAAACTCGGCTACCATTGCGAGTTTGAAGATGTAGTGCGCGTTCTGAATGTGGCTGCTTACGGCGTTCCCCAACGTCGCCGCCGATTGATATTGATGACATCTTTGGGCGGACCCGTATCGTTTGCCGAGCCGTTGGAACAGAGACTTACCGTACGTAAAACGATCGACAAATTGCTCCCGGCGGGTTGCTCTGGTGATCCCTTGCATGACTTGCCGGAAAAACGCACCGCCGCGATGATGGAGCGTATCCGCGCCACCAAGGCGGACGGCGGTAGCAGGGCCGATTTACCGGCGGAATTGCAGCCCGAATGCCACCGTCAGCAAACAGGATTCAAGGATGTGTACGGACGGATGAAGTGGGACGATGTATCGCCCACCATGACCGGGGGGTGTCACAATCCGTCCAAAGGTCGTTTCCTCCATCCGGTGGAACATCGTGCCATTACCTTAAGGGAGGCGGCACTGTTTCAATCGTTTCCTCCCAACTACCATTTCTGCCTGGACCGAGGTAAGGAGTCCGTTGCCCTAATGATAGGCAATGCTCTGCCGCCGGTATTCATAGAGGCACACGCCGTGCATATCAGTGAAGCATTGCGTCGGTATAAATTAGCTTAGTACTCGGCGTAAGCTTCCACTCAATGGCCAAATTCAGAACCAGAGCGCGTACGGTCGACATGCTGGGTCGGCAGCAGATTTCCGGTATTCCCACGGCAATCAGCGAACTGTTCAAGAATGCCCATGATGCCTACGCCGACCACGTGGAGGTAGACTTTTACCGCTCCGACCGGCTGTTCGTACTGCGCGACGACGGTCTGGGTATGACACGGGACGATTTCGAGACCCGCTGGTTGACGTTGGGTACCGAAAGCAAGTTGGGTAAGGAGTCCGGTATGTCGCTGCCGCCTCGAGTCTTGGGTAAGGCTCCCCGCCCGGTGCTCGGCGAAAAAGGTATCGGTCGTTTGGCCATCGCCGCCGTGGGGGAGCAGGTGATCATCGTGTCCCGTGCCAAACGCGACGAGGTGCTGCAGGATACGGTCGTCGCTTATATTCATTGGCGCATTTTCGAGCAGCCGGGAATAGACTTAGATGAAATTCAAATTCCCGTTCGCTCCTACCCCGACGGCATTCTTCCGGATGAAAGTGAGATAGCCGACATGCTGACGGAATTCTCCGCTAATTTGGACAAGCTTAAATACCTCTCCGATTCGGAACGAGCCCGTTTTGAGGCCGATTTCAACAAAACACGGCTGAACTTGAGCGAGGTGGACAGCCTGATACCGCGCATGAGCCTTACAGGCGAAGGGCACGGCACCCACTTCATCATCTCACCGGCAAGTCCGTTGCTCGATGCGGATATCGACCGGAGCACCAAAGAGGAAGCATCTCCGCTGGAGAAGGCTCTTTTGGGCTTTACCAATACGATGACCCCTGACCATTTACAGCCGGACATCAAAACAGCCTTCAGAGACTACCCGGAAGACGGCCCCGAGCGTAACATAATTGCGGAAGGTGAATTCTTTACGATTAAAGAGTTTCTGAGCACGGATCACCATTTTGAAGGCGAGTTCGATGAATACGGACAGTTCAACGGGCATATTTCCATTTATAGAGAGAGCGGGATACCTTACTCCATTGAATGGAAAGGTGCGAAGGGAAGGAAGACAGCATGCGGCCCCTTCAAAGTAAATGTGGCTTACCTGCAAGGCAGTCTCAACCAAACCACTTTGGTCGGTGAGGATTTCAATTTGTTGTTCCAGAAAGCGGAGCGGCTCGGAGGCTTATACATTTATAAGAACGGTATTCGTATCCTTCCTTACGGGGACACCAATTATGACTGGTTGGAAATAGAAAAGCGGCGTACAAAAAAAGCCAGCCGCTATTTCTTCTCCCACCGCCGGATGTTCGGTACCGTTGAAATCGACCAGTCTCAAAACAAGGAATTGAGCGAGAAGGCGGGTAGGGAAGGATTTAGGGAAAATAAGGCATACAGAGAGTTTCGGGAGATTCTTAAAAACTTTTTTCTGAATTTGGCCGCCGAATTTTTTAATGAGTCCGGAGTTTACAGTGGAGAGTTTCTGGAACGCCGTGCCGAACTGGAACAAGCCGAGCTACTCCGTAAAAAGCGGGAACACCAGAGCTCTCAAAAGCGGAAAGTCTTTGCAACGCAGCTGGAAGACTTCGACCAAGCTTATCGCAGCAATGAACCGGAGCGCGAAGCATTCGAATTGACGGCAAAATTTCAGAACGAACTGGAACATGCAGCGTCGATTACCGATGAGCGACGAGCCGCATACGAGTTTCTAAGTATCGAGAGCAACGCCCGTCAGCGTCTGCGGGTATTGGAGGAAAAATACCGGATACCCAGACCGAAAGGGTTCGCTGTTACAGCCGCGTTGGAACGGGATTACAACGACTATCTCCACAACCATCAAAAGCTCCAACAGACCACCTTTTCCGTTTTCAGAGGACTGGTGGAGGGCGAGGTCAGCCAAGCGGCCCAGCGTGCACGAGTGGAATTGGACCGACGAATGCGCGTTGAATATTCCTTACGGGAGCTGGCTACTCAGGCCGAGAGTGTGGGTCGTTCCGAGCGTAAAAACACCATCACCGTTTTGGAATCGCTGGACGACCTGATTAAAGATAAGGTCAAGGAGAGCGTCGTTCAAATCAACGAAGAGGTCCGCAACGTGCTGATGGAGTTCAACACTATCGACTTCACCGATTTGGAGGAGACGGCCGTCTTCGACATCAGGGACCGGTTGGAAAGCCGAATCATCTTAGTAAAGGACCGCAAACAAGAGCTGCTGCGAGCGATTCGCACACAGTTGGAAAACATCAACTTGTCGGACGAAGCCGTCCAACAAGTCGACCAGTTGGACGCACTTGAACAGCGGGTGCTGACGCTGGAAGAGCAAGATGATGAACAGATGCGCTTAAGCCAGTTGGGCATGGCCATCGAAATAATCAACCACGAGTTCGAGTCCACCGTGCGGGGCATCCGTGACAGCCTGCGACGACTGAAAGGTTGGGCTGATTTGAATGAAAGCCTCGACGGGGTCTACCAGGACCTGCGTATCAGCTTCGAGCACTTGGACGGCTATCTGACCCTCTTTACGCCGCTGCAACGGCGCCTCTATCGCCGGGCCGCCCCCATCTCCGGCCCGGAAATATTCGAATACATTACGAATCTATTTAGAACTAGATTCGAGCGTCACGATATTCAGCTGGTTGCAACCCCCCAATTCAACAAACAGAAAATAACGGGCTATTTATCTTCTTTCCTGCCTGTGTTCGTCAACTTGGTGGATAACGCCATTTATTGGTCGAAAGACCGACCGATACCGCGGACGATTGAATTCCATGCGGAAGGGGATGATTTCTTGGTGTCCAACAACGGAACGGAGCTGATCGGCAGCCGATTCGATTCCGTGTTTCAGCCCGGAGTGTCCTATAAACCTGGAGGACGGGGTCTGGGCTTGGCTATCTCACGCGAAGCGTTGGAAAAAGCAGGTTACAGCATTCAAATAGATGACCAGGCTCGGCCGAATATGGTTATTACATTTCGAATTTCACCCAAACAATAAATTATCTCAATGTCGCCCGAAGTCGCCTACGAGGAATTTCACGCATATTCCAGGAATATCGCCACTAATTTTCTGCAAAGTGTCGTGGTTGTCGACGACAAAGCGGAAACCACTTTTACGAAGAAGGAACCTATCCCCGAACCGGTACCCGGTTTAGTCCAACCGGGACGTGCCGGGAAGCAGATTACGGTTGCTTCACGGAATCAAGCCGAGGATAGTGCGGATAAGAACCACCCAGAGCAAGGGCTTTCCTTGTCTACTACACAGCAGGAACACGTAGCACCCGCTCCGCAGCCCGTAGATACCGAGGTGCTACCCATCAAGGCACTTAACGAGGCATTCGCCCGACACGGAATCGTGTGCGGATTTTTGAGCCCGACCGACACGGGTTCGAACAGAGAGACAATCATAGAGGCTGTTGAAAGATCGGCCAAGCGAGCCGACATCGTCATCTTGGACTGGAAGATGGAAGGCCGGGATGAGGGCAGGCAGGATGGTTATACCGCATTAAAAATAATCGAGCATATCCTGAAGAGTGATGAAAAGGGGGATAATAGCTTTCAATCCAGCGGTCGACTCAGACTCATTGCCATTTACAGTCAAAGCCCGGATTTGGCTGTCATCATCAATAACATCCAGACTCACACAAAGGAAAATTCGCACAGTTTCGAAAAGCTCGGCGATTTCGCTCTTCAGCACGAATCTACCCATATATGTGCATTCAGAAAGGCCGGGGGCACGGTAAAGGACGAACGCACATTAGATGTTAATTCTTTAACGGATAAATTAATCGACGAATTTACATTGCTTACCGAAGGGTTGCTGTCCAATGTGGCTATAGAAGCATTAAGTGCCCTAAGATTGAATACGCACAAGATTTTGCAAAAATTCAATCCCGAGCTCGACGCGCCTTACCTGACCCACCGCGCCTTAACCAATCCTTCGGATGAAACCATGTCTCATCCCATTGCAATGCTTGCCTCAGAAATGCAGGATGTATTGGAAGGTAACGGAGTTACGAACTCCGTATCTCCCGAACGCATCAGGAATTGGCTCTACAGCCTACCTCATCGAATTCTGCCCGGACTTATGACGGTAAATCCCTCTTTCGGGAATATAACCGTAGAACAGCAACTGGAACTCGTGATCGATGCGGTAATAAACGGCGTGAGTGAAACTCCGGAATCGAATGTAGGTGGTGAAAAATGGCTCGCCCTTCTCAAAAAAATGCAATCGCCTAAAAAAGACGAGAGTAGTACGTTCACCAATTTGATGCTTGCCGACGGCACAGGTGCCCTTAAAGACAGAAAATTTTCAATACTGACGACCGTCCGTTCCCACTATACCACCCCGCCGCCCTATCTGAATCTGGGAACCGTCGTCGCCTTGCGAAACGGAACTGTATCCGAGTATTATGTATGTATTCAGCCGATTTGTGATTGCGTCAGATTGGAATGTGCCAGGAGATTTCCTTTCCTCAAACTTGAACTGCCGCCCGTAGCCGAGCCGGGTAAGCCTAAACCATCCAAATTCGATTTTATCGTAAAGGATGGTGAAAAGTTGCTGGAATTGAAGGTCAATTATAAGCCGTACCATATGGAGCTGTTCAGCTTCGCACCCGTCGGAACCGGTAAACTAGTTGAAGCGGTACCGAAGGAAAAGCAGACAGTCCCTACTCAATGGTTGTTCAAAGGTATTGACGGTAGGGGACAAGCAATCGAGTGCTTCTGGATTGCAGATTTGAAATTTGCCCACGCGCAACGCATCGCCGAACGGTTCGGTAGCGAGATTACTCGTGTCGGCTTGACCGAATCGGAGTGGCTACGTCGAATGGCCGTTTGACGACGAGAGGCAGCTAGACGACACCATCATTTTCGAGAGTTCGGCAACGGGCGATATTCACTCCTCATCATGGCATCCCTCAGAACCGTAACCGGCGGCACGGCCGACTATCTCAAAGCATTCGTCACACTCAAATGTCCGACGAGCCGGCACGAGTCGCCTCACGTGCAACGACGTCTGTTAGCTCATTGGCCGGGCCATCGTAAAGGCTCATGGCATATACTTGTGCGCTGCAGCAGTTGCGGTCTGGAATATGTATGGTACACCGATACGCTGCCCGTTACGCAATTGCAACCGTTTCTAATTCGATTACATGCAGCAGCTTTTCTGCCGGGGACGGAGGTGCTGCCCGATTTGGTAGAGGAATTCTCAGTGCTGGCCGTTGACCGCCAAGCGGCGTACCGTCAGGCGCAATTCGGAAGCGAAATGCCGGTGGCCGGTCAAGTGGTCGTTACGTATGTGGACAATGAAGAGGAACGGGACGCACGCTTCTGATCTACAAGCTGGCCCAAAACTCCCTAACATCCAGTACCTCCGCCGTAAGCCGAGCGAGTGTTGCGCCCTTTTCAATTCGCATTCCCACACCACCAATATATTTCAGCCGACAGTTCGCAGGGCATCTCCTGCAAGGCCGCCACAGTATATCTTAGCGGCCAGTTTCGCTTCCCAGAATGCCATATTAGGAGAGCATCAGAATTGTGGGGTAATAGTGAGGTG
>NZ_JABKAU010000049.1 GCF_013377885.1 Hymenobacter lapidiphilus
AATAGATGCCCAAGTTTAGGCTATTCTGTTGCTGCAGAGTGGCCGTAAACCAGTGGTCAATCTGCTGCGTGGTCTTCATGGCTTGAAAAGCCGTGAGCGAATACTCAATGACTTCGGGGTCTTGAAGCCAGTTGTAAAAGTGCGCAACATGTTCCTTTTGTAAAGGCGCTAGCTTGACCATTGTCTTATGCCATCGTTTACTTGCCGTAGTAGTGGGCAGGGGCTAAAAGTAAGCAGGGCGCTAACTCAAATAGCGCCTTTTAGACCAAGCTTTTAACCGAGGGCAAGGATACTACTCTACCTGAGCTGTTGATTAGGCATCAGTACCGGCGATGGGTAGCAACACTGGAAGGGCTTGGGGCTTAATCATAAAAGTGAGGTAGAAAACAGTCCGACCATGCTTTTCCATCTGGCAGGCAATCCGCAAGTCAGTGGTGGCATTAATCTGCTCTATCGCCGCCTCTAATACGTGCTTGCGGAAAGAGGTGAAACCCTGCTGCTTTTCGTGCCCCTGCTCATCGATCAGTCCCAGCATCTGCTTGAAGTCGGTTACCGTGAAGGTGGGGGTGCGGCCCTTGGCCTTATAACGGCAGCACAGCGCATAAATTCGCTTAGTGTGCTTGCTGGGAAGCTGCAGAAACGCCCGCAAGCTGGTAGCAGGAATCAAGCCGCGCAGTTCGAGTAGATAGGGGATGCCGGTCCGGACGAGTTTGATTTGCAGTAGGCCCTGTCCCGGCACGGAGCGGATGCGGTCAAAAAGGCGCAGCGGTTGGTACTGGTCCTGCTTGCCCCGGATGGTCAGCGGTTGAGCCACCAACTCGGCAGCCGCGGCGGCCACGTAACTGTAGTTATGCTTTTTGCCCGCCGCTGCGGAAAAGCCACTAAGCCACAGCTCCACCGAGCGGGCGGCAGTCGCTTCTTCCAGTATGGAAAGTAGGTAAAACAACAGGTCGAGCTGTAAACCGGTGTAGGCAAAGCGGGCCGTGGTCAGGTCCGGGAGCCAAGTGGTGGGCAGTACCCGGGGAGGGGCAGTTGCGCGTCGGGCAGCGGGCCGCCGGAGGGGGTGACGGGGCATATGGCTGGCGGTAGGAAACAGGGAACGAGCGTGATGAGTGGGCTAACCCCCGAAATTTAAGGGTGTTTCAAGTGAAATAGCATTCCTGCTGGTAATACTGGTAATACTGGTAATACTGGTAATATGGGTAATATAAGTAACATTGGTACGATGAGTAACATGGGTAACACCGAATTACGTATGTTTGTGCTATGAGCAAGATTCTGGCGTTTACGAATCAAAAAGGCGGAGTTGGCAAAACTACGTCCACGGCCAATGTCGGGGCGGGCCTCGCCCGTGCCGGCCAGCGGGTGCTGCTGGTAGACTTAGACCCCCAAGCCAACCTGACCAAGGGCTTGGGTTTAGTCGATGCTGAGCACACCGTGTACGGGGCGCTGCTGGGCGAGTACAAGCTTAAGGCTTACTCGCTGCACAATAACCTGGCCTTGGTCGCCGGCTCGTCGGCCCTATCTGGTTTTGAGAAAGTGAAAGGCGACGAGCTGGACCGCGAGTTTTTACTCAAGGAGTTGCTCGAACCAGTGGGCGAGCGGTGTGATTATATTTTGCTGGACTGCCCGCCGGCCCTGGGTCTGGTTACGCTGAATGCTTATGCCTGCGCCCAAGCTCTCTACGTGCCGCTCGAAGCCCAGATGTACGCTGCCGATGGCCTGGAAAAAGTGCTGGAGCTGGTCGGCCGGGTGCGGCGGCGGCTGAACCCGGACCTGTCGGTGGGCGGCATTTTCTTCACCCGCCACGATGGCCGCAAAATACTGCGCCGCGAAACGGCGGAGGAGCTCCGGGCACTGTATCCGGGGCTGGTGCTGACCAGCTTCATCCGCGAGAGCATTGCCCTGGGCGAAGCGCCGCACCTGGGCCAGGACATTTTTACTTACGCTCCGCAGAGTGCCGGGGCCGCTGACTACCAGGCGCTGGTTGCTGAAATTCTCACCCGCTAATCCGTTCGCTTCCCATGGCCAAGACCTTCAAAAACCTTCCCCGCCCCAGCGAGCAGACTGCGCCCAAGCCGACGTCCGAACGCGACTTTTTCGACCTGAGCGATGACACCGATCCAGTGAAAAAGCCCATTATGAGCCCAAAATCGGCTCGTAATACCGGTAACACTGGTAACAGTGGTGATACTGGTAACACTAGTAACACTGCAGACGGGGCAACCCCGGTTCCTGCTCCTGCCACTGTTTCCGTCGCTGCCAGTAAGGCGCCGGCTAGTGCGCGGCAAACATTCGTCCTGAGCCGGGACCACTTGGAGCAGCTGCGCGACTACGTTCACGCCCGTCGGGCCCAGGGCGACTATACCTACTCGCAGAAGCAGGCGCTACAGGAAGCGTTGGATTTACTCTTTGCCGGCGTTCCCCCAACCGCACCGCGCCCGGCTGAGGCCCGGGAGCAGGAGCAGCAGCGCCGGCAGCGCATCCAGCAGGGGCAGCGGGGCAACAGCGGAAAGTAAGCCGGCAAGGCGCGGGCGGCTAGACGCCGAATAGCTTGGCCGTGTACGCGCCAACGTTTTCCAACTCATGATTAGCGGCCCGCAGCTGAATCTTGTGCAGCTGCCGTGTCGGCCAGCGAGTGCAGTCAGGCGCTCAATCTCACGCCGCTTGCTCATGCCGCCATCGCCTGACGCAAACTATTGATGTCGACGGTAGCCAGCGACACCGGATACTCCAACCCCGACATGTGCACCACCTGGTGGGCCCAAGCAGCTAAATCGTGTGCGTAGATGACGGGCCGGTCGGCCGCATCGTGGTAGACGGTCTTACCTAGCAGGAAGGCCTCTACACTGGCGCGTAGCGGCGCCGGGATATTCTCTAGGGCTGTGTCCCGCGGATCGGTCAGTAAGTGCGTCAGATAGGCTCTAAGCGCGCGGTAAGCTTCCTGGTTGTGGGTGGTCATAGCAGGGGAGAAGACCCACAACTAAGCGGGTTTGGCTGGGGATTTTAGCCCGAGGACAGTTAGCAGCAAGCCCGCCGGGTTCTTATTGGCCTTTATCTTGTCGGTTTTGAGGCGGTACATAAATTTGAACAGCTCATCTACGAGGTTCTCATCCCCGATGATCTGGGCAACCAGCTTCGGGTCTTTGATGCTAAGCGACTCCAGATGCCGGCGTGCCATCAGAATTTTGGCCTGCTCCGGTGATTCGTCGAATGGAATTGGCAGCTGCTTGGGCTGCTGCTTGGTTACGTAGAAGCGCACGGCATGAAAAGAACGCCCCTTTTTGAGCAGGGTGTAGCCGATCTTGAGCTCCGTATTTTCGTTGATCTGGCGCACGGCAATGTCGAGGACCTTGGCCTTCAGATCGCTAATGCGCTGAAACTGCTCCGGCTCTTTTCCCTTTGGATCCTTGAGTCGAAGCATGAGCTTGAACTCGTCCAAGTCGTAGGTCTTCGTCTCCCCGATATCCTTCCATTGCGAAGCCATCTGGTAGATACGCTTGGCATACTTGCTCGAGATCTTTAAGGCCGAAAACAGCTGGAAAGAGGTGAAGTTATTCTTCAACTCGAACAGATAAGGACGAATATCCTCCGAGAGGCGAATTCGCAGGAAGCCTTGACCTTTGACATATTCCACCTTCTGAAACATCCACAGCTGCACGTACGATTGGTCGTTCTCCACTTCGAACATGCGGGACCCCATGGACTCAGTCGCTTCCCGTAGCTGCTTGTAGTGCCACTCGCGCCCAGTCATGGCCACTACCTCGTTCATATGGATCTGATACTCCTGGTTGGGCTGATCTTCCCGCCGTAGTTTGGAGAGCACGAAGAAAAGCAGGTCCAGTTGGCAGGCCGTGTAATCGTAGCGAGCCGTGGTGATGGCATTGTGCTGCCTGACTTCCAGTGATTCAGATGGATCCATAGCGAAAAGAGATAGAAAGCAAATATAGCTAATCGGCTAAAAACTACAATGCTTATCACAAGTCGTTTTTAACTGATAAAAAGTCGTTTTTAACGGGTGGGTTGACTGATAAAAAGTCGTTTTTAACTGATAAAAGGTAGTTTTTAACTGATAAAAAGTCGTTTTTAACTGATAAAAGGTAGTTTATAATGAGGATATATTACAGACGTGCAGCGAGTTATGAGCTCTGCAAATAGACAAATACCTAAAAATACACAAGTTGTTGATTCGCACGCGAGCCCGAAAAGTAGCTTTTAAGGTATGGGTACATAACTCCAACTCAGGCGGGAAAGCAGCAAAACAGAAAGCACAAAGAAGTTCAAAACCGGATTATGTGATTGCACTATTTTAATACTTAATTATACTTAATTGAGTGATTTGATATACTCCTTATGAATTTGGGGAAACAGCAGAGTATGTGCTCCAGGCAGCTACTTGCCGATTCTAACGCAATTGCTCTCCAGCGGCTCTACAGCAGGTTCTGGTCAACTGCCATACGCTTACGACGACTTTTTATCAGTCATTCTTTGTTCCAGTACCTCACGCCTGTCGGTTTAGGCATATGCAACGCTTCTACGCGAGGTAAACTAAGGCGTACACTGATAAAAAGCCGTTTTTCACGAGGACTTTTACGTGTCACTTATCGCTGTCAGACTTTACACCCTGCTTGCAAATCGCTGAACCCACCCACGCGTAGTCACAGCGTCCATACATTGCTTCTATGAACACGCGCCTGATTCGGATAGGAAACTCCCAAGGGATTATACTGCCCAAAAAGCTATTGCAGCAGTACCAACTCGCGGGCGAGGTCAACCTGCAGCCTACGCCAGAGGGGGTGCTCATTACGTCCGTTACTAAGCTCCCCCGTCAGGGCTGGGACGAACGATTTCAGCACTCTGCCGCCCAGGGTCAGGTACCGGAAAACGAATTGCTGGAGGCATTCTCGGACGAAGTCTTTGAGGAAACGGAGTGGCAGTGGTAACCACACTGGGTCAGCAGATGTGCTTATCAACTCTGATTCAAAGAAGCGCCGTTGAGGCGCTGACCCGCACATGGAGTGATTACTCATGTCCGCCTTTCCGGGTAGACTATAACTTCCTATGAAAGGGGAGTAAACTTCAGGTTGATAACCTCCAACTAGTAAACAAATCACCGCTGATTTGCCGCTCGTGTAGTTGCCCAACCCCACCGTGCATGAAGTTTATGACCGGTTTCGGAAACCGTATTAGTACTAAATTTCAGTTGTATAAACGAACCGATTATTCGCTTATATAGCCTCCCTTAGCGGACTCTATAAGTTTGATTTTTGGTAGCTTGGTTGCTCATTGCCCGACTAGGGCTACTGTTCGCAGAGCAGGATGGAACAGCTGGCTTTCCGTGCGGAAGATCCGAACAGCAATCTAGCTAAGCGGTGGCCCAGATGGCCACCGTATCGCCATAGCTCGTAGCCACGTCACAAGCTACTAAGGCAGCCAACATGTCATATAATCACTTCGGACCGGCTGCATCCAATAGCAGGCTAGTAGCCGATGCTCGCCCACCAATATGGGTTAAGATAACCCAGGGTGGGGGTACAATCAGGAAGGTGGGAAGAAGCACATTAGAATCAACCATGCAGGGGTGAACGTGATAGTAGAAATGCTGCTTACACGATCCTAAGCAGACCAATTTGCAGACCTAGCTTGCCGGCCAAGTACCGGTTAAAGTAGGCGCCCATTCATCGGGAAAAGCCAGGCGAGCCAAGCCGGTGGAACCAACGTGAACGCAGATGCGTGGACAGTAACTGTTTCCTGAGTATTCGGATTGCTGGAAGGGAGACACGCGTCAAGAACCCCGACTGGATGAGTGAGAGAACCGGATAGCCAACCCAGCTAACCGTTAACTCCCCCTAGCGCCTTGGATAGCTTTCTCTGCCAAAACATGACTTCCATACTCGTCCTTACACTGGTTTCTGAAAGAGCGAAAACTAGGTTATTCTGATCATTGCGCTTCATGGTGAATCTGACTAACTCCTTTTGACTCTCATTGGAGTAGGGTGCTGATGGGATACTTGCCTAACCAGAAGTTTTTCAGGCTTACGGCTCAACAGCGCAGACAATTTAATCCCTAGTTGTAACCTAGCCTCGTTCTTTCCCGTCTGTTCAATGGCTCCTGACGCTTGATTTAGCCAGCCATGTTAATGGCGGCAAAAACCTATGGTTTCTGCGCCATTAACGGCTGGCTTTGGCTCCTGTCGTCGCCAAAGACCTAGCCCCCCTGTTCTGCTATGGATGCTCCTATGATTCCTGATGAGCCCCGGCCCAAGCGTAATGGCGGCCGCCCCCGCAACCCGGAGGCCCGGCCAGACCGGGCTACGGTGCGCTTTACTAAAATTGAATACTTGGCGGTAAAGCGGCGGGCGCAGTCGGCGCGGCTAACGGTAGCAGAATACTGCCGCCAGGCCGTGCTTACCGGCCAGGTGCTGCCCACGCCGGACCCGGCCGCGCTGCCGGCCTTGCATGAGTTGCGGGCGCTGGGTAATACGCTGAATCAACTGGTGAAGAAGGCGCACGCGGATGGGGTGCGAAGCATCGCAGTCAAGGCCGATGCCCTGCTCGATGAGCTTAACAAACTACTCGCGGTATGATTGGCAAGACCATCATCGGGCGCAGCTTCGGGGGCTGCGTCGCGTACCAGTTCAAGAAGCTCGACCAGGGCGAAGGTGAGGTGCTGCTGAGCCGGGGGGTGCGGGATTATGACGCCGCAGCCATGACCCAGGATTTTGAGCAGCAGCGCCAGCTTAATCCCGCGCTGGGGCGAGCGGTGTGGCACACATCCATCTCATTTCCTCCAGAAGAAAAGGAACAGTTAACCAATGACAAAATGGCGGCTATCGCCTTGGATTACCTGGAAGGAATGGGGCTCGCCAAGGGGCAGTACGCGGTGATTCGCCACAACGACCGGCCCCACCCGCATTTTCACATCGTAGCAAACCGGGTAGCGGACGACGGCCACACGGTGGGAGATGGTCACAACTACTCTCGCAGTGAAACGCTGCTGCGGGAGCTGGAGCAGAAGTATGAGTTGACCCCGGTTATGAGCTTGGAAAAACGCAAAAACCTGACCAACGTGCCCGCCCACGACCAGGCTCGCATCCGGCTGCGGGAAGCGGTGCAGGCGTGCGCCCGACAGGCCAAGAGTTTGCCCGAGTTTACCCACGCAGTGGAAGCACAGGGCATCACGGCGCAACTGCACTACAACGCCACTGGGAAGGCGACGGGCATCAGCTTTGAGCAGGACGGGCAACGGTTCAAAGGAAGCCAGCTGGCGCGTCCGATGTCGTTGGCGGGCCTAACCAAGACGTTTGAACAGAATGAGCAGCAAGCACAGCGACAGCAACTTTCCCAACAGGCAACGCCGCGCCCCCAGTCGTCTGACCATGGCTTGGGCTATTAACCAGTAAGCAGCAATCATCTACCCCTTCCTTATGAATAACGAACTCATTGGTGAACTCCTGCAGGGCCTGACCGACGACGTGGCTAGCGTTAAAAAAAGTCTGGCGGAGCAGCAGTCCTCAGTAGACTACGGTCCGAGTATTGAACGGATGGCAACCATGGTGCTGGCCATGCAGGAGACGGTGGCCCGGCCGGCTGCCCCCGTGAATCCGTCCCCGGTGGGGGTGAGCAAGGAGTTGGAGAAGCAGCTGCGGCAAGCGGTGGCAGAGGAGGTGCAGCGGCACCACCCGGACCGGCCGTTGACGCAGGCCGTGCGGTATGGAGTCTGGGTATTAGTGGGCGTGCTGGCATTGCTCTTTTTGAGTTGGTGGGGGTGGTGGAACGCGGCGGCCGTGCGCGACCAGCGCGAGCGCAGCGCGTGGTTGTGGCGCGAGACCATGCAAACCAATCCTACTTATACCGCGTCCGTGACCGCACGCTGGCGGCAGGACTCGGTCAAGTTTCAGGAAGAAACCATTCGCCTCGAAGAACGCGAACGTTTGCTACTGGAAGCGCAGCGAAAGCGGGCGGAGGCGGTGGTACTGGAAAAGGAGGCAACTTCTACAAAGACCAAAAACTAGGTATAGAGTGCTTCGAGATAAGGCGAAATACCGAGCTTGCCGGGAGGCAAAGCTGCGCGATTAAAAATGGTCTAGAAACGCTCTGAAAGTGGTTTGAGTGGCTTCTATAGCGTATCTTGTAGGATGGGACAACCCTTCAAAAAGCCGTCGTTTTGGCCCGAGAGTGGCCCACCGTTTACGCGCTATAATGAGTTGGACACTTTCCTGCGCATGTCCAGCTTCGCGTGGCACGCGGAGCTGGCGTGCCGCAAGTGGCTGGAACGGGGCGTAACCTTGCCGGGCGGGCTCAACACGCCGAAAACCACGGCGTGGATGTCGCTGCTGAGCTACGTAAATCCCCCGCTGGATGCGGGCCAGGAGTTCGGCATCTCACCGGAGAACGAGCCCGAGGTTTCCATCCTGCGCGCGTACCAGCTGCTGTTGACGGGCCTGAGTATGGCGCAGGTTGCGGAGCGCATGGAAGCGCATCCCCTGCCGGATAATCTGACGGACTTTCTTATTAGCGGCTAGGTATGCCTTTTCCCTCCCCACTGCCCCGAAAAGCTAACCGGTCGCAGTAGCCTAGTCGGCCCAGCTCAGGGCTATTTAACGGGCGATTCAAGAAAGTACTCTATTTTACATATTGTAAACGAACGTTTACAATATGTAAAATAGAGTACCTTGGGAGACTTTTCTTCCCTTTGGTTCGCTTCCCATGACGCCCACCCGCCGCTACACTCCTTATTATAGAGTCTCGACTCAGAAGCAGGGCAGCTCGGGTTTGGGCCTGGAAGCCCAGCGGGCCGCCGTGCTCGCTTTCGTGCCGGACCCGGCCCAGCTTGGCACCGAGTACGTGGAAATTGAGAGCGGCAAGAAGAACCAGCGGCCGCAGCTGCTGGCCGCCATCGATGAGGCCCGGCGTGTAGGCGCGACGCTCCTCATTGCCAAGCTCGACCGGCTGAGCCGTAATGCGGGCTTCATCTTTGCCCTGCGCGATTCGGGCGTGGACTTTGTCTGCTGCGATATGCCCGACGCCAATACGCTGACTGTGGGCCTGTTCGCCGTCATTGCCCAGCACGAGCGCGAGACTATCTCCAAGCGCACCAAGGACGCGCTGGCAGCCAAGAAGGCCCGCGGCGTCAAGCTGGGCAGCCCGGCCAATTTTACGCCGGCTGTTATCGCCCAGGGCCAGGCGGCTATGCAGGCGAACGCCCGCGAGCACCAGGCCAACCGCCAGGCCGCACGACTCGCTGAGCTACTCCGCGCCAGGGGACATACTCTCTGGCAGATTGCGGCCGAACTCAATCAGGCCGGATACCGCACGCGGCGCGGCAGAGCGTTTCATGCCACGACCGTGCAGCGCCTGTTACCAACTGCTGACTCTGCACGTGCCTGAACAGCAGACAGAAGTTGCCCCATTGAACAAAAAGCTTTAACTTTGCGCAATACAAAGTGTATACACTTTGTATGTGCAGCCAACATGGCAATGACACCCTTACTTAATTGGTGTAGCAGCCTTGAATTTGACTTTTCGCTTTTTATGGCTTATCTTTGCTGGAAGTATATATACTTCCAGATTCTTAAGCATGCTCAATCGCTGCTATGGCTGGTAAATCACGGTTTGTTATTGCAGAATCCCGGATACGGGCGTTCTTTAAGCAGCACCTCAAGAAGGCCTTTACCAAGCGGCAGCTGATTGCCGTGTTGGAGCAACAACGGGCGACCTGGAACATTGCGCCGACCACCACGGAGGAAAAGCTGATTGACCAGTTGCTGGCCAAAGAGGTGCTCCAGAAGATAAAGCTGGAGTCCGATGGGTACTTGCCCTCGAAAGAACTCTATGTGCAGGATGAGTTTTCAGTGTTGCACATCGCCACGGCGTTGGCCCCCCGAGCCTACCTGTCGCATTACTCGGCCGTGTGGGTGAACGGCTTAACCACGCAGGTACCGAAGATTATCTACGTGACGTTTGAGCAAACCAAAAAGCCCCAGCGGGAGGCATCCCTGACGCAGGCTGGCATTGACGCGGCTTTTGCCAAGCCCCAGCGCCGCACCACGGCCAGCATCCGCTACGGGGACTTCACGTTTATGGTGCTCAACGGCGGGTTTACGAACCGCTTAGGCGTGCATCAACTGGACGGCATTCCCACCACCAACGTGGAGCGCACCCTGCTCGACAGCACTGTGAGGCCCGGCTACGCGGGTGGCGTTTCCGCCGTCCTGGAGGCCTATCGAAATGCCCAGGGCAAGCTCTCGCTGAATAAGCTGGTAGCGACGCTCGATTCCCTGGATTTCATCTACCCCTACTTCCAGGCAGTGGGCTTCTATCTGGAGCGCGCCGGCTACCAGGGCAAGAAATTAGAAGAGTTGCGGGAGCGCCCGAAGGCGTTCGACTTCTACCTGACCTACGACATGGAGGAGAAGGATTATTCAGCCGACTGGCGACTTTACTTCCCTAAGGGACTGTAATTCCTTCAAAGGCATCCAGCACGTAGTCGAAATAGAAGTCAAAATCCTGCACTTCTTCTGTTTGGGAAACTGTCGCCCGGACGTTTTCCCAGTCGTCGCGGTGCAGAGCCTTATGGTGGCGCATCTGCTGTAGAAACGACAGCGGCACACGCTTGGCGTCGAAGACGTGTTGCAGCAGGGCAATGCGCTCGGCGGAGCGGCAGCTTACCCCCTGGGATTCCATGATTAAGTGAATGTCATAAAAGTCCCGGGCCCGGGCCCGGGGAGTATGGGAAGGAATTATTTCGGCGTACTGGGGCAGCTGCTGGCAAATGGCCCGGACTTTCTCGAAAACAATCATCTCCGGCGTGTACACATAGACCGTGTAGCCATCCACGGTAATAGGCTGCTTGCTGCCTTCACCCATGTACTCGAACTTGCTGAACTCGATTTGAAACTTGGAGGAATGGTTGGGGCGCAGGGGGATAAAGTTTCGTCGCTGCGCGTTGGGGTTGGCGGCCGGCTGGTCGAACACCTGCTGCTCCACCACTTTGAACTCGACCAGGTAGCCACCCCAGAAGTCCGCTATCCGCGGCTTGGTTTTAGGCTTGAGAACGAAACTGTACTCCAGCACAACATAGCCGTTTTCGGCGTAGGTCTGCACCAGCGTTTTTTCAATTCGGTCACTGATGGCTTGCCGGTCTTCCTGAAAGTCGCCGTCGACCAGCGAGAAGTCCAGGTCAAAGGAAGTGCGCGAAACCGCGCCGTGCTCGTCACTATAAGCCAGATCGATGGCATTGCCCCCTTTGAGCACAATAGCTTCACTAAGCGTGTCATCGGACGCGAGGGCAATAATGGCGAGGCGCTTGATTTTATTGACAACGTCGATATCCATAGTATGGGCTTAGCAGCTGGGTATGCTGCCCAACGCGTTGACAAAATTAACTGACTTCCAGGAGCGCTGCTACCAAATATAGTAACATAGGTAATATAAGTAACATTGGTAATACAACTAGCACCGGCAGACTTGGTTATAGCGAGGTAGCACGATGGCAAACCCCGACATTACAAGCTATTTACAATGCTGGAGACCTAGGCTGCTGACACAATTAGTATGGCAGGTGTAATTCAGAAAATAAACGATTCGTGAATTTATAACTTGCCTCAAGATGGCTTAGAGTAACTTTATCCCCCCATTACTATAAGAAGGCCAATGTGGTCGACAAACAGGCCGACAACCTACTGCAAGCAGAAGTAGCAGCCCTGCGTGCCATGCCGCGCGCGGGCACTTTCGATGCTGTGATTGCTGGCAAACCCATTCGCGGTACTTGGGACCACATCAACATGCCTAACGGCATCCACCAGATTGTATATCGCCTCGAACGGTCGCATTGGATATCCCTCAGCTTGTATTTTAACGGGGTTGAGGTGCTACTCGATGGTAAAGTACAGCTTCTAAACATTCAAGAACTAGGGTATTTTGAGTTATAACCCTCGTTTAGCTTCGTACCGATTCAGTTGCAGGAAACATCCCGCATCCAGCAGCAATCGATGCTTGGTTCGACCCGCTATTATTCAGCTTGCCTGAGCCACCTTAAGTAGCGCATGTAGAAGGGCGACGGCATAGCCAGTCCCCGCGCTATTCTCGCCTGCTAACTCCCTCTAATGAGCGCTCACTCTACCAAGAGACGGTGAAAAGTATTGCCAATACGGACGGTGTATAACCCAGGGGGCAACGTGTTAGTATGCAGGAGGGCAATAGTCGTGTGAGCGGGAACGGGCTGGCGGCGCACTTCGCGCCCGGCCGCATCGAACAGGAGTAAAAAGCGGGGATAAGAGGCGGCCGGCAGCACGATGGTAGCGCTGGTCTTGGTCGGATTCGGATACAGCGTGAAGGAGCGTACACGGGCGGGAGCCGCCGAGGTCACGACAGCCGCCGAGGTGTAGAAGCCAAAGCTCCTTGACACTTTGCTCCCGTCACCCAGCGCTGAGAAGTTGCCACCGACGTAGAGTTGACCAGATAACCCCAGCGCTATTGACCAGACTCCCCCGTTAAGCCCCGAGCCAAGAACTTCCCAGGAAGTAGTGTTCCAGCGGGCAACTTTGAGGGCGTCTATCCCACTTGCCTGTCGAAAAAATCCTCCGGCGTATACCGCACCATCTTCGGCCAAGGCAATGGAAAGAACAGCCCCATTGACGCCGGCGCCCAGCGCGGCCCAGGCCACCCCATTCCAACGGGCCAAGTAAGTCGCTTCTGCCCCGCCGGCCTCTCTAAACTCGCCCCCCACGTACACGTCCCCATTTTTTGCCACCGCCAGTGCGTAAACCGTGTTGTTCACCCCATTGGCCAGGCCGGTGCCCAGGCTGCTCCAGGTGGTGCCGTTCCAGCGGGCCACCCGGTTAGCTGTGCCTGCGCCCGCCCGGAGGAATTCACCTCCGGCGATTACGTCGCCGTTGGGAGCCACGGCCAGGGCCAACACGCTCCCCCTAATACCGGCATCATTCCCCGTCCCCAGCGTGTGCCACGTCGTCCCGTCCCACCGTGCGATGTGGTTCACCAGCAGACCACCCACCCGGGTGAAGCGGCCGCCCATATACACATCCCCGTTGCGAGCCATGGCCAAGGCCGTCACGTCACCACTTTCTGCGCCGTTAGCCGCACCCGTACCCAAGCTGTTCCAGGCGCGCCCATTCCAATGGGCCACTCCATTCGCGGTTACGCGGCCGGCCTGCGTGAAGCCACCGCCCACATACACATCGCCGTTGGCGGCCACGGCCAGCGCGTAGACCACGCTGTTTACGCCGTCGTATTCTTCTGCCCTCAGCGCGCTCCAGTTGGTCCCATCCCAGCGCGCGATGTTGCGGGCCACCACCCCGCCGGCCTGCGTAAATTGCCCGCCGACGTACACGTCCCCATTTGGGGCCACGGCCAGCACATTCAGGGACCCTTTTATCCCATTGGCCACCCCCGTTCGCAACGCCTGCCAACTGTTGCCCGTCCAGCGGGCAACTTTGAGGGCCACGACGCGGCCAGCCTGGGTGAAATTGCCGACGGCGTAAACGCTGCCGTCGCTGCTCGCCCTCAGGGCCATAACGACATCGTCGGCCCCATCGCCGGTACCTGCCCCCATGCTGCTCCAGGTAGTACCATCCCAACGGGCCAAGCGTTTGGCCGGGAGTCCCCCGGCTTGTAAGAACAGCCCCCCTACGTACACATGGCCATTCTGACCCACCGTCAGGGCGTACACAAAGTTACTCACCCCATTGGCCAAACCGGTGCCTAGGCTGCTCCAGGTAGTGCCGTTCCAACGGGCCACCCGGTTAGCCGCAACCACTCCGGCAATGGTGAAGCGCCCGCCAACCAACAAGTCGCCGTTGGGTGCTACCGCCATAGCGTCCACGTCGCTGTTGGTACCGTTCCCTAAGGGTTCCCAAGTGGAGCCATTCCAATGGGCCACGTTGCGGGTCGTCTTCCCATCCGTTGTACTGAAGTAGCCTCCGGCGTACACGTCGTTATTGCCCGCGATGGCCAATGACACGACGGGATTATTCATGCCCGTCCCTGTGCTGGCTCTCACCGCGTTCCACTCACTGCCATTCCAACGGGCGACGGAGCCGGCGGCCCTCCCTTGCGGGAGGGACGTGAAAAACCCGGCGTACACATCGCCATTACTGGCGATGGCAAGGGCTGAGGCGTACGTGTTTATAGTAGTAGGGCCGCCCAGGCTGCTCCAACTCGTGCCGTTCCAGCGGGCCACCCTGTAGCTAGGAAGACCGCCGGCGCTCGTAAAAGAGCCCCCCACGTACACATCGCCGTTCGCGGCGGCAGCCAAGGAAAAGACGGTGTTGCTCACCCCATTGGCGGTGCCTGTGCCGAGTGCGCTCCAACGGGTCCCGTCCCAGCGGGCAATGTGATTAGCTGCCACTCCGTTCACACTGGTAAAGTCCCCGCCAATGAATAGGTCAGTACCCGCCTGTATAACGGCCAGCACCCGACCATTAGGCCCGCTCGGCAAGCCAAAGTCATCCTGCCAGCGCTCATCACCGACCCCAGCTGGGCGAAAGATCGGCTGGCCGCTGGGAGCCGTATGCATGATGAAACGGCGCGCATTAAAGACGCCGGTGGCCCCCGGCCGCAAGGACCCTTCGGCGGTTAAGATGGTGGCCAGGGAACGTGCCGGACTAGACGGGGCGTGGGAGGCAAAAATCAGGGGTTCAGAGGCCGCCATGGCCGGCAAAACAGCCATCACCAGCAGCCATAGAACCGCATGTGCGGACCAATTAAGTACCCTCGTTGTGAGACAAGCAAACGACTCGTAGGTGTGCATCATAACGTGTTAATTTAAGGCGGGCCGTGTTTTCAGCAAAGAGAGATGTGACAGAAATAGAGTTGTGTTCGCAGAGCGAACAACAATAATGCCCTCAATTTACGAGTCAGACCCCAAAGACTTGCCACGAGAAGCCGTCCTTTTCCATTAATCCTTTTTTTGCCCCATGAGCGCTAACTTTCTTACCGCCAGTGACAATGACGCCTTGTGCGCACGCATCCAACAGCTACGGCCGGTTAGCGTCCGTCACTGGGGCAAAATGACGGCCAGCCAAATGGTGGTGCACTGCACCGACCAACTGCGCGTCAGTCGCGGGGAGAAAGTAGTGAGCTCGACGCGCCTGCCCGGTTTTATTAAACCACTGGTGAAGTGGCTGGTCGTATCGCGCCTGAAGGCCTTCAAGCCGGGCATGCGCACGTTAAAAGAACTGGATGCCGAGGCCGGTATGACCTTGCCGACCACCTTCGAAGCGGACCGTGACGTATTGTTGGGCTTGCTGGAGCGCGAAAAATACGGCCCGCAGGGGGTGGAGCATCCCGTGTTCGGTCATCTGACGGCCCAGGAGTTTGGGGAGGTCACCTGGAAGCACCTAGACCACCATTTGCGGCAGTTTGGGGTGTAATAAACCCTTCCTTGATCCGACTGCGGTGTGTCTAAGCCAGTACCCTTTCAGTGAACGATTCAAAGGTCCCGGCGGCTAGAGCTTTCTCGCTCCGTCGCCTACCTGCGCATTACTTTGTCGCCATGTTCATAAACCGCGTGTTCGTTAGTTGTTGCGTAATCCTCCTGACCTCGTGTGGCGAGGATGGTGACGGTGCGAATGGGGTCTATAGCAGTGCGGCGCTCGTGTCGAGCAAAGGCGATACGGTGTTTGTCAAGAGCTACAACTGGGGCATTACTAGTGACAGTCAAATCTCTATAGTCGCCGATAATAACCGTCCCATTGGGTGGGACGACCAAGGTCAGCCGGGCATGGTCAAAGGACTCGACCCCTTCCAGTATCGCTTTGCCCACGACACGCTGACGCTATATACCCGCTCGCCACTCCCACCCTTTGCCATTCGCTGTCCGTCCATCGTGGTCCAGTATCAACTCGTGGACAATTCGCGCTATATGCCCTTCTACGAACCGCTCGGCAACTCCACTTACCATCGCGTGCCAGAGCAACACTAACGCTCCTTTTTTCAAACAGAGCGCGTTTAGCTTCCGACCCTTTGGCTAAACTCCACTTACATAGGGTCCATGAGCATGCTTATGTAGCTGCTGGTGTCGTGGAGGAGGCCTTATGGTAATCACACCACTGCCCTTGTTGGGCTACGGCAAGTAGGTGGCGCACCGGGAAGGAAAATTTTACCAATGCGCGGCGATTGAATACGGCGCGCCACAATGTTTTGAAAATATTGGCCAAATCGGCTTCGCTCATGGCGTACCGCTCGGGGTCGTATCCGCTCATGTCGACGTCAAATTCGTTCATGAAGTCCTCCATGAAGGTGTAGGCGTCCAGCCCGTCGATTTGCAGCTCGTCGAAGATCAGCGTGTCGAGCGACACCGGGCCGTCGCCGCCCGTACGTAGCTGCACGAAGGAGAGCACGGCCTGCTCAAGGGGGGAAGGCGTCATAATGGATTCAAAGATTGGCTCCTTACTTTGAACGGAGCGCGTTTACCTTCTGACCCTTTAAGTAAACCTCCATTTACGGCTTACTGGCCTCGTCAAATGCGCGATTAAAGTCCGCTACCCGTGCTGCGGGCACATGGGTATACATGAGTTGGCAACAACAGCCGGGCAAAACAACTTTTCGGTCGAAGAAGCCCTTCTTTTTCTTTTTCGGCAGGCTTAATGTGGCGTTGGCACCGCACAGCACGGAAATTACACTCTTGTCGGCGTAGACAAACGCCCGCATATTGCCTTCGCCGTACCAATTGGGATTGCTCACCACGTAGCCCGTGGGAAGCCACAACGGCCGAGGTATTGTGTCCCCACAGAAACAGGCCACGGAATACGCCGTGCCATCCGGGGATGGGGTGAGGCCAGCTTGCCCGAAACTGGGAATGGTCCCGAGGCAGGCCATGACAAACGCAGCAGTTGAAAACGGGAGCAGAGCGGACATGAGAGGGTAAGCGAGGAATTGGGGCAGATGCCTTGGCCTTCGATTTACAGTACGAGGACCAACGACCAAACTACTTGGTAAATTTTACGCTCCTTCCACCGAACAGCACCTGTTTACCTTCGGACCGTTTGAATGAACTGTGGGCACCCGGAAGTATTTCATTCAAACCAACAAGAAACTGAAGAAACGGGTGCGTACTCACTAATGCCAACGGCTATTTCTCTGTCTATTTCTCAACTCCTTTTTGGAATAGCGAATCCGAGTCATTTTGCCATTCTCCCATTCCTTGATGATGTTTCCCCACAGCCCCTTACGAAACACAGACCTGAGTTGCCCGCTTTCGTACCAGTATCGACGTATGTAGGTGTGCGGAAAGTGGTTTCCAACATGCCGGCGCTTCCCATTTGGGTAGTAGCTAATATCCTTCCTTGTGGTAGAAATCATTACGAATGGACGTCGGGACTTGAACTTTAGGTGGCCAGTCGAATCATACGAATGATGTGTCGCCACCAGCAGCGCATAGACTGTTCTTTCTGTTAACTGGCCTGCATCGTTGTACTCTTTTACCGTCTTGATCGGGTATAATGGCCCCCACCATTCTGTTAGTGAGCCATTCCTGATTTGAGGCTCTTTCTTCTGAGCACACGCCGCAGAAATGCTCCCAGGCAACAGTCCCACCACGAGGACCAAGAGTAGACAGTAGTTGTTGCGGCGGTTCATTATTCCAAGGTACGTGGGAAACGCTCCTTTCAGCAAACGGAGAGCGTTTACCTTGCCACCGTTTGGCTGAACGCCAGCTGTATCTAGCGGTGTCACCTGTACTGACGGCACGCGCCCGGAAACGCCACCAGTTTGCACGGCCGTCGGAAATGCGTTATCCGTTGCTAAACTCGCCGATGTGCCACAGGATGCCGGAGGGGTCGTGGACGAACCCTTCCTTGCCCCAGGCTTCCTGCCGGATGGGCACGAGGCGGACCCCCTCGAACTGACCGGGCAAGTCCAGGGCCGCCAGTTCGGCCCAGTACTGCGCCACGTCCGCGACTTCCAGAAACAGCATGGTGTTGTCCACCCAGTCCGGCACGTAGGCATCCTGTAGGTAAAAGCTCGCGCCTTGCCGGGAGAAAAGCGACATCGTGGGGGAGAGAACCGTTTCGGTGAACCCGAAGGCGCGGTAGAAACGGCGCGACACGGCGAAGTCTCGGGCGCCGATAAAGGGACGGATGGAAAGGGCGTGCGAAGGCATGGAATTTGAAAGGAAACAAAGACGCTGGCGGCAGTTGATCCGCGTAAAGGGGCAAGATGGGACTTGTTTTCGGAGTAGGCACTCGGCAGGGGCGAGCCACACCTTTTTTGCCATGTAGGCCCACACAGCCCGGTTGAGGAACCCTCACGCGCTTTTGCTGTTCGGACCGGTTAGGTAAACGAAAACCGCTTGATTTGCTAGGCGCTCACCCCTATAACTGCGCTTTTGCCAGCAAGGCGTGGCAGGTGTTCGTCAGCATGCAGTTCATTGCGTTCATCGGACCATGCCCTGGGCGAAAGAATCCCGCGGCCCTTCGCGATGGATTGTGCGCCTTCCTAAACGTGTTGCCAGCTACTGCCAGGCACCCCTGCGGCTCGTGGCGTTGCGTTGGAAGAGGGCGTACGTATAAGTTTGCTTTTCCCCTTGGGGCGTCTCGTGCACTTCGTCCAAGGCACACTGCAGCGCGTAATCGGCCCCCAGCAACGCCGTTAACTCGGCCACCCCATAGGGCTGAACCAGCAAACCGGCATCGGTCAAGGGAGGGCCGGACTGTGGCGCGCGCGCGGCTAACAGGACCCAGCCGTGGGCTAAGACCATGTGGTCCAACAGGCGGCAATACGTCGCCGTCTGGCTGGCGCTCATCAGCCCGTGCAGTAACGCCCGGTCGTGCCAGAACAGCACGGGGTCGAGCAAGGGCAGGTGCTGGGGGGCCGTCACGTCGTCGACCACCCACAGCACCCGCTCCGCTTGCGCGGGCGGCAGTCGGCACCGGTGCTGGTGCAGAGCGGTAGCGCTCAGATCCGTGGCGATTAGGTTTACGTAGCCTTGGGTCAGCAGCTTGTCGAAGAACGGCGAGAGGCCCGACCCTACGTCGACGATGGGCGCATCGAAGGGCAGGTTGGCGTGCGCAAACAGGCGTAAGGAAGCCGCGGCTTGCGGCTGGAACCAACTGGCCTGCTCCGGGCTCCATTGGGCGTAGAGCGTATCACAGTAATTACTCAGGCTGGAAGGAGTCATATGCCCCGCTTACGTGAACTAGTCTTTTGAAGCTAAAGTACTTCGGAAAACGCTCGCCGCCATCCGCTGGAAAGTGATGGCGCTGCCATAGCCGACCCCAGATTCCGCCTGCTGCAGCCAGTAAGCAGGTAGCCCGGACAGGCGAGTCGGCCTGATTACGACGAAGGGAAGGCGCCTTTTGTCTCCGCTGGGCAGCCAGCTACATCAGTCGTGCCGCTTGCTGCGCAGCCACTCCTCCGCTTCGACCACGGCGGAGAAAATCTGGAGCTCCAGCCGGCCCTGCACGGCCGGTGGGAAGGTGCGTGTCAGCACGTCGGTGTGGATATCGGCCTGCACCACATGGGCGATATAGCGCAGCCCCAGCCGCAGCGCATGGGGCAACCATACCCGTTCGAGCCAATCCACCGAATCAAACCAGGGGCCCAGCAGGGCAGAATTGTCGTTGAGCAGGTAGGGGCAGGGCCGCAGGGCGGCGTGGGCCAGATAATTCTCCGCTCCGCGCACGGCCTCCACCGGGTCCACATGCCCGCGCCACGTGGCCCGCAGCCAGCCGGCGGGTTCTTCAAAAGTGAGCGTGCAGCTGCCGCCGTCGGCAGTGGATAACGTATCGGTATGCATGGGCTGGCTTGCGCGGATAAGGGAAAAAGGTGTGGGAGGTAACCTAATTTCCATGCTGTTGGCGTTGGCCCGGTTCAGCTCAGGACAGCCGCTACAACGAAGCGCTGGGTCCCGCTCGCTTTATAGTGGGTGGAACCAGTGCTTGTGCAACTTCCTGTCGGTAGTGCTCAAACCGTTCAACGAGCAATGGTAGCCAAACCTGCACCTGCAAGGTGGTAGCGGTGTAGAAAAGCTCATTCAATGGAACAGAGTTGTGCGCACGCAAGAAGTACTCGGTTAACCAGCCGTGCTAGCTACGGTTCGAAGACGAACAGAGAGTCAGAAAGTGTGGGACCATGGCTTGTGGAAGGGATTAAGGCAATGAGAATCATCGAAACGGGCTTGTCTCAAGCACAGCGGCAATTTGATTTTTCCCAAGCTGAACCGTTATTCTAAAATGGAAAAGCAAACGTCCCAAAATGGTTGTTCATCCCGATATGGGGCATGTTCGCCGAATACATCCTGTTTTGCTTAACTGAAACGATAGTTTTGTTAAACAAAGAGTGGGCATTCCCGTATTTGCTGCACACGTTCACCGTTGTATAGTAACCGTATCATATGAATATACCCCTACTCTCTCGCCTTCAAGCTTTGGCCGGCAAGGGCACCCCGGCGGTTGATAGCAAGCAGGCGCAGCGAGCCGAAAAAACCATTCAGGTCATCCGCCAGGAGTTACCCGAATTGCTGGCCATCGCCGTGATTCAGATTGAAAGTGGGCAAAGCCTGGCCGCATACTCCGCCCTGCCAGCGCTTAAACCGGCCAAGGCGGCCGCCCACAACGCGGAGGTAATCAAGCAGAAACGGCGCGCTATTGCCGCACTGAAGCTGGCCGATGAACGCATTGACGACATTCTGATTTCGCTGACCACGCAGGCTCATCTGCTGCGCGTGAGCCAGGATGGAGCGCGGCTATTCTATCTGGTAGTCGATAACAAGGACACTAACCTGGCCATTGCCCGGGCCATTTTGCAACAACACAGCAGCTAGCTTTTTACACGTTCCCATTTTTCTCTTTCTCCATTTTCTCTTTTCAACTGCATGGCTTACTCTACTACTAACTCCGCCGGCAAGGCTGTTCAGAACATCCTCGACGAGTTGCCCCAGCTGCTGGCCATTGCCATCGTAGATGCCCAATCGGGCATGGTGCTGGCCTCGCACTCCAATTCGCCCGCGCTCAATCCGGAAACCGCGGCCGCCTACAACACCGAAGTGGTGAAGCAGAAGCAGAAGGCGATGGCAGCACTCAAGCTTTCGGGCGAAGCAATTGATGACATCCTTATTACGCTCACCAACCAAATCCACCTGATTAACCTGATCGACGGGGGTAAAAAATTCATCTACCTGGCCGTAAACACCCGCGATACCAACCTGGCCATTGCCCGCGACGTGCTCCGTCAGCAAGTCGACCTGCTCAAGTAAAGACCGGCGAGGCCGGCTCCCTTTTCGCGAGCCGGCTCCGGGTTTTGCCGCGCGGCATGGCGTTGCTTCTAGTGCCTATTCCTCGTTTTCACAGATAGCACCTACTCGTCGTGGCTGAGCAGAGGGTGTTGTCTCACTCATCCTCCCCTACTTCTATCCTATGCAACTCACCGCTTCTCCTTTTGATTCGACTACAGGGGCGCTGCTGCCCGTGTACCGGGATGCTTACCTGCGCGGCGATTTATCGCGCCCCAACACCCAGGCCGTAGAGGCCTACCTGAAAGCCAACCGGCAGCTGGGCGACGAAACGCTGCTGCGCTTCCACGACATGCAGCACCAGGGCGAATCGGTAAAACCGATCGGCTGGGTGGGCCGGCAGCTGGACGCTATCCGCACGGAGCCGCAGCGGTTCCGGCGGCGGGCGGCTACATTGGTAGCAGGGGCGGCCCTGGTGGCCGGCGCTTCGATGGCGGCCGTGAACCTGCCGGAAGCCAACCTGCCCACGGAGGTGCCCACCGTGTCCGAGACCGTGATGGCCTCCGTGTCAAGCGCGGACGCATCCGCTTCCACCCTGCGCATGGTCACGGTGCGGGGACGCATTCTGGATGAAAACGGCCACCCACTGGTGGGGGCTACCGTTATCAACAAAACCACGGGCCGGGGCGCGGGCACCGATGCCAACGGCAACTATACGCTGGTGCTGCCCGCCAGCCAGGCCCAGCAGCTACAGTATGGGTATGGGGGCTACGCGGAGGAAGACGTAACGTTGCAGGGCCGCTATACGCAGAATGTGACGTTGTTGCCAACGAAGCTGCTCACGGCGAAAGCCTCCCCAAAGCATCGTCGCTGGTGGCTGTTCTAGCCCGCTACTAACCAGCCGAGGCAAGCTCCCCGGATACAACCCGTACCGCTACAAGCGGGGCCGAGCCGTATCCGGGGAGCTTTTCTGTACCTTGCTCCGTGCGTTGCCCGAGAGTTACCCGGCAGCGGCCACAGGTCTGGCTTTATATAATGTATGGCTCAGTATCTAATTGGTGATTTAGCGCAGATTACGGGCATAAAAGCGCACACGATCCGTACCTGGGAACTACGCTACGGCCTGCTGACTCCCCGCCGGACGGCCAACAACCTGCGCCATTACGACGACGACGATCTGCACCGGTTACTGCACGTCGCCTCGCTTTGTGGCCACGGCTGGCGCATCTCGCGGGTGATGCAGCTCAGCGAAACAGAAAGAACCCAGGCCGCGGCGCAGCTACAGGCCACGGTATCCACATCTTTCGCCGCCCGCCTCAATGCCCTGATGACGGCCATGCTTGATCTGGATGAGCCCCGGCTGCATTACCTGCTAACGGACGCTATCAATGACCAGGGCCTGGAGCCGGTCATGGTACACCTGGTGTACCCGCTGTTGCAGCGGATCGGGCTGGCCTGGCAAACCGGGGCCCTCAATATTGCCCAGGAGCATTTGCTCTCGCAACTGGTCCGGCAAAAGATGCTGGCCGCGCTCGACGCGTTGCCCTCCTACCCGCCGGCGGGCGCGGCCCGGTGGCTGTTGTTTCTGCCCGAAGGCGAAGAACACGAGCTGGCGCTACTGTTTATGGCCTACGGGCTGCGCCGGCGGGGGCAACAGGTGCTGTACCTGGGCCAGAGCATGCCGTTGCCCGATGTAGGGGCCGCCTGCGCGTCGTTTAAGCCCGGTATTGTGCTTACGGTCCTGACGGCCGGCATGATGCCGGAGCGCGTAGGTGAATTCGGGCAGACGTTGCGGGCGCTCTGTCCCGGCTGTCAGCTGCTGTTCTGTGGTTCGCTGGCCCGGCACCTGAGCACGCAACTGCCGCCTGGGGCCGAGTACATAAGCCGGATCACGGATGTTCTGGAGCACTTGGATGCCGGCCGGGTCTGGTAGTCCGGTTGAGTCCGCTAGCCTTCGGAGCGCATTAAAAGTGGGGGCAGTCGGGGAATATTCAAGGCAGCGGGGCGAGGGAGGGCTAATTGGCTCATCACTTTCCTCACTCCCCCAAACCTTGCTTTTTTACGCCTGCAAAAGGGTGGGGCAACAACTTGGCGGTGGAGGCCCCTAGGCCCTTAGGTCCGTTGCCTGGCCAGCCAGCCCAAGGCAGCTACTTCGTCGGTGAACCACCCCATCCGTACGCCGTGAACAAAGCCATTCTGCAACTGTCCGTAGCCCAGCGCCGGCAAGCCGATCCACACCGGCTCCGGGACCAGGAAGCAAAGGCAAGTCCCCGGCCCCAGCTCCCGTGAGAGACGGGGAAAGTACTCGTCCCGCATCCAGTCGTGGAGGGCCTGGGGCTGTGCTTGCTGGTGCGAGCGGCCGTCCAGGAGCCAGTACCGGCAGGCGTAGTGGCGGGCCGTGGCCAGCAGCAGCTCGCAGGTCTCCGTAATTTCTTCCGCGCTAAGCCGGCGGCTGTTGGAACCCCGCAGCAAGGGCGGGCACGGCTCATACGTAATGGCGTAGTGGGCTAAAGTAGATAAGGATAACTCTTTCATCTCCGGCTTCATGCGCTACAAGGTAGCAACCGCGGATTACAAGCCAAAGCCGGAGCTTGACGCAGGGGACGCGTAAGAGCGAGAATAGCAATGACCGGTTGCCTAGTATCTTATAGCCGGATAGGGCACGATAATCGGGCTCTTATCGTACCCTATAGCAAAGACGATAGCTGTTTAAATC